>CANGAC010000007.1 GCA_947451425.1 Bacteriovoracaceae bacterium | reverse complement strand
CGAGCATTGGGAAAGAGAGTTCACTTTTTGATCCCAAGGCGATCATAAAAGCGCGCGTCTCAAACGTTTCCAATCTCAAGCCCGGCTCTTACGTCGAACTGAAAGGGATCCGCGTGGGTTCTGTGTCCTCCATTGAAATCGTCAGTGAAGATGAAGTGGAAATCATTTTCACCGTCTTAGAAAGAGAACTTCCGTGGATCAGGAAAGATACAACGGTTTCCGTTTCCAACGCGGGCCTTGTGGGCGATAAATTTCTCGAGATTAAAGGTGGCTCAAAAGAAGGCGGCGCCTTCGATCCGGAAAAAGATATTCTGACTTCGGACAATTCTCCGGGACTTGCAGCCATGATGACCAAGGGGCAGTCCATTGCCGATGTCACAGATAAAATTCTCATCAAGATGGATAACATCCTCACCAGCATGGAAGACGGAAAGAAAATCGTCGACACGATGAACTCCATCAACAAGGCGTCAGCGAACCTCGAAGTGGTTTCACGTGAACTGAAAGAAGCTCATCTCGGGACCATGGTTTCGAGTGTGAATAAGAGCATGGGATCGATGGAAAGAATCATGTCACGGATCGAGAAAGGCCCGGGCACGATGAATTCCCTCATCTATGATGATTCCCTCCATGAGGAACTGCGAGGTCTCCTCGGCGGGGCCCAGCGAAACAAGGTCATCAAATATTTTATCAGAGAATCGATCAAGAACTCAGAGAAGAGAAAAGAATAAAGAAAAAGGGAGCCAAAGCTCCCTTTTTCTTTTTGGATTACTTAGTAACGACTTTTACGATGAGTCTCTTCTCACCGTTTACTCTTTCCATTTTCTCAACGAGCTTACAGCTTCCGTTCATGAAGAACGTAGGAACTTTAAGAACGCGGGATACGCCCATTTTTCCGCAGTTAACGCCATTGAGGCTCACAACTTTATCAGTCACAGTCATGCCTGGAACTTCTTCAGTCATAGTCATGATGTTACGAACTGAAGTCACACAGTTACGGTACTGCTGACCATATGGTCCTGGGTAGTAACCACCACGATTGTATCCACCTGGGTACGGATAATAACCGCCACCCATGCCGCCGCCGAAGCACTCAGTGAACGTCTGAGAAGCATCCATACGGGCATCAACAGTGCCAGCTGCTTCGTTCACAATGAATCTTGTCTCAACAGAATCTGCACCTCTGAGGTCAACAGCCGGGATGTCCATAACGACAACTTCAGCAGCGAAGGCAGGAACAGAAATCAAAAGGGCGAAAAATAATTTTTTCATAGTTTCTCCATGGGGAAATTTTGGTGAGATTTATTTACCAAAGACGTGAACGGTTAAGGAAGGAAGGATTGGCATTTTTACCGGGTCAAAACTTAGGCCAGGCATCATAATGGGGCCCTAAGGCCCCAAATGGCTTTATTCTTTGGTGATGAGCTTCACGATGATGCGCTTTTCACCCGCAACAGTCACTCTGTCTGCTGAAAGCGTGCAGTTGCCGGACATGAAGAAGGTCGGGACTTTGAGGATGCGGGAAACACCCATGGTGCCGCAATCGACGTTCCCAACACTGACTTTCTTATCCACAACGGTAAGGCCTTCAATCGGAGCTTTTTCATTGAGAACTGACGATGACCAGGTTGTGCAATCCCGGCCGCTTTCAGGGTCATGGTGGCAGATCTCATGTTCACGAGTCACAGAAAGCTCAGCAGCTCCCGTACCAGCAACCTGATCGATCAGGAAGCGCGCAGAAACGTCATCTGATCTCGAGGTCCCTTTTGCTGGAACATCCATGACAACAACTTCAGCAGCGAAGACAGAAACTGAGAGCATGAGAAGAGCGAAAACAAAACATTTCATGAGAAATTCCTTTTTATTTTATGCCGACGAGTCTCAGGGCCGCGATGAGAATCGCGAGCATGAAAAAACATATCCATAAGACGGGGTTCAATTTGAACTTTTCCATAATGGTTTATTTTTAGAACACTGGAGACGCGCACGTCAAAGGTGCTTTTTGGCCCGAGAATCGCTGTAAGTTCGGTAATACGAACTGCCCGGTTCTTACAGTGAGTGGTTCGAAACGACACCAAAAAAAAGGGCCCCGAAGGGCCCTTCATGAGAAAAAGAATTATTCAACGTTCAGGAAAACCTGGATGACACGGATTGAGTACACTTCGAAGCCGTTATCAATCTGCTTCTTAGCGTGTTTAACAGAGAATTTACAGCGACCTGAATTGCGAATGCTTCTTCCGCCATCAAGTACCCATCTTCTGTTGTACATAGATCCGCATACGATTTCTTCGCCGTTCTTCTCGAGGATGATGTTCTTAGAAGCAACATCGTAAGAAAGACCTTCAATCTTCACGCGGTTATCAACGTAAAAAGTGCTGTCACCAGTTGTCTCAGAAAGAACAACGTTTACCCAGGCGCGGCCGAGATCTTTGTTTACTTCGAATTCCGGAGCTACATCGTAATATCTGTCGTCGTTAACTTCGAAAATCATGGTGGATTCAGCAGCAGCTACTGTTGAAAGAACGAGAGCGAAAAGAGCGATAAACTTTTTCATAAGTCTCCTTTGATCGAAATGATCAAATCTGTTTGTGTAAGTGACTTCTACGAAACGTTTTTGAGAGTGGGAATGGGCTGGAGAAAGGTTAACCTAAGCCACACACGGTCTTAACAAAGCAAAAAAAAAGGGGGTCCGAAGACCCCCTTTTTACATACTTAGATTTCGAGATTTTTCTTCTTCATCTTCTCAATCAGGGTGGTCCGGTTAAGAGTCAGGAGCTTGGACGCCTGGTTCTTATTCCCACGAGTGCGGTTCATCGCTTGCATGATGAGGGAATCCTCGATATCCGAGAGGATCTGCTTCAGATCCACACCCGGCTCAGGGAGTTCAAAGAGAGTCTTATAGTGATGAGTCGCAAGTGGATTCGAGCGGAAAATTTTCGCCGGCAGGTCTTCCGGAAGGATTTCATTTCCTCCGCGAAGGATTACCATGCGCTCGATCACGTTCTCAAGCTCGCGCACGTTCCCCGGCCAGTCGTAGCCCATGAGAAGTTCCATCGTGAGTGGAGCGAAGCTGATTTCATTCGAGCGATCTGCGGAAACAAACCGGTCAAGGAAGTGAGAAATGAGAAGCGGGATATCTTCCCGGCGCTCTTTCAGGGCCGGCATCCGGATAGGAATCACGTTCAGGCGATAGAAAAGATCTTCGCGGAATTTTCCTTCAGCGACGGATTTTTCAAGATCACGGTGAGTCGCTGCGATGACACGAGTATCGATGGCGATATTCTCGTTAGAACCAACGGGCTCAATCACTCTTTCCTGGAGCACACGAAGGAGTTTTACCTGAAGGAGAAGCGGCATATCGCCGATCTCATCGAGGAAAATCGTCCCGCCCTGAGCGAGTTCAAAGCGACCTTTTCTGGTTGAGATAGCACCGGTGAAGGCACCTCTTACGTGACCGAAAAGTTCACTCTCAAGGAGTTCCGAAGGAATCGCTCCGCAGTTAACGGAGATTCTGTTTTTTGTCGCACGAACTGAGAGGCGGTGAATGGCACTGGCCACGAGCTCTTTCCCGGTCCCAGATGGGCCCGTGATGAGAATTGTGGAATCAGTCTTCGCAACACGCTGGATGCGATCAAAAACGTCTCTCATGATGCGAGAGCGGCCGATCATGCCTTCGAAAGAATCTTCCACTGTCGGGCGATCAAGACGGAGCCTTGAAGCCGGACGGGCCTTTCCACCGTCAGCGAATACGCCTTCGCCTTCCATCGCGAGGTCGCGCGGAAGCTGGGCCTTGAGCTTTGTCTCAAGGGCGAGGGTCACGAGTTTTTTTAAGTTTTCGAGATCGAAGGGTTTTGTGAGGTAGTGGAAGACACCTTTCTTGGTCGCTGCAATCGCAGTTTCAATCGAGGCAAATCCGGTCATCACGATCGAGACAAACTCGAAGCCCTTGTCTTTCAGGATATCAATCAGGAGAAGGCCATCAGAGCCCTGCTCGAGAGAAATATCTGTGACGAGACAGAAGGGAGTTTCTTTCGGGTGATTCTTCGCGAAGTTCAGAAGACATTCTTCGGAACTCTCGTAGAGCTCAACTTTGAGCTTTAAGGTTTGCTCAAGGTACTTCCGGATGGAAAGGCCAAGCAGCTTATCGTCTTCCACGATGATGACAGGCGGTAGCTCTTTTGCCGTTCCATCAAAGCTTTGATGAAGGAAATTCAGATCGTCCATTGGTCCTCCGGGAAGAGTCCAATTTACTGTAGCGTTGAAACGGGTGTCAATTTTCAGACTTGGAAAAAAGCTAACAAGTTTGGTGATTTACCTAGGGGGTGTCAAATGTAAGACTTTATTATCTATTCGTAGTCGCGATGCATCTTTTTCAGGATTTTAACTGATTTGCTGGGTCCGCCGGCCCACACATAGAAGCCGATCGCGAGAAAACCGATGAAGGCGAGCATGAGAAAGGCGTAGGCCGTCTTTTTTTTCTTCTTAAGCCAGGCGAAGTACGCAAACTCCCCGCCCATGATGATGAAGGGCACTGACCACCAGGGAATGTGTCTTACGATGAAATAGAGTTCGACCATGCTTACATTCTAGAGGAATTCAGGGAAAAAAAAAGGGCCGCATAATGCGGCCCTTTTTCGATTAGAACATACTTTTCAGTTTATCGACCATATCCAGTTTTTCCCACGTGAAGCCGTCTTTCGACGTTCTTCCGAAGTGACCGTAAGCTGCGGTCTCAGAATAGATAGGACGAAGGAGATCGAGGCGCTGGATGATTGCCTTAGGGCGCATATCGAAGAGCTCGTTAATCGCCGCTGTGAGCTTCTTCTCGTCAACTTTCGAAGTTCCGAAAGTATCAATCAGAAGAGACATCGGACGAGCTACACCAATGGCGTAAGCAACCTGAACGAGAGCTCGGTCAGCAAGACCTGCTCCGACAACGTTTTTAGCAATGTGACGGGCAGCATACGCAGCTGAACGATCGACTTTCGAAGGATCTTTACCTGAGAAAGCTCCGCCGCCGTGAGCGCCATGTCCGCCGTAAGTATCAACGATGATCTTACGACCAGTAAGACCAGCATCCCCCATTGGACCGCCGATAACAAAGCGACCAGTTGGGTTGATATAATATTTTGTGTTCTTATCGATCAGGTTCGCTGGAACGATTTTCTTGATCACTTCTTCCATGATCCCTTCTTCGATCTGCTTATGAGTCATGCTCTCAGCGTGCTGGGAAGAAACAACGATGGAATCAATGCGAGCGAGTTTTCCGTCTACGTACTGAGCAGAGACCTGAGTCTTCCCATCAGCGCGGAGGTCTTTCAGAGTTCCATTGTGACGGACTTCCGAGAGACGACGGGCAAGGCGGTGAGAAAGATCGATCGTCATCGGCATGAGAGATTCAGTTTCATTGATCGCGTAACCGAACATGAGACCCTGGTCTCCGGCACCCTGATCGAGATGTTTTCCTTCGCCTTCGTTCACGCCGATGGCGATATCCTGAGACTGTTTTCCAACAGCAATAGTGACACCGCAAGTAGAGGCATCGAAGCCTTTATCGGAATGATCGTAACCAATCTTCTTGATGGTCTTACGAACAGTTTCGTTAATATCAACGTTAGCACCAGTTGTGATTTCACCGGCCACAACGACGAGACCAGTTGTGATCAGAGTTTCACAGGCAACGCGGGACTTTGGATCCTGAGCGAGCATGGCATCGAGGACAGCATCAGAAATCTGATCGGCGATTTTGTCGGGATGACCTTCAGTAACGGACTCCGACGTGAACATATAATCTTTCAACATATTGATGCTCCCTGAATCTAAACAAATAATAAACTAATGGGCGAATTTATACCGTGGACGTCCCGGATTTTCAAAAGGAAATGTGAACTATTTTGAATCTGTCTTGGTGAAGTATCGGAAGTAGTGCGGATTCCGGTGATGGAAGAAGAGTTTTATACCCTTTTCCTCTCCTATCGCGAAGGATTCGCCGTTAATTTCGACAACTTCAAACGGGTGATCCACCGGATCCCGGAAAGAATAAAAGTAGGTGTACTCACCAGCTGTAAACGCTTTCTGTAGTTTTTCCTGTCCAGCCGCGAGAAGTCCCGGTCTCTCCGGAAAAGGAATGTAGTCATCCCAGACGGCGTCCATGTGAATCCGTCCGATCATGCTGGAGCGGGAGAAGTAGCGCGTGGCCTTCAGAGGATTTTCTTTTTCTCTCAGGACCTGAAGAGCGATCTCAACATTCTGTTTTCTGAGTTTTTTTGCTCCGGGAGCAATGTCCGGGCAGAAAATCTTCGGAACTCCTGACATGTAATAGTACGTGAACGAGAACTCGCCCTGTTTAAAAAGGGCATTGAGCCAGCGCTCGGCTTTGAGTTCAGAATCCGACATGTGTTTTTTGAGATACGGATAGAGGAATTCTTTTTTTCCGATCGAGAGGTACTTCGGCTTATCCAGACGGTTCATCACCACGCGGGCGACGTCAATTCTCTCCAGCGCGTCCTCACCGTCCACACCGCCAACTTCATTCAGGAGAATTGTTTCCAGCACAAACATCGCACGGGTGAGCTCGGGTTGATCGAGCCAGTAGCGGTAAACTTCGGCCTGCTTCGTGTAGACGTAATCTTTCAGCTCATTCTGGGCCTTGTTGTGTTCCTTGATGAGCTCGCGGTTCGCTGTCGTCTTCACACCGGCAATTTCAATCGGCGACTGGTTCTGTGGTTCCGTGAGGGATTTATAAAAGGCGTAGGATTTATTGGTCCGCTCTTCCCACTCAGTCAGGCGCTCGAGACTTCTCTCTTTTCCTTTTCCGAGTTCGCTTTCAATTTTTGCGAGGACAAATTCGAGGTCATAGCGGGCGTCTTCCGAAAGATAGAAATCATGCTCTTTCAGCTCGAAGGCGAGAGTATCAAGTGTCGTTCTGAGATAGATATCTGAAGAGGTGTGCTTCTTGTCCCAGGCGCCATCCTCGAGAATCTTTCGATAGAGGAATGTGTAGTTGGCGATCTTCACCGAAGCGTCGTCTTCATTCTCGCGGTACTGATCGAAAACTTTGCGGTTTTTCAGGTGATCCACCGGAAACGAATGATTCGTGAGAAACGAGAGCTTCTTCATGAGGGTGGCGTACTCATGCTGGAGGTTCGTAAGAAGTTTCAGGGATTCTTTGCGGGATTTGGTTTTTTCCGATTCGTCTGTGAGGATTTCGGTTTTTTTAAGAACGAGGAGGCGTCTCAGAATCACTCTCATTGGGTTCGTGACTTTTGCATCCGGAAATTTCGCCGTCGAAAGTTTTTTCTTTTCGTCCTGGATCCATTTCATCTTCTTTTCCATCTCGGGAAGAAGCGCAATGATCGTTGGTACATCCACGTCGTCGTTTAATTCCGGGATCCAGTACCCCTGACCACGGTAGGATCGAAGATGTTCTTCAAATTTCTTCTCAGCATTGGGGACACAGACTTTCTTCCGGTATTTCTCAAATGAGGACATGTACGTTGTCACGTGGTCTTCAAGCTTACCTTCCCAAGGAATGGGATGCGCGCAGGAAACGAAGGATAAGGTTACGCCCAGGAGGGCGTAACTAAGTCTTAAGCGCCTGGACAAAATCAGACTCCCAGAGACCCAGACAGGTCCGGTTACTTAAGATGAGAAGAACGGCATTTTCTTCAGCGAATTCATCGATGACTTTACGGAGTTCAGGGAGGGCCTTCACACAAACGGATGGTCTTCCCTTCTCTGAGATCTCTCTGGCGAGTTTTTCTCCGTCGAGATCAGTTCCACCGATCGCAGTCGTAGCGAGATCCTGCTTGGCGATGATGACTTTGTCAGAGCCAGCGAGCGAATCGCGGAACTCGTTCTGGAAGATGGAACTTCTGGCAGTTGCTGAAATCGGTTCAAAAATCGTAATGAGTTTCTTATTCGGAAAACGGGCAC
This sequence comes from Bacteriovoracaceae bacterium, assembly GCA_947451425.1. Lineage (GTDB taxonomy): Bacteria > Bdellovibrionota > Bacteriovoracia > Bacteriovoracales > Bacteriovoracaceae > Peredibacter. The sequence continues at coordinate 31,605 of CANGAC010000007.1, read as the reverse complement.
GGATTGCTTCCATGGTTACGTTGATGGCGCGAGGATGGTGAGCGAAATCATCGATCACTGTCATGCCCTTATACTTCCCTCTTACTTCCTGGCGACGCTTCACCATGCCGATGTCTTTTGCGGCCTTCTGGACTTTTGCCACGTCAAAACCTTCGGAGAGAAGATAGATGAGGCAGCTCGTGAGGTTGAGGACGTTGTGCTCACCTACGACGCTGGAAGTGAAAGGAATTTTTTCGCCCTTCCATTCAACTTTAAACTCAGAGCCATTCTCGAAAGTCTTCACGTCGTGAGGACCCAGCTTGGAATCTTTTCCGTAAACGTACCATTTCTGGCGGTCGTTACCGGAATACTCGCGGTGAAGCTTCATCGCTGACGGATATTCAGCATTGAAGATGAGACACGATTTCATGTTCGGGAGAACGGCACGGAACTCATCTTCGATTTTTTCCACAGACGAGAAAATATCCGCGTGATCAAACTCAAGAGACGTCAGGATCATGTTTTTCAATTCGTAGAGGCGGAACTTGGAAATCTTGTGGAAGTAAGCGGAGTCGTATTCGTCACCTTCGATCACAAAATACTTATCACCGAGTTTCGCCGGTTCACGGCCTTCAATGATTCCCCCCACGAGGTAGCCCGGATTCTGACCGAGGTTTTCCAGGAGCTGGGTGAGGAAGTAGGTTGTCGTCGTCTTTCCGTGAGTTCCACACACACCGATCACATTTTTGTCTTTCAAAACCAACGATCCGAGGGCCGAAGGAAAGGAAGTGAAAGGAACTCCGGTTTTTTCAATCATCCGGGCGCCTTCGGCTTTCCCGGAAACGGAGTTACCAACCACGATCAGATCATATTTCTGAAGAAACTCAGGAGTGACCGATTCCAGTTTATGCAGGGGAATACCCGTCGTTTCCAGGAACGTGCTCATCGGAGGATAGAAAGCGGAGTCCGCTCCTTCCACATCAAAGCCCGCTTGTTTTACCAGAACAGCAGCAGGGCCCATGCCGGCGCCACAAATGCGGTAGAAGAAAACTTTTTTGATCTTATGGCGGGAAGCAATCAGATCTTCCTGCGAGATGAGGTTTTTGAGGTCCATGAAAATCCTTTTTCGATGGAACCATTTTATCAGACGAGGACCCAAAAGTGTGGGTTAAACACGGAAATTTAACCCGAGAGCTTCGCTCAAAAACCTCTCAGAAGAAGAAAAAGCGTTTCTTCTTCTTCTTCACCGGCGCCGGGGCCGGAGCTGGTGTCTGTGCCGGAGCAGATGCTGCTGGAGCTTTCGCTCCCACACGGGTAGTGCGGGGGGCGGGTTCTCTTTCTTCATAGCGGGGAGTCGGATACCTTTCTTCGTAACGAGGACGGGACGAAGGGGAAGATGAGGAAGTTGATGGGCCGAACTTCACGCGAAGTCCGACAGTGACCTGATTGGCCCGATACTGATCATTGGAGATCCGGTTGTAGTTACCTGTGATGGAAACTCTGTTATCGAGGCGGTATTCCGCTCCCACTCCTCGGGTTGAGCCCCGGAGTGGACGACCGCTTATATCTTCAGTCATGGTTCCGTAATGGGCATTCACTTCAAGTCTCGGTGTCAGGCTCCAGCTCGTTTTCACAGTCCAGAAATCGTCTTTCTGCGTTTCCGAAAGAACCCGGAAATAGCGGACGCTCACGACCAGATTTTTCCCGAATGCCTGATCTACTCCGGTGCTGAGATAATAGATGTTATCGAGGTCGTACGTTTTCACTTCGGCTTCTGCGACAAGAGTCGTGCTTCCGGACTTCAGGGGATTCAGGACAAAATTCGTGCCCAGCTTGAAGGCATTTTCTTCGCGGAAATCCGGATCAACTGTGACCCTTGCTCCCATGTAGATGTACACCCACTTATTAATTTTTTCGATGTAATCGACCTTGAGAGTCTCGTCATGCATTCCTCCGCGGCCAAACTTCTCAAACCCAAAGACGAGAGTTTTGTACGGATCGATTCTCCAGACCGCATTCAGATAAAAATCCTTCCAGGATGTGGATCCGTCCTTGAAGTTCGTTTCCGAATAACCGGCGAACACAGAAAAGTTCAGAACGTCTTTTTCCAGATCTTTAATTGAGGCGAGTTTCTTTTCAATGACCGAGCGGTCTTTCACGACATCAATCGCTTCTTCAAGAAGAGTGCGGGCCTTGTCGAATTTCCAGAGAGAGAGGTAGATGTCGGTCAGGGTCAGATACCCCTCTGATTCGACCGGATCAAGATCAATGGCTTCGAGAATTTCAGTTTCTGCAGTCTCCATGTTTCCGGGAGATTTCTCAAACGCGATTTTTCCGAGGAGAAGATGGCCCTGGTAACGGGCGACGAGGTCGGTGAGGCCCGTGAGAGTCTGGGCAATCTCTGACGCTTTCTTCAGGTCTCTTGTGATGAAATAGATCTGTCCCTTTTTTATGAGAAGGACTGGTGATTCCGGAATTCTTCCGAGACCCAGGTCGAGGATGAAAATTGCTTCTTCATTTTTTTTGAGAGCAAGGAGAAGTGAGGCGAGAGCATCGTAAGCTTCTACTTTCTCCGGGGACTGAGCGACAGCTTCGCGCAGAAGGCGTTCAGATTCAGGAAATTTCCCGAGGGCGATCAGAACTCTTCCCAGGGCGATCTTAGCTTCTACGTACAAGGGTGCAGCTAAGAGAACACTTTTCAGCTCCGTCTCAGCTTCCGTCATCCGGGAAAGATTAAACAAAGTCAGTCCGAGGTAATATCTCACATCAGTGTTCGAAGGATCGGCGAGCTTGGCTTCGCGGAGAATTTTCTCAGCGCCTTCGTAGTCGCCTCTGTCGCGTAATTCAATGGCCTTTTTCAGGAGCTCATCAACCGGCGATCTGCGGATTTCAGCAGCGGGTGTTCGTTCTGCGGGATGATTTGCAGGCAGAGTAAAAGACATCATCAGCAGTAATGCGACATTCAGGCAGTTCATAATATGCTCCTGAAGTCATTATAGAGAGGGTGCCCGGGATACAGGTCCCGATTGAAAAAAGGTCTCTAAGTGTTGAAAGTTTTGACAAACTCGATGAAGAGTTACTTTCCTTTATAGCAGAAATCATTGAGCTTTTGAGAAAGCTCAAGGGCGCGGGCCTGAAAGGCCGTAGTGAGTTGCCACTCCCAGACTGCTGCTGAGGTCGGGCAATCCGCGAATTTAGGAATAATTCGACTGAGCTTTTTCTCACTCAGAAGGGATGAAAGGACAGAATTGACCCCGGCTTCATCAGCTCTACCCGCAAGATTCTCTCTTAAAATGAGGTCGAGGCTCGTCCAATAACGGGTGAAGTTACCGGGAATTTTCCGGCCGGTCACATTGTGGATATAGACAGCAAGAACGCGCTCAGGGAATTGCTTTACCACCTCGACATAGACTTCAGGATCAAGGTCCACGTCATCGCCCAGAAGAATCACTTCGCCGGGATTTTTCGCCATGATTTCGAGGATCGTTCTTACTTTGAACTCTAGTTTTCCTTCTTTGCCGGGAATCTGGCGGAAATGAAGGCCATCATACTTAATGTTGAGATCATCCAGAAGATCGCGGGCCCGGGCGCGGATGAGAATCTTCGGGCCCGCACTCACCACATGAAGAGAATCGGAGTACGTTCTGGCAGCAGAGAAAAATTCCGGCATTCCCGTGAAAACTTTCTCGGTGAATATACCATTCCAGGTGCGGTTGAGAGAATTCCCCGCGTCTGTGATTTTGATTGTGTCATCAAGATCACTGATCACAGTGACTGAGGCAAACGAGGGAAGACTAAAAAGGGCGAGCAGGATAAAAGTTTTCATCCTGATATCTTAGCGGGAATTTTCTTTTGAAAGGGCCAACTGTGAAATTATTTCATTTCCCAGATTTTTTCACCGAGGGCGCGGCGTAGGTCATTGAGACCTTGCTTGTCGTACCAGGCATACTTCGTGGCATTCGTGAGAATCACGTGACCACGACGGCGATCCGGATCGATCCAGATAGACTGACCAGTGAACCCCAGATGACCGAAGGTAAATATCCCGGCACCTATTCCGGCCAGGGTATTTCCCGGATCCTCGACTCTGTCCCATCCGAAAGCAAAACGATGGGAGTGAGTGGAAAGATCTTTTTTCACGAGCTCAAGCATTCCCGTCGATTTCTCGTAATTGATGAGCGTGCGGCACAGGCCATCGACAGTCGAAAAGAGTCCTGCGTGCGAGCAGAATTCTTTTACGTTTCTCGCGTTGGGATCGTGCACTTCACGGAAGTTTGGTTTCCCTTTTACGTAGCCATTCTGAAGAGTCGGGTACCAGGGAGGAAGATCGAGCCAGTAGATCGTTTCTTTGTCCCAGATTTTCTGGCAGATCTCTTTTTCATTAATGCCTTTCGCCTCGAGTTCCAAAAGAACTCTCAAGGCAGAAAAATCGGAATAGAGAACCGGACTTTCTTTCACCTGATATGAGCGGATCATTTCCTTCCAGCCAAGCTTCGGCAGAAGGCCCCACGCTGGAAGTCCGCCACGATGGGAAAGACAGAGAAGCATTTTCTCGTCGAACTGCTCTTTCTTCAGGAAATAAGAGAGAGAGTTTGAAAGCGGCTTGGTAAGTGAAGCAAGATCAAAGTAAATCCGGGGTTCAGCCCTGAAGAGTAATTCTTCAGGGCTTTTCTCAGCTTCAAAAGCTTCGTAAGTCATTTTTTCAAAATCAATAATCCCAACACCCACGGCATCGAAATCTTCTGAAGGTAAAAGTGTACGGATAATTGAGACAAGGCTTTGCATGATCTTAGCTTAGGTGACAGTGGAGAAAAAACCAATGAGAACAAGCCCGACTTAAAGAGTAAAATACATTGGCAGAAAATCCTGAACTAAAGGAACCCGGATGTCAGCGGCCCACATCCAAATGATCACAGAGAGAATCGCAAAAAATTTCTTCAAGCTCAGAGGTGTTCGCAGAAAAAAATCGTTATCTCTGAATCTCTCCTGAAGGACTTCACATATTAACAAAAGACAAATAGCTGCCAGAAAACTCATTCCCCCTTCCCGCCACCAGTTCTTCTGGAAAAGCCCAGTGAGCCAATCCGGATTTACCGGCAGATGAGAACCCCTCAACTGGATGAAGCCGTTCCCAAAGACGGTCACCATCGCGAGCAATCTTCCAGCTCGTTGGAACTTATTCCAGAGAATAATCATGAGTCCGTTGAAGAGACCAAAGAAAACCCAATGGAGTTCTAGTCCATGCCATAGGCCGAGGGTAAGAAAACCAGCCATCACAATCACAAACCCCGGAATTTTTCTTCCCCATCTCAAGAGTGAAGGAAAAATCAGAAAGTCCCTGAACCACGCTGCCACAGTGTGGTTCCATCGGTTCCAGAAGTCAGAAGGATTTCGGGAAAAGAAGACGGGATGGAAAGCAGCCACCACATCAAACCCCAGCATCCTTGCAACTCCCCTTCCCATATCTGAGAATGAAGAAAGACTCAGATATATTTTCATCGTGATCAGAAAGACCTGAAACAAAACAGAGTTATCCAGGAAATTCATGAAGCCCATAGGAACGACTAAAAACTGATATTTCAGAAATCCCATGGCAAAAATCAGGATCCCGTCAAAGATTCTCTCTTTACTGACAACCGGAGATTCAAGATCCCGCAGAACAGGGCCTGCCATCATGACCGGAAAGAAAGAGCCGAGAAAAAAAGTCTCAGAGAATGTCCGGGATACTTTCCCACTCTCAAGACCAATGCCCGTGAGAATCAGCAGATAAAAGCTGCTTCCCAATGAGGGTAAGAAGCTCGTCATCCTTAAAAAGATCAGGGCACTTAAATTTGTGAGGACTAACAGAACCAGGGCTTTCTTTTTTGTCAGAAAGTGATTAAGGGATATGAGACCAAAAAGGAAGACGGGAAGATAGGGATCCCAGGAGAAAAACCACAAAAAGCTCATCAGCGTAGGCCACAGAAGCCTGAATCTGACAGGCAAGAGAACCTGTCCCATGACAGTCAAACCCACAAAGAATACGAACAACGAAGAAGAATAGCTCAATCTGATCCTTTTCCTTTCTCATTATAGTTTACCCCTTTATAATATCCACATGAAAGCACCGGTCGGGCGGAGGCTTCTTCTCCCCATTCTCTTCTGTCTGGCAGGTTCCATTTTCTGGTCCGAACTCATCCTATCTCAGAAAAATATCGTCGCTTTCAAAAGCGGATGGCACATCTATCAGCAGAACTTCCTCAATCCTTCTATTAAGGCCCAACCTGATTTTATCTCTCGAAAAATCTTTTCCGGTTATCGCCTGAGCTCAGACCTGACCAGTGGTGTACAAAGAATTATTTCAGACAGTGAAATCACACCCGTTAGCTTTGAAGTTTTATTACGGATGGGGGAAGACGGTTATTTCGACGTCATTACGGGGATGAATGATAAATCTTTTGAAGGGCTGAGAATCAGCAATAACCCGCTAATTCCCTCGATGAGATATGTCTCAGACCACAACGAGAAATACCTGGAAGTGCATCCTTTTTCAATCGCTACCGGAAACGGAATGGGAAAACTGGAAGGTGAATATAAGAATGGCGAACTCACAATCGCCTTTGGTGGAAAGTCGATCAAACTTCCGTCTCACTCAAGCCGAGGAAATGTAGGGATTCAGATTTCCCCAATGAACACAGAAATTTTCCAGGTGAAATTTCGAGATACGGAGAAGGCTTACAGGTTAAATTTCCTGCCCGATGGTCCAAGGTATACGCTCTTCCTATCCTTCCTCGCCCTGGGCTTTATTTTACTTTTCCTTTTTGGCCAGGAGACCCTGATTGCATACGCTCTCACTGGGATCATTTTCTTTCTCGCCGATTTTTATGTCTTCTCTTTCGAGATGAAAAGATTCAACGAAATCATGGGGAGATTCACCTTCATTGATAAAATATCCGCGCCCACACTGCAAGAGAAGCTTGCAGTGTTTAAAAAAACAGAAAAAGATTTTAAGCCAATCTTCTGCACTGGTGGGACTTGTGTTCCCTGGGACGGGCTTCCCATTCCGAAAACGCAGTTGAAAAGGGTCGTCATATTTGGCGGCTCGCAGTCACAGATTTGCTGTGTTCGGAATTATAACGATGGTTTCACCGGGAATCTTCAACGTCACTATCCGGAAGCTGAAGTCCTGAATATCTCTCACCATGGAGGATTTCGTGAGCGCCTGGAAAAAACCGGACATCTTCTCGCAAACTCCGCACCTGACTATCTGCTACTGGAAACAATCGTTCGGATAGATGAAAAGCAGGAAATTAGAGAATTCATTAAGGTCTGGAGTAAAAAAACCCGGGTCATCCTTCTGCGTGCTCCTCAGAACAGAGAGAAATTCGGATCCATCAATTATGAAGCGATTAACGAGATCCTGAAAAAAGGACTTGAGATTCCCATGCCTGAAGAACTCGATTCGTCTCTCTGGCTTGTCCTGCGGAATATTCACTTTTACCAGAATTTAAGAAAGGAAGCCGATTTTATCTTTCTAGATCCCAATGAGGTCATGATGGATCAGAAAATCAATACTCAGGGTTTGCTCTGGTGGGATAATTCTCACCTGACGGCCTTTGGCCAGGAACAACTGGCAATTTGGTTGGCGAGATCACTTAAGTCTATCGACGCTTCTTCTTCAGGCGCGCACTAACTTCAGAACTTTTTAAAATCTCAATCCTTTGCGGTCGCATGTAGGCGGGAATTTTTGCTTCCATAAAAGATTTGAGCTGTGACCTGATTAAATCATCCTGAGTGGAGGTGCTGATCCTGACCGTGACAGAATTCCCGATGAGTTCATTGGGTTCTGACACTACAGTTGCATCCTGAATACCTTCCCATTCCATAAAAAGATCTTCCAGCACTGATGGAAAAAATTTCTTTCCAGCCACGTTAATGATGTCGTCGCTTCTTCCGGTGATCTTCAACCAGTCGCCGCTTAACTCCACCTGATCGCCGGTCGGGAACCATTCCCCGGGGTGTAACGTATCCATGATTTTAAAGGGAGGTGTATGGGTTTTTACTTCAAGTAATCCCCCGTTGACACGGGCGGGGTTCACGTCGTGATCAAACTTGAAGTAAGAGGGCCGGGAGGGATTGGTGATCGTCGCCTGAAGACCAATTTCAGACATCCCGTAATTATGACGGAGTTCCATTTCTGGTTTCAAATTTCGAATCTGATCAAGGATCCTGGGCTGAGAAGGTTCAGATCCGAAGGCGAGTGTTTTAACAGATTCGAGATGCTTTTCAGACAATCCATGGAGGAGAAGCATATTCATGAATGTTGGTGTGATATGTAGATAATCGATTTTCTCAGTGAGAAGGAGGTCAAGAATTCTGGATGGTAGTATCTCTTTCCCAGGTTGAATGATCTTGGTTCCGTGAACAGTAGATTCAAGTAAAGTCTCTATTCCTGCGATGGAGTCGGGCGGAAAAAAGTTCAAAGTCGTCTGAAATGATGGCCGGGAGTTACTGAACTTCCTCACGAACAGTGCTGCCTCATGAACAATCATTTTCGGACCCGTACCACTGGTTCCTGAAGATCTGACTAGAAATCCAGCCGGTGCTTTATCAAGATCAGGATGAATTTTCTTATCAGTGGAGATGGGACGCTCAAGCCGGAGTGGCCACACGTCAAATCCCCCGAGTTTTTTTTCAAGCTGTTCAAGAAAGTCCTCATCCTGAAATTCCCGGGAAGGGAGCATCATCACGAGAAATTCTTTCTGAAGCAGAGAGAGAAACCTCTCGGACGTGACTTCTGATCTCTCACTTTCCATCACAACGAGTTTCATCCCTCGTTTTTCCTGCGGAGGTAGGCTTCAAGAGTCCTGAGAGTCCGGAACGGGCAATCGCTCTTAGAGACAATCTCCTGAGCTGAGATCTTGATTTTCTTCCCGGTGATCTTCAGGAATTCATCTTCAATGATAAAAATGAAAGTGACGAGATTGAGAGAATCAAGAATTGCTTTTCCTTCTCCAAAGAGCGCGGCATCTGGGGATAAGTTCTGAAGTTTTACGCCGGAAATTTCTTCATCGGCCCGCTTAATAGCACGGTTGAGAATTTCATTCATATGTCTGACCTGATGATCCCCAGATGTGTGCGGATCGCTTCGACCCTCACTTTCATGGAGCCGAGATTTCTCTGGTTTTTCTTCCCGAAATGAAGAAGATAAAGCCCAGGCTGGATATTCACGGCCTTTATGTGGAAGGCGCCGTCCATTTCTACTTTGTAAGCAACCGAGCGGTAATTAAAACCGGTGAGATAAACCACCCACTCTTCATAATCAGGAAAGCCTTCAAACCTGCCCGTTACAAGCGTGGTCTTGTAGGCCCCATCCTCATGCTTGTGGGGATCCTGTAAAGGTTCCTGAGAACAGGAGGAGAGAAAGAAGAACGCTCCCCAGAGTAATCCGGGGAGAAAAAATGATTTCAGCATTCAGCGAAGGGCAGCCTGAGCGGCAGCAAGTCTTGCGATCGGAACACGGAACGGTGAACAGCTCACGTAATCGAGTCCGATTCTGTGACAGAATTCCACCGATGTCGGTTCTCCACCGTGCTCTCCGCAGATCCCGTTATGAATGGAAGGATTCGTTTTCTTCCCTTCAGTGATCGCGTGCTTCATGAGGAAACCCACTCCTTCCTGGTCAATCGAAACGAATGGATCGCGGGGATAAATTCCTTTCTGAGTGTAACTAGGAAGGAACTTTCCGGCATCATCACGGGAAAGGCCGAAAGTCGTCTGAGTCAGGTCGTTCGTTCCGAATGAAAAGAACTCTGCTTCCTTCGCAATATCGGCCGCCATGATGCAGGCACGCGGAAGTTCCAGCATCGTTCCCATTTTGTATTTCACTTTATGGTTTTTCTCTTTGAAGACTTTTTCAATCTCGAGTTTGCACTCATTCTGGATCACAGAATATTCACGAAGTTCCGAAGTCAGAGGAATCATGATTTCGGGAATCACTTTAATTCCTTCTTTATCACTTTCCACAGCCGCTTCAATGATCGCTCTTACCTGCATGAGGTAAATTTCCGGATAAGTAATCGCGAGACGGCATCCACGGTGCCCAAGCATCGGATTGAATTCGTGAAGGGCCTCGTTTCTTTCCTTGATCTGTTTCATGGAGAGATTGAGCACCGTCGCCAGCTCCTGCTGATCTTTTTCTGAATGCGGAAGGAACTCATGGAGAGGTGGATCAAGCAGTCTGATGTTTACCGGGAGACCATTCATCTCACGGAAGATGCCCTTAAAGTCCGATCTCTGAAACGGAAGAAGTTTATCGAGAGCTTTTTTCCGGTCTTTTTCGTTTTCCGCAAAGATCATTTCTCTCACAGCAAGAATTCTGTCCGGAGCAAAGAACATGTGTTCAGTCCGGCAGAGTCCAATTCCTTCAGCACCAAACTCAATCGCCGTTTTGGCATCTTCCGGAGAATCAGCATTCGTTCTGACACGAAGACGTCTCACGCCATCGGCCCATTTCATAAACGTGGCAAAGTCCGCTGTAATTTTTGCTTCAATCGTCGGCACCACACCTTCATAGACTTCGCCATTGGCGCCGTCGAAAGTGATGAAGTCCCCTTCCTTATAAACCTTCCCTTTCACCGTAAGAGTTTTTTCTTTTTCGCTGATCACGAGTGCCGTACATCCGGCGACACAAGGTTTCCCCATTCCGCGGGCAACCACCGCTGCGTGAGAAGTCATCCCTCCACGAGCTGTGAGAATTCCGGTTGAGGCCACCATTCCGCCAATATCTTCCGGAGAAGTTTCGGCTCGGACGAGGACAACTTTTTTCCCGTTCTTGTGCCACTCTTCCGCAGCCGCAGAAGTGAATACCATCTGCCCTGATGCCGCTCCCGGTGAAGCAGGAAGTCCCGTCGCAATGACGATCTTCCTGGCCTTCGGATCAAGTCTCGGGTGAAGAAGCTGGTTGAGGTCTTCCGGGTGAATCCGAAGGATCGCTTCTTTTTCCGTGATCATGCCTTCAGCCACAAGATCGACTGCCACTTTCAAGGAAGCGTTCACTGTGCGCTTGGCGTTCCTTGTCTGGAGGATCCAGAGTTTTCCATTCTCAATCGTGAACTCAATATCCTGCATATCTTTGTAGTGACGCTCGAGCATTTTATAATCTTCTACGAGATCGCCGTAAGCTTTCGGCATCACTTCTTCGAGAGTCTTGTGATGCTTATTGGATTCCATCTTGGACGCATCGTTAATCGGCTGCGGAGTGCGGATACCAGCAACGACATCTTCCCCCTGAGCGTTCACCAGGAATTCACCGAAGAACTTTTTCTCACCTGTTGAAGGATCACGAGTGAAGCACACACCGGTCGCACACGTATCACCCATGTTTCCGAAAACCATCGACTGGATGTTCACGGCCGTTCCCCAGTCATGAGGAATGTTGTTCATCTCACGATATTTCATCGCGCGATTATTGTTCCATGAACCGAAAACAGCTCCGACAGCGCGCCAGAGTTGTTCCATCGGATCCTGCGGGAAAACCACACCGTGGTCTTCCAGAAGAACTGCTTTATAAACTTTCACGAGTTCTTCCAGATCAGCTGCTGTCAGAGCAGTGTCTTCGTGAACCCCGCGGGCCTCTTTCAGATCTTCAAGATTCGATTCGAGATGCGAAGTATTCACACCAAGAACAACGTTCGAGAACATCTGGATGAAGCGGCGATAGGAATCCCACGCAAACCGCGGATTATTTGTTTTCTTCGCGAGGGCGAGAACCGTTTTGTCATTGAGACCCAGGTTCAGAACGGTATCCATCATCCCTGGCATGGAAGCTCTCGCCCCTGAACGAACAGAGAAGAGAAGAGGATTTTCCAGGTCACCGAATTTTTTATTCGTAAGCTTTTCCACCCAGCCCAGAGCTTCAACCATCTGCTCCCGGATCTCTTTGGAAATTTCTTTGTTAGTTTTATAAAAATCAAGACAGGCTTCAGTCGTAACCGTGAATCCCGGAGGAACCGAGAGTTTCATCGCACACATCTCGGCGAGGTTTGCACCCTTACCACCGAGGAGGGATTTCATGTCTTTGTTTCCGTCAGTCTGTTCCGCAGAAAATTTATAAACCCATTTTTTCATGATGCTTACGCCTCAACGTTAGAGTGAAAGTTTTTCTTTAATGTAAGTTTTTACTTTATCCAGGGCGACCCGTTCCTGAGTCATCGTGTCTCTGTCCCGGATGGTGACCGCGTGATCGGTGATCGTGTCGTAGTCGACCGTGATACAAACCGGAGTTCCGATTTCATCCTGACGGCGATAGCGCTTACCGATGGATCCCGCAGTGTCGTATTCGCACTTGAAATCTTTCTGGAGTTCGCGAAGAAGCTTCTGGGCCGTTGGCTCCAGTTCCGCTTTCTTCATGAGTGGCATGACTGCCGCTTTGATCGGCGCAAGACTCGGCTTGAATCTCATCACGACTCTTTCTTTTTCCGGATCACCAGGAAACTCTGTCCGGTAAGCGTCGCTCATCACCGCGAGCATGCAGCGATCACATCCAACTGAGGTTTCCAGGACGTAAGGAATGTATTTTTTGTTCCCATCCATCTGGTCAGTGTAGTGAAGATTTTTTCCTGAATACTGTTCGTGCTGTTTCAGATCGAAGTCTGTGCGGGAGTGAATCCCTTCCATCTCTCCCCAACCGTGAGCGAATTGATACTCGATATCGAAGGCCGCATCTGCGTAGTGAGCAAGCTCTTCATGTTTTTTCCAGCGCAGCCGGTCCGCGCGAAGACCGTTATCGATGTGCCACTGCCAGCGGAGTGCTTTCCACTGTTCCATCGCCTCAGCTTGTGTGCCGGGCTTGATGAAGTATTGCATTTCCATCTGCTCAAATTCGCGCGTTCTGAAAATGAAGTTCCCCGGAGTGATTTCGTTCCGGAAAGCTTTCCCGATCTGAGCGATTCCGAAAGGAAGTTTTCTTCTCATCGTTGTCTGAACGTTCGGGAAGTTCACGAAAATCCCCTGCGCAGTCTCAGGACGGAGATACACCGTTGAAGAAGAATCTTCTACGGCACCCATCTGAGTCTGGAACATGAGATTGAAATTTCTCGGTTCAGTGAAAGAATCTTTCGCCTTACAAACCGGACACGGAGCTTTGAGATCAATGTTGTCGGCGCGGAAGCGCGACTTACAGGATTTACAATCAACCATCGGATCAGAAAAGTTATCGACGTGACCGGAAGCTTTCCAGACAGTCGGATGCATAAGAATCGAAGCATCGAGGCCATCGATATCATCCCTGAACGTCATCGCTTTCCACCACGACTGCTTCACATTGTTCTTGAGTTCAACACCCAATGGGCCCATGTCCCAGCAAGATCCCAGACCTCCGTAAATTTCGGAACTCTGAAAAATAAAACCGCGATGTTTACTATGGGAAACTAAGTCCGCCATCGACTTCAGATTTTCTTCTGACACAATGCACTCCTAAGGATGTTTATTCGGGGAGATTTTATCATGGGGACGGACGGGTGACTAAATCAATTTCTGCCTGACGCGACCAACTTATGACGTGAAAAGTTTTTTCGCCGTCGAAGCTCCGCATTAGAGATATACTTTCTCTATGAAAATACCTTCCCGAGCAGTTATTACCGGCGCATCAGGTGGAATCGGAGCAGATTTTGCCAGAATTTTGGCGGCCAAGAAGACCAATCTCTTCCTCGTGGCCCGCAGGAAAGATCAGCTTGAAGCTTTTGCGGCGACACTGAAAGCGATTCACGGAATCGAAGTGGAAACTCTCTCCCTGGATCTGTCTCTTCCGGATGCATCGGAAATTCTCTTCCGGGAAGCGACGAAGAATGGCGACGTGGACATGCTGATCAACAACGCTGGCATCGGTCCCTGGAAAAAATTTACTGAGTCACCCATCGAAGACGTGAAGAAAATCATGCAGCTGAATATGGTGACACTCACCACTTCAACTCACCTCTTTGCCCGGCACATGCTCGCGCACAAGAAAAAATCGATCATCCTGAACGTGGCTTCAGTGGCCGCTTTCCAGCCGGCTCCAAGATTCACCGTGTATGCTCCTTCGAAAACCTACGTGAAGATCTTCTCAGAAATTCTAAGCGAAGAACTCAAAGGAACAAGCGTAAGCATCTCGTGCTTATGCCCCGGAGGAACAGCGACGGACTTCCTGAAAAATAACAACCAGGCGCTGAAGGGATTTAATCCGCTCATGTCGTCGGAAAAAGTGGCAAAGATCGGACTTGAAGGAGCACTCAAGGGGAAAACGGTCATCATCCCGGGACTCATGAATAAAATATTCTCACTGTTCCCAAGGCTCATCCCTTCAGGATGGAACGTGAAAATTGCGGGCTGGGGAATGAATCTTGCAGTGTCAGAAGCAGATAAGAAGAACTAGGCGCGCTGAGAGAGTTCGTAGAGTTTCCGGTACTCGCCGTTTTTCTGCATGAGTTCTTCGTGAGTGCCTTCTTCAATTTTTTCTCCGTCTTTCATCACAACAATGCGATTGAAATCCTTGAGAGTCGATAGCCTGTGCGCGACGGCAATGACCGTCTTATGACCGGCCACCCGCTCAAGGGCCTGCTGGACGATTTTTTCTGATTCGTTATCGAGTGCGGAAGTCGCTTCATCAAACAAAAGGACATCGCGGTTTTTGAGAAACGCTCGCGCGATCGTCAGACGCTGGCTTTGGCCGCCGGATAAGCGCATTCCTCTGTCGCCGATGACTGTTTCGAGACCCTGCGGAAGATCCTTCACGAAGTCGCGGCAGTAGGAGATATCCAGCGCGTGATGGATTTCTTCATCCGTATGAAGATCACCAGTCGTCAGATTTTCCCGGACAGAGTCGTTGAAGAGAAAGATATCCTGGCTCACGAGTGCGAAAACTTTTCTGACAGATGCGAGGCTATACTTATTCACATTTACGCCGTCGATCAGGATCTCGCCGGCCCTCACGTTATAAAGGCGAAGGAGAAGACTCACCAGCGTGGATTTCCCGGAACCCGAGAGTCCCACAAGTCCGATCTTTTCGCCCTTTCTGATCACCAGATTGAAGTTTCTGAGAATATCGCCTTCGCCATAGGAGAAAGTGATGTTACGGAATTCAATCGTTGCGTGAAAATCTTTGAGCTCTTCGAGGTTTTCTTCAATTTCTTCTTCCACATCGAGGAGCTGGAAAATTCTCACAGCTGCGGCCTGTGCCTGATTCATTTTCGCGTTGGCTTTTGAAAACCTTCTGACCGGATCCATGAACATCGCGAGTGCCGCCACGAAGGAGATGAATCCACCTGTTGTGAGAGCACCTGTATTAATTCTGTGATGAGCAAAAACAATCACACCCGCAAAAGCAAAAGATCCAATAAGCTCTACCAGCGGATGGGAATGCTCTTCCGCCGAATTGGACTTCGTCCGGTGAGCGATGAACTTTTCCTGCGATTTTTCAAAGCGGGAAATGATGTAGTCCTTGAGACCGAAAGCCTTGATGATTTTCTGCCCCGACAGAGCTTCGCCGGAAATATGAGTCATCTCGGCCGTATCTTCCTGCGCGAGCTTCACATACTTTCTGATGCGTTTTCCGGTGTAATGGAAAGTCACCACAAACAAGGGAGCCACAAGGAAGATGATAAGAGTCAGTTGCCAGTCATGGTAGAAGGCCACACCTAAAAGCGAGATGGCCGTCACTGGCTCGCGAACTACTTCAAGAGAGTTCTTGAAGGCTTCCGAGAATACCTGAGTGTCGTTCATGATCGTCGAAATGAGATTTCCCTGCTTCTGCTGGGAGAAGTATTTCGCCGGGAGATGCTGGAACTTGGCGTAGATCTTCGCGCGGATGAGACGCGTGGACTTATCCACGACCATGCGAAGGCCGTAGTAGTGAAAGTACCTCAGGGGATAGTTGAGGATTCCGAGTCCAATCAGGATCAGGGCGAGGTTTCTGGCGTTGGCAAAATCCGATCCCGGAGCAAAGCCCTTGTCGAAAATGTCTTTAACGAGATAGGCCTCATACGCTTTGATCGCCGAGAGCGGAAACGCGAGAAGTGACGCTAACAGCGCCTCCTTCCAAAAAGGACGGAGATATGGGAACATTAACCTGAGGACTTTGAGCATGGGGCAATCTTATGCCGTCACGGAGGCTTCGTAAATGAAAACGCGGAAAGCCATCTTCCTGGATAGAGACGGGACATTGATTCTGGATAAGAATTATCTCTCCCGTGTGGAAGATATGGAATATTTCCCGGATACGATGAAGGCACTCCAGCTTCTCCAGCAACTCGGGTTTGAGCTCTTCATCGTGACCAATCAGTCCGGAGTGGGCCGGGGATACTTCGCCCTCGAATCCGTTTACGTCATTCATCGCCAGTTACAGAATGATCTGCGCGCTCAGAAACTTTCACCGTTCAAAGATTTTGCTGTCTGCCCCCACTCTCCGGATGAAGGATGTGAATGCCGGAAGCCTTCCGGAAAAATGATCACCGATTTCATCGAAAAATATAATCTTTCTGCTGAACACTGCTGGATGATTGGCGATAAATTAATTGATGCGGAAGCAGGTAAAAATGCCGGAATCAAATCTGCGATCGTGAGACATCACGAATCGAAAGACTTCCCCTACTTCAAGACTCTCCTCGACTTCGCTCTCTCACTTAAAAAGTAATTTATACGAGCGAAGATCCATCGGCTTCAGGTGAAACTGGTGGCAGAAGTATTGGATTAAGCGATCGGCTTCGTGAAAGTTCGTGCCCATGACTTCCGCATAATCCTGGAACCTGGTCTGAAAGCCTTTCTTCACTCTTAAAAGAAACCCTTTTTCGTTTTCTCCGGTAGTGCAATTCCCACAGGCAAACTGACCTTCAGCAGGAAGGAACGTTGAAGATGTCGCCTCAAGAAGATTGCTCCGGCAATATCCACAATGATCAGTGTCCGGCATGATCCCCATGTGGAAAAGAAGCTTCACCATGAAGAGCATGAGCTGTTGAGGAGCATCGAAATCATTTTTTGAAAGTGATCCTTCCAGGTGAAAGAGGGCATTGCTAACGACAGAGAAAATGCCTTCCGTCTCTCCACCCGAAAGCTGATCTTCTCCGGCGTGCTGAACCGGTGCAATTTTCAGAACGAGTTCAAAATAGAGGCAGATGAGATAGAAGGCCTGGATGTTATAGCGAACGTGAGCAGGCTCCCATACGCGGGTATATTCCTGCGCCACCATGAGCTCAGCTCCCTCGAGGCTTCTGGTTTTTGTTTCACGGACATGAATTTTCATCATGGAACCGGGCTCAAAAACCGTCGGCTTGTGATGCTTTCCCCCACCTTGTCCGCCGTAAATATAAAAACTTCCGAGAAGGCCATTGCGGAGAAGAAGCTTCACGATGAGATCGCGCTCCTTATAAGGCACTCGGTGAATGACTATTCCTTCAAAAAGCATTGTTCCAGCTGGGTGAGAAAGATTTCCTTGAGGATTCGCAGATACAGAAAGCTCAGGGAAACTATGTTTGAGAATCTTCCCCATCTTAGACCATGCGGTGGTTCCAAGGCAAACACCTCAAAGCGCTCTCCGGTTCTCCCGCCTCTTGCGGTCATCTGAATCCAGAAATCAGTATTCCTCACCGGGTAAAGAAAAAATATCCGGGAAATAACCGGAAGATTCACACCGTGAGAAAGGACAGTTGTTGAAATGATAAAATCCGGGGGAGATTCCTCCACGACTCTTTTTCTGAACGCGGCTGCCTCTCCTCCTCTGCAGCTCCATGTCCTGTGGCCAGCGCTGCGGATTTTTTTGTCCCATTCCAGAACTTCTTCCCGGTACTGACAAAAAATCAAAGATGTCCCGCGAGGTTTTAGGTTTACGATGGACTTTTCCATCAGGTCTTTTGAAAGGTGAAGATATGAGCATGGAAGATATTTCAGTTTCATATTCCCATGATCGCTCCAGAGGATTCGATCGAAGTGACAGGAGAAGAGTTCCACTCTCTCCTGGAAACTCCGGGAAAATGTCGCCGTTAAACCGATGACGAATTCAGCATGTGCACTAAGATCTTCAAAGGCTTCCCACATGCGAGGCCGGAAAGAATCCCCCCAGTATGTCAGGAGATGAAACTCATCAAAGATCACAACCTCGTGATAATTTCCGTGAATGAGCCATTCTTCCGGAGTCATGACGGTCACATCTTCGCCCCAGCGAGAGCGGCACTCGTCAGCCAGCGCTCTTAAAGGAGAGATCACCAGAAGTTTTTTCTCGATCACTTCCTGGAAGGTTTTTATCCAGAACGTTTTTCCGGAAGCGGGTGGTGAAGTTAAGATGAGGAGTTCAATCATAAGATCTGCTACTCTTAAGTTTGGTCAAATGGGAAAGTGTTATAGTGAATCGAAAAGATCTTTTCTCAAGGGACTTAAATGAAGATCGTGATCATCGATGATGAACAGGATATCTGCGACATCCTCGGCTACGAAATTCAGGCGATGGGACACGACGCAGAAGTATTTTATTCTGCGCAGGATGCGATGATCCATCTGACCAGGGCCCGCGCCGATCTTGTCATCTGCGATTATCAAATGCCGAAGCTGAGCGGCCTCGATCTTTTTTTGTGGATGAAAGAGAATCAAATCGTGATTCCGTTTTTCATTTTTACCGGTGAACCTGAGACTGATCCGAACGAACTTTTAACTTTAGGCATCACACAGGTTTTATTTAAACCGCGCGATGTGAAACACATTCGCTCTTACATAAATACATTTTGTAGCAACCGATAAAATTAACGTGTCAAACGCACTATTTGAGTGATTAAATATCCTTATATGGTGAAATTTTTCTTCATACTACTCGTGGTCTTGGGAACAGTGTCAGGTGCGTATTTCACTGCACAATCTAAACTCACTGTTAAGTCTGACTTTTCTGCTCTGAAACTCGGCATGAATGTTGAGCAGATCCAGGCAAATTTCGGTGTGCCGAGTTCTCAATCCAGAAACATTCTCACGTACATTCTTCCTAATTCTTCCGTTCTCACCATCACCCTGCGTGATGATTTAGTGACGAGCGCCAAGGTCAAATTCATTCAACCAGTGAAAGTTACTGATCCGGAACTGCGGAAACTCACTCTCGTTCAGATGGATCCTGCCATTTCCGATGATAAACCTAGTTGGTTTTTTGCCGGTTCTCCGGGCGAAGGCCTCATCTATAAGATCACTGCTGATGGCGTGATTGAAAGCATGACCTGGGTTGAGCCGTTCACTCTCCATTCTCACCAGGCCAAGAATGTTCAGGCCTTGCTCAGAGATTTCAACGAGCGCCAGACCTCCAATATGTGATAGACTGCCGTCATGATCACGCAGATTGAAAAACTTTTCGATACACAAATACGTCCCGCTCTTGCCCAGCATGGTGGCAATGTGGAAGTCATTGATGTCGATAACAATGTCTTATTCGTAAAATTCTTCGGTGGTTGCCAGGGTTGCTCCTCTTCGAAAGCAACATTGAAAGGCGGCATCGAACAACTGATCAAACAGCACTTTCCGGACATCGTTGATGTCGTGGACGTGACTGATCACCAGAGCGGAACTAATCCCTACATGTAGTTTTTTGGCTCGCGGATAACGTTGAGACGATTTCTCACCTGATTCACCCGTTCCATATCCAGCTCAGCAAAAATAACTCCCTCGCCTTCACCTGCATTGGCGAGAATTTCTCCCCAAGGATCAACAATCAGTGAGTGACCAAAAGTCGTCATGCGCTCATTATGTTTCCCCCACTGAGCAGAGGCCACGACGTAACACTGATTCTCAATTGCGCGCGCGCGGACCAATGTGTGCCAGTGTGCTTTCCCGGTAGGAACAGTGAAAGCCGAAGAAATGGAAAGAAGATTGGCACCTTTGGCGGAATAACTCCGGAAAAGTTCCGGGAATCTCAGGTCAAAACAAATCGAAAGACCGAGCTTCCACTCGCCCACTTCGATCATCTTCGCCGTGCTGCCGGCCGTGTAGACAGAGCCTTCATTGATGACTGTGTTTGAAGGATGTTTTGAAAGATCGCACGAGAAAAGATTCATCTTATCGTAGAGGGCAATTTCTTTTCCCTCGGGAGTAAAATTGTACGCGCGATTCATGATCTTACCGTTCACGTTCGTGGCGGCAGACCCACCCAGAATGAACATCCCGTAATCTTTTGCGAGAGAACGGATCGCTTCATAATGCTCATTGTGACCGTCGATGAGAAACGGCGTGGGCTTCGTTCCATCCGACATGGAATAGAAAACCTCGGGGAGAAAAGCCGCCTGGCATCCGGTGGCTTTCGCCTGATCGAGAAATTTCCGGATCGTTTTGAGGTTGATCGCGGGATCAAGCACAGACTGGAGCTGAATAGCGGCAATTTTCATAGGTCCTCCGTTTACCATCTTCATGCCTAGTTATAAGATCATTGGAGCATGCTGAAAACCCTTCTCACGACCTTTTTAAAACTCTTCGTCGCCTTTGCGCTGGTTTACTGGCTTTTGAAGTCCGGAAAACTTGATCTTTCCCTTTTGGGCAAGCTCTCCGACAATCCCATTGGGCTTTTCATCGCTGTCGTTGTGGCGTTTGCAAACCTGTTCCTCATTTCCCTTCGCTGGAGAGGAATTCTTGAAGCAAGAAGTTCAGCGCACATCCCTCTCAAGGGTCTCATCAAGGCCAACTGGATCGGGCAGTTCTTCTCGAGTGTTCTCCCGGGAAGTGTGACGGGCGATCTCGTAAAAATTCTCTACGTTCAGGATTACGACCCGAAGTTTTCCAAGAAATTTGTCTTCGCAACCATCCTCATCGACAGAGTGATGGGTCTCTCAGGCCTCATTCTCCTGGTGGGAATTTCATCCCTTCTATTCCAGAGTCACATCCTCGAGAACGCGCCGGCCATGAAGCCACTCCTTCAGGTGAATTATCTCCTTTCGTTTCTCGTTGTGAGCGGCATCCTGGTTTTTCTTTTCCTCAACAATTTTGTCCATAAGGTTTTCAACCAGGCAGAAAAAATCTTCTTCCCGAAAATCTGGCAACGCTTCGGCGATTTGTGGAGTGATCTCGTCTCCATCAAGGGCCAGATGGTGAAGGCGATTTTACTCTCCCTCCTGGTTCAGTTCATGGGCGTGGTTTTTTTCTGGTCCCTCATTTCTCCATTTACCGAAGGGAAAATGGATTTTATCCAGGCGCTGGCCTTTATCCCATTGGGACTCATGACTCTCGCTCTTCCGATCGCTCCTTCCGGATTGGGTGTGGGGCACGCTATTTTCCAGAAGCTCTTTGAGTTTTGCGGGATCGCCAACGGAGCATCGCTTTTCAATATTTTTTTCGTGGTCTCGCTTCTCTTCAACATCGCCGGAGTCATTCCCTATCTTCTCTCCCGGCGTAAGAACCAGAAATGATCTTCTCCCTCGAAGCTCCTTCCACTGAATACAAAGAAAGTTACGTCGATGCCGTGCGGGCCTTCAAGAAAGAAGGACTCTGGTGGTACGCCGATGTTTCACCTGAACAACTCGATAAGAACTTTGAGGCTTTTGTTGATGAACTGAATGCGAGAAAGGGCGTAACAACATTGTGGGCGATCGTCGATGGTAAGTATGCCGGCCGCATCGATCTTCGCCACGAACTCACCCCAGCTCTCAGAATAGTCGGCGGACACATCGGCTACGATACCGTTCCTGCCTATCGGGGAAAGGGTCTCGCTTCCGGGATGCTCAGAAAAATTCTTCCTCTGGCGAAGACCATCGGCCTCATCGAAGTGCTTCTGACTTGCGATGACAACAATCGGGCCTCTATTCAGGTAATTGAAAAAAATGGTGGAGTCTTAAAGGAAACGAAGAAGATCGCCGAGGATAAACCTCTCAAGCGCTACTACTGGATTCCCCTCAATTAAAAGATGAAGATCTTAGCAGGGTCGATGTGCGAATAGTGCATGGCCTTGGTCTTAAGCGACTCAAGCTGAAGAAGGAAATTCAGTTCCTCTTCAAAAGAATTGGCCTTCCGCACTTTCTTCGATTGTTTTTTGAGGATCGACTTCACTCCCTGAGGGAGCGTGCAGAGTCCGCGGAGAAGATAGTACTCACCCTTATACTTGATCACTCTTCCGGTGAAGACATCACCTTCCATGAGAGAAATATTCGGATGGTTTTTTACGAGAGTGATTTTCTCATCGTGAAGAATGTCCTTCAGGACGATCTGCTTTCTGAAACTGACCTTGCTGAACTCAAACAGCGAGTGATTCACATTGAGCATCGCCTGCGAAAGCTCTTCGTCGAGGGAGTTTGAACGAATGTATTCTTCAATGACTTTTGAACCATCTTCATGACGATACTGAAAGATGTACCAGTCATTGAAACAGTTCATGCGCGACTCGAATTCTTCTTTGTCTTCGTCGAGTTTGCCCGTGATAGAAAAATACTTTTCCTTCGCGGATTTCAAATCGGTGAAGAACTCACCTTTCGTGTAGAGATTCAAGACCTTATCAAGGTGATCGTGGACAACTTCTAGCATGAGGTATTCTACTCTTCGGTCTTCAAAACTGCCAAGAAGGCTTCTTGAGGAATTTCTACGTTTCCGACCATTTTCATCCGCTTCTTACCCTCTTTTTGTTTCTCGAGGAGCTTCCGCTTACGGGAAACGTCACCGCCGTAACACTTCGCGAGTACGTTTTTCCGGAGGGCCTTGATTGTTTCCCGTGCAACGATCTTTGAGCCGATAGCGGCCTGAATTGCTATATCAAATTGCTGGCGATCAATGACCTTCATCAGCCGGAAAGTGAGATCTTTCCCTTTCTGGGCAGACGTACTCCGGTGCGTAATCATCGAGAGAGCATCGACTTTGTCTCCATTCAGGAGAACGTCGAGCTTCACCATGTCGGATTCCTGGTATTCATGAAGATCGTAATCCATCGAAGCATAGCCTTTGGACAAGGACTTCAGCTGGTCATAGAAATCGAACATCATTTCGGAAAGCGGAAGAATGTAAATTAACTGAACGCGGTCTTCGGTAATGTAATTGATCGCCTGCTGGCTTCCGCGGCGGTCTTCACAAAGCTTGATGATTTTTCCCACGAATTCATTCGGAAGGTGAATCGAGAGCTTCACCGTTGGTTCAAGAATCTGCTCAATGAATGTCGGATCCGGAAGCTTGGCCGGGTTATCAACGATGACAGTTTCTCCGTTCTGAGTCACGATGTGATAGGAACAAGAAGGTGCCGTAGAGATAAGTGCGAGATTGAACTCACGCTCGAGTCTCGTCTGGATGATATCCATATGAAGAAGACCTAAGAATCCGCAGCGGAAACCAAAACCCAATGCCTGAGAAACTTCCGGCTCATAGGTGAACGAAGCATCGTTCAGGGCGAGTTTTTCAAGTGCTTCTTTCAGGACTTCATATTCTTCAGAATCCACCGGGAAAATCCCGCAGAAAACCATCGGCTTGATATCTTTGTAACCAGCGAGGTAAGGCGTGTCTTTTTTATCAGAGTGAACGACCGTGTCCCCGACTTTCACGTCACGGACGGTTTTAATTCCGCATACTACCATGCCCACTTCACCAGCACCGAGTTCAGTGACTTCTTTGTAAAAAGGAGTGTTAATCGCGAGCTTGAGAACTTCATGATCCATACCGGAGAACTTGAAGTGAATTTTGTCTTTCACTTTGAGAGTTCCTTCCATAATACGGGCAAGAACAACCACCCCTCTGTACGGATCGAACCACGAATCGAAAATGAGTGCCTGAAGAGGAGCATTCACTTTTCCTTTCGGAGGCGGAATCTTTTTCACGATCTCTTCGAGGAGAACATCCACACCAAGCCCGGATTTCCCGGAGACCAGCGGCGCTTCCGAAGCATCGAGACCGATGACGTCTTCGATTTCTTTCTTCACCTTCTCAGGATCCGCATGAGGAAGATCGATCTTATTAATGACCGGAATGATCTCGAGGTTATTTTCGAGTGCCATGTAAACGTTGGCGAGAGTCTGGGCTTCAATCCCTTGAGAAGCGTCGACGATGAGCAGGGCACCTTCGCACGAAGCGAGTGAACGTGAGACTTCGTAAGTAAAGTCTACGTGGCCCGGAGTATCGATCAGGTTGAAAAAATAAGTGATGCCGTCTTTCGCTTTATACTGAAGGCAAACTGTCTGAGCTTTGATCGTGATCCCGCGTTCTTTTTCGAGATCCATGTTATCGAGAAGGCGATCCGTTTTCTCACGATCCGTAATCGATTTCGTCATTTCGATAATACGGTCAGCGAGAGTCGATTTCCCGTGATCAATGTGAGCAATGATCGAAAAATTGCGGATAAGACTGGTGTCCATGAAACTTGACCCTTGGCGACAATATGTATTGTGGTGCGGGTCAAATATACATGAAAAGTTTTAAACTCACGACTGCAAACTTAGACGAACACCTCTTTCGAGATGATCATGAGGTAATAATCTAAATTAGACTCTTTTGCGCGGATCGGAATTACGTTCGCATAGCCATGAAAGGCCTCTTCCGTTTCCTCAAAAATATACTCTCCGGTCGCCGGATCGATGACCCGCTTTCTTTTTGGAATACTAATTTCGGCGTTTTCAATTTTTGAGCGACGCTTGATCGCGACTTCAAACGTCTCAATGATGGAATCCGGAACGAGTGTTTCGGTGATCGCTTTCCCCATGACGTCATCGGAGGACATTTCAAGAAGTGCGTACATCGGGTTATTCATGTACGTGAGCTCACCTTTGGCATTGGCGATCATGATATTCTTCTTGATCATGTTGGCGAGCGTATCAAACTTCCTGTGCTCAACCGAGATCCTGTCCTGACGAAGCTGCTCGAAGCGCTTCATGTTGTTGATCATCTTGTTCAGTTCTTTGGCGAGCTCGCCGATCTCATCGTCGCCTTCGTAGTAAATTGAGACGTCGAAATTCACTTCCTGAAGTTCGCGGATGGCATCGTTGATTTTCTTAAACGGCATCGCAATTTTCCCGGGAACAACGAGAGAAAGAATGATCGTGCCGAGGAAAGTGATGATGAGTGTAATGAGCATGTTCCGGCGGGTCTCCCCGATGATGGCCTTCACCTGTTTATCACGCTGTTCGTTCTGGAAGTACTGGATGTCCTGGAATTCCGAGAAGGCTTCAAGGATTTTGTCCGTGAGACCGTCGATCGTAGAAAGGCCCTCGCCATCGCGGTAGAAAAGAGAGGATTTACTGACGATTGTTTTAAGGGAATCCACATAGCCCTGCATGCGGGAAATGGTTTTCTTCGCCTCGACTTCCGTATAAAAGCCATCCAGGCGCTGCAGCTGCGACTGGAATCCTTCGCAGAGATTTTCCAGACGCTTCAGATCTTCCGACGTCGGTTTCTGAATGAGGATTTTCTTCTGCATCTTCAGGATGGAGACGGCAGAAATCCGCACCTCATCTGTGAGAAGGGAAATCTTGTTGGAGTTGACCGTGATGTTCGAAATCTGGTTATTCAGAGAATCCAGAAAGAAGAAGACGGTGAATCCCATGATCAGGATCACGGCCATCGCGGTGATAAAACTGTAAGTAACTCTTCGCTTAAGCGACATCCTCATAACAAACTCCGATTATGCTTCTTCGAGATCCGAGAACAGGCGGTCGAAGTTTTTCTCCGAGCCTACTAAAACTACGATGTCATCAGCTTCAATCACGTCCATCGGCAAAGGCGCATCGTTAATGACAACCCGGTGGGCGGCTTTACCTTCTTCACTGATATAAGGAACACGTTTCTGAAGGGCGACAATGTTCAGGGAATAATTCTGTCTGATCTGAGATTCCACGAGGGTTTTTCCCTCGAACGCCTTGCCGAGTTTAATTTCGACGATCGAGTAGCCGGCAGCAAAGTTATAGCGCTGAAGAACGTGAGGTGCCGCAATCTTACTTGCCACAATCTCTCCCATCTCTTCTTCCACTTTGATGATTTCCGAAGCACCGATCTCGCGAAGCACGTGTTCGTGGAGAGGGCTCGTGGCACGGGCAACAACCCTTCCCACACCGAGTTTTCTCAGCATCGCCACCGACATGATACTCATCTCGATGTTGTCACCGATGGCGACTACCGCCGTATCAACTTCCGAAATATTCACCGCGCGAAGCGATCTCTCCTGGGTCACATCGATGCAGATGGCGTGAGAAACCCGATCCTTGATCCGGTCAACCAGCTCAGGATTCGAATCAATCGCAAGAACCTCCGCTCCTTTTTCAAAGAGACGAATGGCGGTTTTTGCTCCAAAGGTACCAAGGCCGATAACTGCAACAATCATAAATTATCCTATGAGTACTTTCCCTTCCGGGTATTCAACTTTATTAGGAAGAACAACTTTCGAGCCCACTGCCAACACAAGAGTCAATGGACCAACGCGACCAAGATACATCATGCCGACGATCACGAGCTTACCAAGATAACTGAGGAATGGAGTTATGCCGAGCGATAATCCTACGGTACCGAAAGCACTCGTCACTTCAAAGAAGAGTGAAAGGAAACTTTTATCGGGTTCTATCCTCATCATGATGAGTAGACCTGCACTCACAAGAATAAGACAGATAATAAAGATGGCAATCGACTTTACGACAGTCGCTTGAGGGATACGGCGCTCGAAAAATTCCACATCATACTTACCGCGAAGGGTAGCAGTCACAGACTGCAAAAGCACCGCAAAGGTCGTGGTTTTTACACCACCACCGGTAGAACCAGGCGAAGCTCCGATGAACATGAGAAGAATGAGCATATAAAGACAATGAGGATGAAGAGAATTGAGATTGATCGTATTGAACCCAGCCGTTCTTGGGGTCACTGACTGGAAGAACGATAGCTGAAACTTCTGCCACATCGTGAAGTCCTGAAACGCGTGCAGGAACTCTCCGAAGAAAAGGTAAATCGTCCCGATACCGAGAAGGGCCGTGTTGATTGTGAGAACAATTTTCGTGTGGACCGAAAGAGCGCGGAAGGACCGGCGTGTCCGGAGATTATCCAGAATGTCTTTCAAAACCGCGAAACCGATACCACCCAGGATGATGAGAAACGCCACCGTCATATTGATCATCGGAGAGAACTTGAAATCTTCCAGATTATTATTGAAAAGCGCGTAACCAGCATTACAGAAGGCCATGATGGAATGATAAAAGCCGAAATAGATCGACTGGCCGATTTCAAAACCTTCCTGGTAAAAACCAACAGTCAGAATGACGGCGCCGATGAATTCAATCACAAATGTGAAGCGAACGATGTCGGATACCAGACCCAATAATTCAGAAGAACTCGAAGCATCGAGAACGTCCTGCATGATCACCTGTTCTCTCATCTGAAGGTTTCGCCCCATGATGACGGCCATGGAGCTGGAGAGAGTCATGATCCCAAGGCCCCCGACCTGAGCCAGGACGAGCATCACAATCTGACCAAAGATACTGAATTCATCCGGAAGAGAAATTGATGAGAGACCGGTCACACAGGTAGCTGATGTGGACATAAAAAGCGCGTCGATGAAGCTGATGCTTTTCCCCGGTGCTGCAGAAACAGGAAGAACGAGGATCAGGGCCCCGATGAGAATCCACCCCGCAAACGAGAGAAGGACAACCTGGGCCGGCTGAAGTTTCAGTCGGAAAAGAAAACTCGAAGCACCCAGTTCCGCAACTTTCTCGACTTCTTTTTTTTCATAGAATGAAATCACCGTAGAGAAGAGGTGAACGGCGGAGAGCCAGTAAAGAAATTCCAGATCTCCCCAGGTAATCATCATGGGAACAAAAATGATCAGCGAAAAGACATAGCGTCGTAAAAAATCCTCGATCCCTTCGCTCTTAAGAAAATTTGATGCTAAAGTGATGAACAGAACCAACGGGATGATCCAGAGAGCTGACGCCAGCAGAGTTTCCATCGGAAGCTTTGCCAGGAGCTCAGGAAATTTTTTCGATTTCTGGAACGTGTAGACGACAACGAAAAATCCGTTGATGAAGATTTCCAGCAATAGCGGAAGCCGTCCAAGTAAGTAGGTCATGCTCATGATTTTAAGCCTGACCACAGGAAACCCCAAGGAATTAGTCATGAGACAAAATCGACCTATCCCCTTTAAAATTTCCACGCTGGACAGCCTGGGCCAGGGAGTAAGCAAACTTGGTGAAAGGATCACTTTTATCCCTAAAACACTTCCGGGAGAAGAAGGAGAAGCAATCGTTCAGGCTGAGAAAAAAGGTGTGGCTTTTGCACGGATGAATTCTTTAAGCGTGTCTTCATCGGATCGGGTGAAGCCGGTGTGTCCGCACTTCGATGTCTGCCCTTCCTGTCATTACCTGCACACGAGTTACGAAAAAGAACTCGCGACGAAAAAAGAAAATTTTCTGAATCTCTTCCGGAAACTGCCCCTACCGGAAATCAAAGTCGTTCCGGCAGTCAGGCGCACAGGTTACCGGAACCGCGTTCAGCTGCATTATGATACTAAAATCCGGAAAATCGGAATGCTTGATGCGAGAACGCAGGAAATTATCAATATTCCGCAGTGTCTGATTGGAGTTCCGGAAGTTTCGAAGGCCATACAGAATCTTTATGCGGACGAGCAATGGCTCAAACTTGCGCCTAAAAATACTCCCCGTGGTCACGTGGAAATTTACTACAAAGATCAGGCAACTGAGCTTAGCTGGAACTCTTCCTACGCTCAGGGAGGATTTACTCAGGTCTTCGGGGAAATGAATGCTCTTCTTCATCAGGAGATTGCAAATTGGTTTGGAAACGAGAAGTCATCGGTCCTCGATCTCTTCGCCGGCAATGGAAATCTCACCAATAATTTGCCTTATTCCGAACGCTTGTGTGTGGATATTTATAACGCAGCAAAAGAGTCGGACTTTTATTCGTGCTCACTTTACGAACCCGGTGCTTTAGAAAAAGTCTCGACCCTGCTGAAGAAAAAAAATCTCTCGCCGCAGGTTCTTATCCTTGACCCGCCTCGCTCGGGTCTGACAGATCTGAAGGAATGGTTGACTGAACTCAACCCCGCACGAGTGGCTTATGTCAGCTGTGATCCTCATACACTCGTGAGAGACCTTCTGAAAGTTACCGATTATCGTCCGACCGGAGCTGTTCTTCTCGACTTTTTTCCTTCGACCTTCCACTTTGAAAGTCTGATCTTTCTCGAGCGAAAATAAGCATTTTCTTTTTACTTTGAAGCCTCCCTTACTTAGAATGAATTTATAGAGTTTTTCAGGGAGAAAATCAGATGTTGAAGAATGTTTCAGGAGTCGTGCTTTCAGCGTTGATTCTGACACTGGTTTCTTGCGCCAGTGCTCCAAAAGTTATGGATAAAAAAGCTGCGCTCTTTTTCAACGCCGGAACTCAAAGCCTCATGTCCAAGGACTACACGGAAGCCCTGACTAACCTTCTGAAGGCCAATGAGATTCAGGACAATAATCCGGAAATTCTCAACAACCTCGGCATGGCCTATTACTTCAAGGGCGATGTAAATCTCGCGCTCAAGTGTCTGAACCAATCTCTTAAACTCGATCCACGTAACTCTGATGCCCGCACGAATATTGCTTCTCTCTACTATGAGGAAGGAAGAATTCAGGATGCCGAAAGACTTTATCTTGAAGTGACTAAGGATCTGACTTACGACAAACAGGCGCGCACGTATTACAACCTCGGCGTTCTGGAACTTGAGAAAAAGAAAAATGCCACGATGGCCGAAAGCTATTTCCTCCAGTCTCTGAAAGAAGCCGAAGATTATTGTCCGTCTCATTACAAACTCGGAACAATCCGGTTCAACCGTCGGGAGTTTCATAAGGCCTATCAGAGCTTCCGCGAAGCTACGATGGGGGTTTGTCTCAACTCTCCAGCAGCTCATTACCAGCAGGCGCTGACTCTTATCGAACTCAGAAGATTCACTGATGCCCGGATGAAACTTGATGACGTGGAAAATCGTTTCAGAGACAGCTCGTTCGCGGCACAGGCGAGAACGAAAATGATGGAACTCAACGAACTAGAAAAAAGAAATAAGACTCTTGAAGCCAGATCACCAGGGAAGGTGATCCAGTCTCCGGAATACTAAGACAAGGATGTGACATGATGGAGCAGGAAAAAGGGACATCAGAAGGCGAAGGCAAAGAATTCGTGCTTCTTGGTGAATACCTGAAACAAAGACGAACAGAGAAAAACTATTCTCTCGAAAAACTTTCTCAGAAGACGAAGATCAGCATCAATATCCTCAAGAGCCTTGAGGCCAATGATTTTGATCATCTTCCGAGCGCAGCTTACATAAAAGGCTTCGTCACAAGTTATGTGAAAGTCCTCGGACTTCCCATGGATGAAGCGATTAACAAGATGGAATACACTTACCTGAATATTCTTGGTAAGCCTTTCCCCGCCCTGAATCACACGAAGAGCATGCCCGCTGCAATCTCTGTCATGCCAACTCCGGCCAGGGAATCGACGAACTCGAGCACACGCAGCCGTGAGCCTGAACCAACACAAACTCCACACGAAGTGATTGAAAATAGCGATTCCTTAATTGAGAACACGAAATCGGTTCTTCCGATAGCTATCTTCGGAGCGATAATTCTCGCATTCGTAGGCGGTTATAAGCTCATCTCATCGGTTGTTGAAAGCGAAGTGAGCGACCAGAAGGCCAAAGACCTTGGTCCGAAGATCGAATCAAGTTCCGCTCTGGTGAATCACTATGCGCCGGTGAAAAAAGTTGAAACGCCTCCGGCCGTCGACCAGGGAACACAGGCCGCGACACCAGTTGTCGCTGCAACCCCTGTAGAAGAAGTGAAACCCGAGGAAGAAAAACCGGCCCAGGATTTCCCGAGGAACTTCCCCACTGTTGATTTCAAGAAAGTGAAAACGAAGCTCTTCAATGTGAAAACTGATGCGCCTGAGAATGATAACGTCGAAATTTTTCCGGAGAAGATCAAGTCGTCTATGAATTCTGCTCTTCAGAATGTCTACATCCGCGCTGTTGATGGGAACACCTGGATCAGCTATAAGATCGATAACAACCCTATTTCCAGCGTCATCGTCTCTAAGGGAAATGACCTCTTTCTCCAGGGACAGGAAATCAGACTCTTCCTCGGTAATGTGAACGTTACCCGGATCTTTTACAACAACTACCTCCTCGAAACTCCCACTAAGTCTGGTGTGAAGTCGCTCATCTTCCCTGAGGAAAGTAATGAGAAATATCTCATGCCACTCTTCCCGAAGGCGAAGGACGATATCCTTTACACTGCTGAAGAATATATGAAGCGGATGAAGATGGAAGAAGATGAGTTAGAGAAAAGAAAACAATAAACGAAAGGCCGCGAAAGCGGCCTTTTTTATCCCTGCCAGTCGAGCTTGCGATAAAAATAAATGCCTACCCCAAAGAGAACCATCGCCGGAAGGAATACCGCTACCGGGATGGGGATAATTTCTTTCTTCGCGACACTCACCATAGAAAAATACATCGTGTAGTACCCGATCAGGCAAAGGAGTCCGATGAGTCCCGAACTTTTCCCTTTTCCCCGGTTACCTGAAATTCCCAGGGTGAAACCCAGGAAGCAGAAGATAAAACAGATGAGTGCTCCGTTTTTCCGGTTCCAGAATTCGTATTTTGCATTGAAGATGTCTTTCTTGTTGAAGCGATAAACTTTCTCAGCTTCTTCGGGGGACATCTTGATCGCT
>CANGAC010000006.1 GCA_947451425.1 Bacteriovoracaceae bacterium | reverse complement strand
GTGTCGACATGGTGCTTAGCATACAATTCGTCAGCAGAATACGCACTCTGACCGAACTCCCCTTTCACCGCGAGAGTTTTTACACTGAATTCTGAACCAATTAACTTCAGCTGATGCACGAGCTGGGCACCCATGCCGCCGATAAGCTGATGATCTTCCACTGTCACAACTTTTCCACCGGCCTCATCAATCCAGTGAGCAATCTCTTCGAAGTCTGTGTTGTTCACAAAACTGTGATTGATGACGGTCGCCTCGATACCTTTCTCTTTCAGTTCGGTATAGGCCTTGAGTGCTTTCCCGACGAGAGATCCACTCGCGACGATCGCGACATCGTGACCATCCGTCAGGCGCTGCGCTTTATGAAGTTCGTAACCCAGGCCATCTTTCAGCTCGAGGGCAAAGTTCTCGCGGCCCACAAAGAAAACGTAAGACTCTCCGTCTTTTCCTTTCTCTCTTTCGGTCGCGATCTTCTTCGAGGCCGCATAGATATATTCTTCAGCTTCTTTCGCCGACGCCACATTCACCACGTTTAAGTGAGGGACGCTCGAAAGTGCTGAGAGATATGTGAGTGACTGATGGCTTGCTCCATCGGCCGCATCCTGGAAACCAGTGTGCGAGAAAACCGCCATGACCGGCGCCTGGGAAAGAGATGCCATGATGAGGGGAAGATTTCCTTTCGTTACACCGAAAGCCGCAAAGGTATCAACGACAGGAATGAATCCCGCTTTGGACATTCCGACTGCTGTGGAAACCATATTGGATTCCGCCACACCGACGTCAATGAAGTGATCTGGAAATTCAGAATGAAACGCTTTCACTCCTGTTGACCCCTGAAGATCAGAGGTGATGGAGAAAACCGGATAACCGTCTTTAGCAGCACGAGAGAGACCTTTCGAAACTCCCACCTGCATTTTATCTTTCACCGGGCCTGTAGAGGCTTTCTTTTCCGGCTTTACTGAGAGCTCATTGGCCCACGTCGTGAATTCCGCCGGAACATTTTCCGTTCCCCAGATTTCTTTTAAAAAGGAATGGATCGCTTCGTCGTGCGCTTTCAGAGGGAAACCGTGGCCTCCGGAAGCAGAGTCCACCGTGGATTTCACGCCGTAACCCTTAATGGTTTTCAACCACACGCAAACGGGTTTGGTGGAATCAGCATTCACGCGATCGATGGCAGTTTCAAGCGTCTGGTAAACTTTCTCCAGATCATGGCCGTTATCAACTTTCATGACTTCCCAGCCTTGAGCGGCGAGGGATTCAAAAGTCGGCTGCATGGAGAAAGCATCTTTATCGATTCTTCCGCCAAGCTTTGTGTTGTTATCAGAAAGAAGCATCACGAAGGGATTCAGTTTCCCTTTCATCGCGAGTCCCGGAATGGCCGAGAAGGCTTCCTTGGCTTCCCCTTCCATCGCAGCTCCATCAGAAACTGAAGCAATGGTGACGCGTTTTTTTCCGGAGATTTTATCCGCAACGGCCAAACCTTGGGCCTGAGGAAGGGCGGATCCCAGAGGGCCGTTGGATAGAAGAACGCCTTCCGGATAAAGATGAGACTCGCCGTGGCCCGTAAGTTTTGACGTCATCGAGCGGAAACCTTTCAGCGTTTCAAGCGTCAGATCGCCGTAACCCAGAACTGTCCGAAGGGCATAGATACCGTTTTCGGCGTGGCCGATGTCGTTGACGAAATTAAAGTGATTGAACCAATCCTGATTCTGGAACATCAGTTGATGAACCGCAGTCCATGTTTCCGTCATGGCCGAAGGGCCTCCCCAGTGACAAGCGGCCCCGCCATTGGTGGCGGCCATGTCCATGAGAGCGATCAGTGAACGCGTCGCCTTGGGATGAGCGACGACGATGTCTTTGCCTTTTGAGTTCTTTATTTTCAGGGAATAAACCGGAGCACCAGTCGGCGCCGGAAGAAGTTTTGGTTTAATATTCAAGGGTTTAAGTGCCATGAAGAGACCACCTTTCTGTGAGGGAATTTGGCTTCAAGTATGGTCTTTTTAAAGGCTTTAAGTCCACAATTTTCTTCAACTTCTCCCTTGCCAAGGTGCTCAAAAAGACTTAAGTTTTCTGAACTAAAATTAGTAATTCTGACTAAGGAAAATAACGATGGCACGTCAATGTGATCTTACTGGCAAGAGCCGCCAGTCAAACAATAAGGTTTCTCACTCCAACATCAAGTCTCGCGTATTCAAGCAGCCAAACCTCAAGACGAAGAAAATCTTCGATCCAGAGTCAGGCCAGACGATCCGCCTGAAGCTTGCTGCTTCGACAATCAAAACTCTCGATAAAATGGGACTTTCCAAGTTCCTCCGGAAAAACTTCCGGTAATAAACCTTTTGCCATAAAAAGCCAAAACGAGCCCCCGAATGGGGGCTTTCTTTTTTCCTGACCGTTTCACTTCGCAAAACTTTCCCTCTCCCGAAAAATTTGAATCTAAGCGACAATCTTCTCAAGAGGTAATCGCGAATGATTTACAACAAATCCGGCCACCCCGTTGAAGTAAAGAAAATCTCCATCCGCATCTGGTCTTTGCGCGACGAAATCGAGGCCGCTCTCGAGCGCCGGATGAAGGAATGCGAAGCCGCTGGTGTTCCCCTCTTCGTGGAAGACATCAAGAAATTTTACAACCTCAACATGGCGGCACCTCTTACCGACAGCTCCAACGTCATTCCCCTTCGCGGACAGCCTTCTTCCGATGATCTCAACTCCCTCATGGCGTCACTGAAAGAAGATGAGAAAGTTCCGGAAGCTGAAGAAACGCAATCCACCGAAGAAGTGCTCGCCGGACTTGCCTCAGGTGAAACTGCTCCCAAGGCGTTCAACGAAGCGGAAGAAATTATCGCTGAACAGAATCTCCAGGGAATCGATACCAAAAAACCAAATCCCATCTTAGAGCGTCCGTATCAGCGCCAGGCCCCGGACCTCGAAAAAATTTCCTACGGGTTTACGTTTCTTTCTGACATCCACATGGACTCATTTCTTTCCTTCACTCAGGGAAAATTCCTTCAGGGTCAGTCAGTGGTCGTAGAATTTCTGATTCCGCAGAACTTCATGATGACGGCAGACGTGACCTATTGCCACTACTACGCCCTTCGTTCGCGCATCATCAGCTCAACCAAGCCCGACTACCGCGTTCAGTGTAAGTTCAACTATGCGCTGAAAGGTGAGCGGGAAAATCTCAGAAACTTCCTCAAATCCATCGAACCAACGATCATTGAGAAGAAGAAAACGAAGAAAGAAGCTGAAGACGAGAGCCTGGGTCTCTGATTATAATCTTTCCATGAGAAGTATCCTTAGACCGCAGCTATCAACCATTCTCGTTGCCTTCTTCTTTTTCATCCTGCTCTTTCTGGGATTGTTTGCGGAAGTCTTCGAATCGGAAACTCCTGAAGTTGATCTCGCGCAGATTTACGCCAACCCGGTCCCCGTGGCCGATCTTCAGCATTTAAAATCCATGAAGCTCACCAATAAGCAGGGCCAGTTCGATCTTCTGAACACGCACCCTGAAGGAAATCTCGAAGGCCCGTGGCAGATGACATCCCCTCAGGCATTGAGAGTAAAATCTGAAGTCATCACGAAGATCATCGATGCCTTCAATGTGATCCGTGTGCGGAACTTCCACCGGCTTGAACCGATCAACATCACCTCTTACTCTTTGGATAACCCGACGCTGACACTTCTCTTTAATAACTCCAAAGAGAAGTCCTTCGAAATCAAAATGGGACTCATTAACCCGATCGATAACTCGGCCTACATGACCATCTCGACTCAGAATCAGATCTACCAGATTGATCCGATTGAAATTCAGCTGGAGAGCTACGACCTCGCCCAGCTCGTAGAATCAAAGGTCCTCGCGATCAATGCGGAGTCGCTGGCGTCTCTTGAGATCTACGGGGAATCAGGACAGCTCCTGAAGCTCCTTAAAAAAGACGACAAATGGTTTGGTGATCAGGGTGTGGAACTTGAGACGACGAAAGTCGTGCGCTTCCTGGATCGCCTGGAGGCCCTGAAGAGTACATCCATCCTTGAGAATCTCACGACGGAACAGAAAGAAGTCATGGACCGAGCTACCGCCGTTCCGCTTTACAGCTTAAAACTCATCACAACTCAGGGTGTGCGGACTTATATTGTGGGTGAAGTGAAAGGTGGAATTCCTGGCCTGGGTCTCAATGGCACTCAGTATGCTCTGGCCGGGGAAGAGCGAAAATCCTACGTCCTGATCGATAAGGATCAGCTCAAAGTCTTCGGGACAAAAATCAGCGAACTCAAATAAGACAAAAAAAAAGAGACCCAAACGGGTCTCTTTTTTTATCGCGATCTCTTAAGGGAGATTACTTGATTTCTTTGTGGAGCGTGTGACGACGAAGATTCGGGTTATACTTCTTCATTTCGAGACGCTCTGGAGTCGTCTTCTTGTTTTTTGTCGTTGTATAACGAGATGGTGTTCCATTCTCTTTACGAGCTTCAGTACATTCCATAGTAACGATTACGCGTGGGCCTTTAGCCATAACTTCCTCTCATGTAGACATTTCTAAAAAGTGCAGCCAATATAGAACAATTCTAAGTATGTGACAAGTCATAGATTGACGACAGGAATCGGATGCAGAGCGTAAATACGGATAACTGGACCTTTTGCCGTTATGAAAAAGAGAACTTCCTTGCTCAGATTACCTTTGGTGCTGACCCGGAATCTCTCGCGGAAGACCGTCTGGAATATTACGTCACTGTCCTTCAGGATGAAGAAACTGAGATTTTCCAGAAAGAATTCACCACTCTTCAGGATGCCTGTCTTTATCTCAACGCAAGCTACAGTGACTGGAATTTCGTCAATCAGACCGCCGAAAAGACAGGTTGCTCAACCTGCGCGGCCCACTAATCCGGTCATAATTACACACCTTCTGTACGCATTCTCCAGTCAGCGATAGTTTGCCGGAAATACCCCGGAGGCCCTATGAAATTTGTCATCATGCTTTGCCTGTTTTCCGTTACAGTCTTTGCTTCTGTCACTCCTGCTCAGATGAAAGAGATCCGCCTCGCTGCAACTGACGTGATGTATGCCGTCGGTGGTGAAGGTGAACTCAACGCAACGGTCACGAAAGTGAAAGTTGTCAGCGAACTCGGAAGCCGTGTGAAAGTTCAGTTTACCTATGAAGAACAGATGTACGGTGAGCGCACTTGCACTTTCTACTATGACCTGAAAGTCATGGATGTCGTGAACAGCAGCTGGCTCTGCGGAAACTAAAAAATTCTACGGGCGTCTTCCAGCATTTGTGAGAAGTCCGGAAAGAATTTGCCAAGCTCAGTCTCGGTAAAAAAATCCTTCGCATTCATCTTATCGAATCTTCCGGAAACGGGAGATTCGATCATTCCTTTCCGCACAGTAAGTCCGCCGAATTCAAAATACGGAGTTTCTCCCCAGAGCCATTCCCAGGAAAGAAGACTCCGGAAATTTTCCTGAACCTGAGGTTCAGAGAGAATCGTTCCGTCGAGCGTGAAGGGAATTGTCTTCAGTTGGTGGCAGATGATTTCAATCACATCATTTATTTCAGTCCCCGGAAACTTCTCCTGAAGGGTAATCACTTTCGAGCGAACGGAAGCAATGGATTTTGATTCTGTGGGAACCAGCGTGTGCTTCAGACTTTCTTCGAGTTTGTCGAGATCACTGGAGACGAGAAATGTGCCGTGATGGAATGAGCCGTTTTTCGTCTGCTTGAAGGCCGAGCCGGAAATCTTCCGGCCGTCGAGCCAGAGGTCATGCCGGGGAGAAATCGTCAGAGGAATGTCCGCTTTGGCGAACGCATCTTTTAAAAGCTCGGCGTGCTTCATCCGGTTGATCATCGGATCCGGTGTGATGAAGGAGAAATTCAGATTCCCCTCGTCATGGAAAACGCATCCTCCACCACTCTGCCGGCGGACCATCCAGATGTCTTTTTCCACGAGATACGGAAGCTGAGTTTCAAGCCAGGGATTCTGGAAACGGCCGAGAACAACACATGGCCGGTTAACGTAAAGAAAAAGCACGGGGAGATCCGCCCCGCCCCGGAGAAAATGATCTTCCAGGGCAAGATTGAGAAAAGAATTCTGGAATGGAGATAACAAGACCCGCATCTCCCGATCATAGACGGGAAACGATTCCGTGGCCATAATAGAGGAAACTGAGATTTAAATATGATGACAGCTATTCTTCCGGCCCTTCCGATCGTGGGTAAACTCAAAATCGAGAGCCGCGATGGTAAAACCATTTCTCATATCTCGACGACTAAAGAAAAAACGACACAACTCACACCTTTCTTTGAGGACTGTTACCGAGAGCTCAAAAATTATCTCGATGGGAAGAAAACGGACCTCGAGATTCCTCTGGACATGACAGAGCTCACACCTTTTCAGGCGAAAGTCTTAAAAGAGATGAAGAAGATTCCTTACGGGGAAGTCAGGAGCTACGGCGAACTCGCAAAAGCGATGAAGACAAAAGCATTTCAGGCGATCGGAAATGCCTGCGGAAATAATCCCTTTATGCTCATTTACCCGTGCCACAGAGTTGTGGGAACAAATGGCCCGGGCGGTTTCGCGCACGGGCTCAAGATGAAATCAGACTTACTTAAGCTCGAAGGCTTTACTCTAAGATCTTGATCGTCCCTGCTTTCCCATCAAGACGCACTCGCATCCCTGTCTTAATTGTCTTAATTAATCCCGGCACACTCACGACCGCCGGGATGCCCATTTCTCTGGCAACAATCGCCGAGTGAGAAAGAAGACTTCCGCGTTCAACGAGAAGCCCAGAGATCGACGGATAAAGCGGAACCCATCCCGGATCGGTTCTTGCGGTCACAAGAATTTCACCATTGAGTTCCAGGTTGTCAGTGGGATCAATCACCACTTTCACAATTCCTTCGATGATACCTGGCGAACACGGAAGACCTTTCAGATCGTATTCGTCAGTGGCGATGTTGGCGACTTCTTCATTCTGGAAAACGTTTTTCCAATAGACCGCTCCCCTCGTCACAACCCGTGAACTCGGTTCTTCCGCATACTTTTCGTATTCTTTTTTCCGGAGATCAATGAGGTCATTGAGATTGTAAGTCGGAAGTGCTCCATTATAGATCCCGAAGACTTCTTCAATCGTAAGCCAGAAAATATCCCGGGGTTCTTTCGTCGCTCCGATGAAAGCGAGATCCTCACCGATGGAGCGGAAGATCGTACGGGCCACTCCGTAGATGCGGGTCCGGGCAAAGCGCGTATTCTCCCGATTTTTTACCGCTTTTCTGGCGTGTTTCAAGACCCAGAAGTACATCATCCTCCGGAAGCCGGAGAGTTCCTTTCTCACGGTATTTTCAGCAGCTGCTCGTCTTTCTTTTTCCTTAGAATCGTCTTCCACCGGCAAGCTTGCGGCCTTGAGATAGTTTTTCAGGCAAACAAACAGATATGAAGGATCAGTCACGAGATCGATCTCTTCGAGTTTCATCTCACTCATGCAGCGGAAGCCGTACTTTTCGATGTATTTTTCGAGGGCCGCATAAAACTCATGGAACTCAGATTGCTTGATCGCTTCCATTCCGTCTTTCGGATCAACCGCGAGGATGATGTCTTTGATCTTTGGCTTCTGGTTGGCCATGTGAGCGAGCTTGATCATCGCCTTGGTTGGTTCCGCACTCTCGAGTCCCCCTTCCGCAGCGAGAAGATCATTCTGAAGAGAATCAAACTGCGGACCAAACCATTTGAGAGTGAGTTTTCTTAGGAGCCCGAAGTGAACCATGCAAAGGAAGTCGTTGATGATGGGTGCCTTCCAGCGGCCCAGCATGTTCCGTTCCACTTCCATGTAGACGTTAATGAGCTCATCTCCGCGCATGCGCGTGAGTGGCATCGCTTTGAAGCGGTCATAGTCTTTGTGGAAGGTGGTGAGAAAGTCTTCCACCACACTCTGAATGATGAAGTGATATTTGAGGAAGTGAAATCCGGTGGTCGCCGTCCGGAGTTTTCCGCGGAACGTCCCCCAGGAAGGATGGGACTTGGTTCTTTCTTCAATTTCCTGCGAGAGGCCTTCAGAAACTCCCATCATCGTTTCCATGAACTCTTTGTTAGACTTAAATCCCGGAAGAACGCCGACGAGCTTGTACCAGTTAAAGAGATTGTAAAAGACGCGGCCATTGATCGAT
This sequence comes from Bacteriovoracaceae bacterium, assembly GCA_947451425.1. GTDB lineage: Bacteria > Bdellovibrionota > Bacteriovoracia > Bacteriovoracales > Bacteriovoracaceae > Peredibacter. The sequence continues at coordinate 31,954 of CANGAC010000006.1, read as the reverse complement.
CCCAGCATGTACGAAAGATACGAATCCATGTCTTTGATGATTTCGTTCGAGAGCCCCAGGACTTCGCAGAACTGAACGTACACGGCCTTGTAGTTACGAAGCGCGAAGGAAAACGAAAGTGGTGACGTGAGTCCGCCGTAACTTTCCACGATGTTCGAATTGTCCCAGAGGTTAATATAACCCTGGAGGTCCTGATCAATTGTGGTGACGGGTCTCGTCTGGAGAAGCCAGACTTTGCCCTCGGCAATCGCCCACTCAATATCCTGTGGACGCCGGTAGTCCTTGTGGATTTTTTTCCCGAGTTCAAAAAGGTCAGAGAGATTTTTCTGATTGAGAGAGGGAGCGTCGGCGAGAGCTTTTTCCACAGGCAAAGTGGCGCAATGGCCATTGGGACCTTTTTTGAGCATCTGTTCTTTCGGAACGATGTCTTCAGAAATCAGTTTTCCGTCTTCCGAAGAAAGCCAGAAAGAATCAGCATTGAGGATTCCGGAAACAAGTCCTTCACCCACTCCGTAAACTGATGAGACGACGAATTTATCGAGCTTCTTGGCAATCGGATCACAGGTGAACATCACTCCGGATTTCTCCGGATCAATCATCCGCTGGAGAACCACGGCAACGGAAATTTTCAGGACATCGAGTTCGTTTTCTTTCCGGTAAGAAAGGCCCCGTTCGGAATAGGCACTGGCCCAGCAGCCTTTGATGGATTCCACGATCTGGGCCTTCCCTGTGACGTAGAGAAAGCTTGAAAGCTGGCCCGCAAAAGAGTGAGAACTTCCGTCTTCATCAGCCGCGGAAGAACGGACAGAGATCATCGTCTCTTTCCCAAGAGTCTGCATGCCAACATCGACGAGTTTATCAATATCCGCGGGTAGCGGAGTTCCCTTGATGAGTTTGGTAATCGATTCTTCAGTCTCTTTCCCGGAAATCGTTCCCACAAGGAAGCCTTCAAGAATCCCCTGGATTTTCGGACGAAGGCCCGAGCTGTCAAGAAATCCCTCAAAGTGGCGCTTCCCGAGAACCACCCATTCCGGAACAGGGAATCCACTCTGGCTCATGAGAAAAAGATTGTAGCCCTTTCCTCCGGATTCATTTTTTGCAAAGAAGGTCGTGGACTCTTTCGTAACGAGCATTAAAAACTCCGGAGTAAAATAATAAGAAGAAGAAAATAGAGCGCCAGGTAAGCAGTTGCGATCCCTCTGAAGGCGGAGACTTTTTTCAGGGTCAGCACCGAAAGAACACAGAAGAATGCGCCCGCGATGAGGAAGGCCCAGTCAGGACGGATCTCGCTGGAGCAATACAAGGCCACCGAACTGATAACAACCTGAGATGCAGAAAGGGCATAGGCCCCTTTGAGACCAAAAATATTGGAATAGCTTGGGACATTAGGGCGTTCTTCTGAAGGAGCAAAAGTTTTTCGCGCAAATTCAAAAAGGTTGAAGATGCACCAGTGAGAGAGACAGAAGAGAAAGATATTCGGTGAAAAGTTAAGAGCAGTAAATCCCAGCACACAGGAAATAATCGCAAAAGAGAGAAAGCCTACAACGATCGTATGGGAAACAGCATAGGTGGTGAGATGGGGACGGAGCCAGTCGCCAATAAAGAATTCCTCATACATAAGAAGGGAGTAAAAAAGGGCAAAGAGATAAAGAAAGAAAGGAATGGCCCCGAGGTTTGACATGAGAACGAGTTCAAAAATCATGATACCAATAATTGTGCGCTTTACTTCACGGACAGAGATGAGTCCCCTGGCAAGTGGCCGGTGCGGGTTGATTTTCAGGTCAATTTCGTAGTCTTTGATTTCATCAAAGAGCCGCATCCGGAAAAAAAAGCAAAGGGTGGCAAGGAAAACAAAAATCAGAGCGAGAGGCGAAAGCTCAAATCCTCCTCCGGAAAGACGGATGGAAAAGAGATAGTTCGCGGCCACGAACATGACGATGAGAGGGATATACTCTAAGGGCTTAAACCTTTCTTTGGTGAACGTGAGCCACTTACCCAATGATCACTCCCGGTTCAGAGAGAGATTTCTTAAGCACTGCGTACTCCACTTTTGAGTGGTGTCTCGGATCCATCGGAACTGATTTTACGAAGTACACTTCATCCAGTGGTGTTTTGTTCTTGGCGAAAATTCTCTTCACTTCAGTCTTGGCGTCAGAGAACTTGAAGGTCGCAAGATCCGTTCCTGAAGGAAGTTCAATCGCGACACAGGTTTTCTGGCCGAGTTTATCATCCGGAAGACCGAAGAAGGCACACCGATACGTAAACGCGAGTCTCTTCATGATGACTTCGGATTTCACCGGGAAATAGTACTTCCCTTCTCTGACGATGGCGTTATTCACGCGCCCGACTAACCAGAGGTTTTTCTCCTGATCAAGATACCCAAGGTCTCCGGTACGGTGGAAGACTCTTCCATCGGGACCTTTGATCTTGGTCGCAAGAAACGCGTCCGGGTTATTGTAGTATTCTTTGCAGACGTGATCGCCGGTGCAGATGAATTCCCCGACTTCACCCACAGGAACTTCCGTATCACTCCAGCCTTTAGGTCCAAGAGTGATCGGGCCATCCACGAGCTTGATGAATTTGTAATCCACGTCTTCAGAGATGTGACCGACGTTCACACCTTCCTCGACGATTTCTGCATCTGCATTTCTCTTCTCCTTCAGCATGTCCCGGCCTTCAATGTGGGCCATGGGCTCGGCTTCCGTTGATCCGTAAAGGACCCAGAGCTCTGACTGAGGAGCGATCTTATAATATTTCTCTACATCATCGCGGGAAATCGGAGCTCCCCCGGTAACCATTCTCTTCATCTGAGTCAGCATGATCTTGTTTTCCGCGCAGAATTTTGAGAGACCCACGAGGTTTGAGGGAGACATGGTGGCACAGTTGATCTTGTGATTCAGCACCTGATTCGCAAGGATCGCGGGATCCATGTCAGTTGGTGCGGCGAGGTTAATCGCTGGGAGAACTGTCGTCACTCCGGTAGCGAGATTATTCAGGGAGAAGATCGGAAAAATCGGCATATCGATGTCGGCCGCTGCATAGGGAATCACATGCGAGAGGGCGTGATGCTGGGCCGAAAGAAAACGATGCGTGCGGTTCGCTCCTTTAGGTTTTCCGGTTGATCCAGTCGTGAAAGTGATGAGGGCGGTAGTTTCTGATTCCACCGGCTCCATCGGACAATCACCGGGAACCATGAGTTCTTCAAACTTATGCGTGAAATTCTCACCAGGACCATACATGATCCGAAGAGGCATTTTCTTGAACTCTTCCACCTGGTCAACGAGATCGAAGGCCTGCTTAAAGCTCACCATGCCCTTGGGTCCCACGCATTCCGCAGTGGCACCGAGATGACCCGCTCTGGCCCAGGAATCCAGGAAAACGGCAATGGCACCGATTCTCTGAACGGCGAACATCGCCACATACATATCCAGGGACATCGGAAGGAAAATAATAATCCGGTCACCTTTAGCGATGCCGATTTTTTTGAGCCCATTGGCGAACGCAGAAATCCTTCCGGCCATCTGGGCGTAATTGATTTCATCGTGAGGAATCGCCGAGGTCATGGTTTTATCCCAGGCCTCAAGTGCACCCCGTTTTCCCCAGCGAAGCGCAGTTCTCGTCGGGAAATCGCGAAGGTGACCCTCGAGGTAATTTAAAACGTTATTTCTGACATCCATCCCCGGGTAGTAACCGATCTTCGTTTCCACTTTCGCGACATCCGTCAGGGCAGCTGCCACTTCACGCGCATGGGACCACAGAAGTGCATGTCCGCCACCGACGAGTTCCTTGTGCTGAACTTTGGAAAATCCTTCCAGCATCGAAGACTGTTTCTGGCGATTGGATGTTTTGTCGTCTTTCCCCCACAGAGCAATGACCGGAATCTGATATGAGGATTTTGTCAGGGGGTTATTTTCCGCGTCGATTTTTCTTCTGACCGTTTTCGCCCAGAGATCCGTAGTCTCAAGACGGGTGAGAAAAGTTTTGTAGTAGGGATGATCGCCCATCTTCTGAGGATGGATCATGTTTTCCAGAAATCCCGCGACAGATTTTTTCTTACTGCTCTCAATCAGAACACTATTGAGAACCGGAAGTCCCAGGAGTGCCTTCGCAGTTCCGGAAAGTGGTTTCTCAGAAGAAAGATAAGGGGCCACCATGACAATACCACAGACTTTATCTTTTATCTCCGGAAGATGGCGCATGATCGTGTAACAGCCGAGCGAAAACCCCGCGAGAATAAAAGGTCCGTTGAAAGAGCGTAACTTTTTTAAAAGCTCCGGGTCGTACGCATCAAGGGCCAGAAACTCAGCGTCTTTGGGAAGAAGTTTTTTTACTTCAGTCCAGTCTTCGCTATGTCCGGGATTTCCGTGGATCGCGATAATCTTATTCATACTTTAATTCCTTTCAGCCTTAGACGGTAAAAATCCATGAGCTTCGGATTTTTCCAGTATTTTGTATCAGGTGTTTTGAGATTGGGTTCTCCGGCAATGACCCGTTTCCTGTCGAGATCATCCAGGACTTCGGATAACACCACAGCTTCGCGCTTGGAGCCTTCGAAAATGGATTTGGTATAACTCTCCGGAAGAAGTTTGACCTCTTCCACTCTCAGGATCGGACCATCATCGATTTTTTTTGTCATCTGATGAACAGTGAAACCAAAGGGGCGACCATACATATGCGCCCAGAAGTCACACATGACTCCCCTTTGATAAGGCAGAAGTCCATGGTGAATGTTGATGCAGCCCAGTTTCGGAAGTGCCAGCACGTCGTCCCGGAAAAAGCAGCGTGAGCGGGCATTGATAATGAGATCAAGGGAAAGTGATCTGAGGTACTCCAGAGTTTCCGGAGCATTGATGTCTTTGGTGAAGTGAACTTCTTTCCCTTCTTTTTTGTAGGCCGAAACTTTATCTTCAGTCCCCGGAAAAAGATTGTTCCTGAAGAGCTGAAAACCAAAACGCGGGGCCGCACCCGAAACGGCTGCGAGTAGTCCCAGGACAGAAAGAGAAGGCGCGCGATTCTGAATCACAATAAGACCCAGGATATGAGGGTTTTTCGCCAGCGAAAGGATCACCTGGTGGTAATTCTCACCAACAAATGTGACCTCAGAAGTGACGAGCATCCCCCGGAGCGGCATCTAGGATTTTCTCCGGTACGCGCGGATGATGTACATCTGGATGTTTTCGTTCTTAAAATAACGGGCGACTTCGCCGGTGATATCTTCGTAACCGTTAAGATCCGTATTTTCCGGAATCCGGAGGTAATTTCTGACGATCACAACTCCCCCGATGGCCATCTTGGGTTTTACGATCTGAAGATAATTTTTTTCCGTCTCCCCTTCAAAATAGGAAGGGACATCACTGAAAGAAAGGAAATCAATTTCCGAAATGGCCGGTTCCCTGGGAATGATCTCAAGAATATTTCCCTGGTAGGCATGCGTGCGGTTTTTGTTAAGCCAGATTTTCATCGCCGTGAAGACTTCATTATCTCCCTCAACCGGAATCGCTTCTTTGGTCACAATCTTTCCGAAGAAACAGAGCTGGGCAAAGTAGTTGCCGCGGAGGAGAGTATTCGTGAAAATTCTGTCAAACGCAGACTTATAGTAATCGAAATGACTTTCCGGGACATTCTTTTTAACGAAGTGCCCTTTATACAAAAGCGCATTGAAGACAGAGGCATTCCCGAGAATCTTGAAGACAAGATCCCAGCGTGAGCGGGGGAACTTATCCACGTAGAACTTTTCCTGTTCCTCGGTGGAAAGGCATGACAAAGACTCCATGAGGAGCTTGGGTCCCATGATGGCGCGGGTAACATAGGAAAACTTCCGGAAAGTCTTTTCCCATTTTCCTTCGTAGAGAATTGATCCCCAGGAGAGAGATTCAAAAAGCGTGATGAAATAATTTTTCGCTGATGGCTCGAGGTCAAATTGAAAGAAGAGGTCTTTTCTTTTCCGGTTGTAGGCGGCACTGTCAAAGGGCGGATACCCCCAGAAGAGAAGGAAGTCTTCATGGGTGAGTTTCCTGATCGTTTCTTCGCGGAGTGACCCCAGCCAGAGTTGCTGTTCAGACAAATCCACTACAGACAATTCTGCCGGATTTCCTGCCAGGAGTGGGAGAGATCGTCCGCCACTTCCGGCGACACTCAGGATCTTCTTCGGCTTCCACTCCCGCATGAGTCTCACTTCAGGCCAGGTGTCCTCATTGGCGAGAGAATAGTTCAGCGACTTAAAATATTTATCCGTCATGGGAGTTCCGATGTTAAGGAGAAAAAAACTCTTTCACGTTCTTCGCAAACTGACCGAAGTATTCCGGTGTTTCCATATACAACTCATGGTAGGCATCTTTTACGAGAACAAACTTCGCCCTTGGTTCAAACTTATCAAAATACTTTTTCACCAGGTCAGTACTCACGACTCCGTCTTCACTTCCCATGATGACCATCATCGGTGTGCGCGGATTGAGCGGCTTATGGAAGGTTTCCTGGGCCTTGTTCAGGAGATCAAAATAAAGATGCGAATGGACCTTCAGGATATTTTTCGGATCGTGAATGTAATCCTGGTACACCTGCGGATTGTGAGAAAGTTTTGTGAGATCGAGCATCCCACCTAAAGGAAGACTCGGGAGAGTCGCGAGCTTCTTATAAACAAGTGCCGGAATGGAACTCGTGATCATTCCCAGAATTCCCACTGTTCCTGCTCCTGGAGCGGAAAGAATTGTTTTCGCCGGATAGAGAGCGCGGTTCTTTCTCGTCTGGATCCAGCGGGCGGTAATGAGCCCACCCATGGAGTGACCGAAGAGGTAGAAAGTTTTCATCCCGAACTCTGAAACGAGAAACTCTGTGACTGAATCAATATCTTTCAGGTAATCATCAAAGTCTTTTACGTTTCCGCGTTCACCCTCTGATTCTCCATGGCCCCTCAGATCATAAAGGATGACGTTGTAGTTTTTAAATTCATCTGTAAGCCAGTACTCATGCCGGCCCCGGTGTTCGCCCACTCCATGAGTGACGACGACCCAGGCTCCGACGTTCCGGTTTAAGATTGTTGTTTTGAGTCTCAGACCATCAAAGGTCAGAATGTCTTTTTGTAGTGTTTCCATGTAAGAAGATTGTCTCGTGATCCAGAATTTTTGCAACGAAAGGTCTGAAGGTTTTTAAGGCGACGATTCCGCTCGGATTACTGCGTTTTCACAGGAGGAAGCTGGTACCGCGACAATCCAGTTCTTTTTTTGATGAGAAGCTCTTTTCCCGAATCACTCAGAGTAAGACTCTCCCCTTCCACCTGCTGAACTTGACGCCGGATGCCGAGGTTTTTTCGTCCCTCACGACCATGGAAATTTCCCAGACGCGAAAAGAACAGAAGCTCTTTTTTTGGCCCATGAAGAACAGCGATCTCGTTTCTTTCCGGAAGAATCGCGAGATCGGCCGCACCTTCAATTTCTGCATGTCGGATCATCCGAAGAGGCGCCACATTGCCCGTAATGACTGATGAAAATGTCAGGATATCCCCAGAGTCTTCGAGGACTGCAATTTCACGATTTTTTTCATCGTAAGAAAGTGCCACAACATGTTTCAGATGGGTGTATTCCCCGGCAATCAGAGTTCGCTTCAGGTTGCTAGTCACAATGAGAAGGTTCCGGTAGCCGATGATGGAAACTTTCTTATCCAGCGTAGATTTTTTTGACTGCGGATTGGCAAGTTTCGCAAATAGTTCGAGGCAGCTCTCAGAGATACTGTCCGAACCTTCCCCGTTTCCGAATTTGTCGGCTTCTTTTTCACAGAGAGAAACCTGGGATTCCGTCTCACTGTCGGCAAGGAGATTGAATGAGAGAAAAAACGTAAGGAGAAAAATATTTATTCTCATGGTCTTCTACCCTGAAGATTGTTCGTTGCAGTTCCACCACTAACCGCAGTACCGCCGATGGTTGCGGAGTAAGTTCCGGTTGTCACAAAGGCTCCGAGGAAAGTCACCTGGACAGTACAGGTCGCTCCCGCGGCAAGAGGAAGTCCCGTGCAGTTATCCGTTCCGATCGCGAAAGATGCAGGACTTGATCCACCGAGGGCCATGGTGACGTTTGACGAAACAGTGTCACCGGTATTTTTGAGCGTAAACGTATGAGTGATGTTAACGGAAGTTGTTCCGTAGTTGTCCGAAGCCGGTGGTGTTGGACTGCTGGTCCCTGTGACAAAGGCCAGTAACGCCGGAGTTGTCACATACGTGTAACCTGCGGCCAGTGAACCGGTAGCGCCATAGGGACTGATCACACTTACCGTCACCGCACCGGCAGCATTCGCAGGCGTCACACACGAAATAGAAGTTGTGCTGATGACAGTCACTGAAGTACAGGCGCTGCCACCAAAGTCTACGGTTGATCCGGTGTAGAAATTCGTTCCGGTAATGGTGACCGTTTTCCCTCCGGCAATTGTTCCGGTATTGAGGGAAACGGAGGTCACAGTTGGTGGATTCACATAGGTGAATGATGAAGCGCGGGTGCCCGATTGCGCATCGGTGTTTGTCACTGTGAGACTATAAGTTCCGGCCACTGCAGAACCGGTCACACATGTGATTGAGGTCGAAGTCACTGAGCCCACAACGCAACTTGAAGATCCCACGAGAACGGTTGCACCCGTCACAAATCCTGAACCGGTAATGGTAAGGGTTGAGCCACCATCGATGGCCCCCATTGTGGGCGAAACGCTCGTGACTGTTGGTGGTGTCCGGTAAGTAATGGCCGAAGCTAATGTCCCTGTCTGCGTGTCAGTGTTTCTGACCACGACACTATACGCACCTGCGGACTTCCCAGGAATTGTGCAGGTAATGGAATTGGCACTCACGACAGTTGGTGACGTGCATGTGGTTCCGCCGATTGTGACTGTGGCCCCTGCCATAAACCCCGAACCGGTAATGGTCATGGTTGCTCCACCCGCCAGGGCCGATGAAGTTGGTGAGACAGATGTGACAACGGGAGCGACCTGATAAAGATAAGTTCCGCCGGTTCCCGTTTGTGTATCAGAATTTGTAATCGTTGCCGTCACACTTCCTGCGGCGTTGGCGCCGGTCCGGCAAGTGAGATTGGTTCCGCTGGAAACATTCACTGACGTACACGCAACTCCACCCACCGTAACAGTGGCTCCGGTAACAAATCCAGTTCCGGTAACTGTGATGACTGTTCCCCCAGCTGTTGCACCGATAGTTGGAGAAATAGCCGAGATAGTTGGAGCGGCCCGGAAGGTGTAGGCATTCGTGGCACTTCCTGTCTGTCCATCAATGTTCGTCGCCGTGACAGTGTAGGCACCAGCGGCCTTGGCCGGAGTCGTACAGGTAATGGATGAGCTGCTCACGACGGTGAGGCCCGTACAGACCGTACCTCCGAAACTCATGGAAGCACCTGTCAGGAAATTCGTTCCCGTTACGGTGACGACTGTTCCCCCGGCCACCGGGCCTCCATTGGGAGAAACACTCGTGACCGTCGGAGCACTCTGATAAGTATAAAGACCAGCGGCCGTTCCGCTTTGAGTGTCAGCATTGATAACCTCTACGGACTGAGCTCCGGCGACACCTGCAGGAGTCGTACAAGTAATGGTTGTCGCATTCACAAAAGTGACACCGGTACAGTTCGTGCCACCGATTTTGACCGTCGCACCTGTGACGAAATCACTTCCCGTAATGGTGACGGATGTTCCGCCGGAAAGTCTTCCTGAACCTGGAGAAATGGTAGAGACAGTAGGGGCCGCCTGATAAGTATAGCCGTTGGTTTCGGTATCCGCTTGCGCATCAGGATTTGTCACAACGACATTGGCCGCTCCCGCACTTCCTGCCGGTGTGGAACAAGTGATGAGAGTATCGCTGACAACAGTAACGGAAGTACAGGCGACTCCCCCGACAGTGACCGTTGCACCCGGGAAGAAATTTGTTCCCACCAGAGAAATTGTTGTTGATCCTGCAAGGGCACCGGCCGTCGGAGAAACAGAAGTGATCACAGGTGCTCTGAGATAAATAAAGGCACCGGTTTTAATTCCGGCCTGGAGATCAACCGGATTTGTCACTGTGACGGCCGCTGAGCCAGAGACGGGAGAAATTCCCGTGGTACACGTAATGGATGTAGCAGACTCTGCCGTAACTACGCAGGCCGCGGTTCCGACCGTGACAGAAACTGGTGAGACGAAATCAGAACCTGTAATCGTCAGAGTAGTCCCTCCACCGATAGGTCCGTAGGCCGGGCTCACGGTGGAAACTGTCGGGGCCGGACGGTAAGTGTATCCACCGGCGAGAGTGCCGAATTGTGAATCCACGTTCGTTACGGTCACAGCAACAGCACCGGCAGCATGAGCACTCGTGCGGCAGGAGATGGATGTCGCAGACAAAGAAAGAACTGCACAAGCAGATCCGCCGAACGAAACAGTGGCACCAGCATAGAAATTTGTTCCAAGAACGGTGACGGTCTTCAATCCGCCAACAGCACCAACAGCGGGAGTGACACTCGTGACAGTAGGAGCATCGAGATAAGTGAAGCTATTGGTTTTAGTCCCCGTCTGCGTATCAACGTTTGTGACAATGACATTGACGATTCCAGCTGCGTGAACTGGCGATGTGCAGGTAATGGATGTCGCTGTGTTCGCCGTTACCGGGCATGAGACTCCCCCAACAGTAGCCGTCACACCAGCGACGAATCCTGTTCCCGTGATCGTAAGTGTTGTTCCACCAGCGCTGGATCCGACAGCAGGAGAAACAGTCGTGATGGTAGGAGCCGCCTGATAGGTATAGGCAGTCGCCAGGCTTCCGAACTGAAGGTCTGTATTCGTCACTTTGACTGTGACGGCACCGGCAATGTGGGCAGGAGTGAGACACGTTATGGTTGTCGCAGTGACTGCTGTCACCACACAACTTCCGGTATCAAAGAGAACAGTGGCACCGGTCACAAAACCAGTTCCGTTGACGACGACGGACGTTCCTCCGGCGAGTGTTCCGGCCGAAGCCACAACACTGGTGACTGCGGGTGCGGCCTGGTAAGTAAAGCCATTGGTAAGAGTTCCAACCTGAGCATCGACGTTAGTGACATCAACATCAAAGGTTCCAGCGGCGTGAGCAGAAGTTGTGCAGGAAATTGTTGTTGAAGTCGTCGCAGTGACGGCACAGGCCGATCCGTTGATATCAACAGTGGCACCGGTAACAAACCCAGTTCCCGTGAGGACGATTGATGTTCCGCCGGCAAGTGCTCCCGCCGATTTTGAAATTGCTGTTACCGTAGGTGGATTGAGATAAGTAAAGGCCGAAGCTTTTGTTCCCGATTGCGTATCTGCGTTTGTCACAGTGACACTCACTGCACCAGCAGTTCCAACCGGGGAAGTACATGTGATGGAAGTTGAAGTCACCGCTGAAACCGGACAAGCCGTCCCACCAACAGAAACTGTCGCACTGGCAACGAATCCTGTTCCGGTAATTGTTAAGACACTCCCTCCACCGATCGGGCCGTAGAGAGGAGAAACCGCAGAGACTGTCGGAGCTGGTTGATACGTGTAGAGTGCAGCTGCTGATCCATTCTGCGTATCGGTGTTAGTGACTTTTACCGTCACTGCCCCTGATGCATGCGAAGCTGCGGTACATGTGATGCTCGTTGCAGATAAAGAAGTGACAGCACATGCTGAGCCTCCAAAATCCACCGTCGCTCCGGTAAAGAAATTCGTTCCGGTCAGGGTGACCGATGTTCCACCAGCAAGAGCTCCGGCCGAAGGTGAAGCCGCCGTCACAGTTGGTGCGCCGGTGTATGTGTAAGAGTTCGATGAGGTCACGGTTTGTAAGTCGACGTTTGTCACGACGATATCAACAGGGCCCGCCGCCGCTGCAGGAACGACACAGGTAAGTGACGTTGCACTCACTCTGGTAAATGTTGTGCAGGCAACGGAATCAATCGTCATTGTTACACCGGTGAAAAATCCGGTACCAGTGATGGTAATCGTATTCCCGCCAGCGAGTGGTCCGAAGGCAGGAGACACACTTGAGATTGTTGGGGCCGCAAGATATGTAAAGCCCGTTGTTAAAGTTCCCGTCTGTGAATCCGGATTTGTGACAACAACGTTGGATGCTCCTGCAGCTCCGGCACCGGTAGTACAGGAAATCGAAGTCGCAGTCGTTGCAGTCACCGCACAAGCTGCTCCCCCGATGCTGACCGTTGCACCTGCAAGAAACCCGGTTCCCGTGATTGTCACTGAAGTGGCACCAGCGATCGGGCCATAGGCCGGAGCAATGGTCGTAACTGCGGGAGCGGCCTGGAATGTGTAAGCGGCAGCAAGTGTCGAGGCCTGCATATCGGAATTTGTCACGACGACATTCGCAACTCCTGCAGCATGAATTCCTGTCGTACAGGTCAGAGTTGTCGCGTTCACAACCGTGACCGTGGTACAGGCCACTCCCCCGACAGAAACAGAAGCTCCGGTGACAAAACCAGTTCCGGAGATGGTGACGAGAGTTCCGCCGCCAAGTGCACCGGCCGCTGGAAGAATATTTGTGACGACTGGAGGAAGGGCATACTTGTAAGTCGCGGCCCGTGTGCCGAATTGGCCGTCTGTATTCGTGACAGTGATCGCTGCGAGTCCGGCAGCATTTGCACCCGTCACGCAGGTGAGAAGAGTTTCGCTTGAAATAATAACCGATCCGCAATTGACTCCGCCCACGGAAACAGTTGCGCCGGCACGGAAGTAAGTCCCGGCAACTGAAATTGTCGTGCCACCGAGAACATCTCCTCCAGAGGGAGTAACGGCCGTGACGGTGGGAGCTGCCTGATAGGCAAATCCGCTGGGAAGTGATCCGGTCAGTGTATCTGGATTTGTTACAGTGACCGTTTGTGCCCCGTCAGTAGATGCACCAGTGGTACAGGTAATTGTTGTGGCGGTTATCACCGGAGATGTACAGGTGACGGTTCCGATTTTCACCGTAGCGAGTGCCTGGAAATCTGTTCCTGTGATGGTGATGGAAGTTCCACCAGCGATAGGACCATTTGAGGGAGCAACACTTGAGACAACCGGCGGAGGTAAACGATAGGAGTATCCATTCACGATCCGATCATCCAGGCCATCAGCGTTCGTCACGACAACATCATATGTTCCGACGGCCTTGGCACCAGTCACGCAATCAATCTGAGTTAAACTGACAACTGTCACGGGAGTACAGTCGACACCACCAATTTTCACAGTCGCCAGAGGTTTGAAATTTCCTCCGGTAATTGTCACGGATGTTCCACCACCCGGAACTCCAAAGGCAGGACTAATAGACTGAGGAATTGGCCCCCGGATATAGGTGTAACCGGAAAGCACATCAACAGAGTTAGCATTTGAGTTCACGACTCTCAGTGTGACAGCACCAGGGCTTTTCGCTCCGGTTGTACAGGTTATGGAAGTCGCAGCTTTTGCCGTCACCACACAAGGGGTTCCCCCTAAGGAGACGGTCGGATTAACAAAATTCGTTCCCGTAATTGTCAAAACAGTTCCACCGCCGGTCGTACCCGATACGGGAGAAACAAGAGTGACTGTAGGAGAAAGAGAGTACGTATAGCTAGTTGCCGCAGTAGCAGTTTGTCCACCAGGAGAAGTTACGACTACGGGATAACTCCCGACCACATTCGCAGGGGTCCGGCACTTCATCGATGTCGAACTTATGAACTGAACACTTGTACAATCCAGGCCACCAACAGTAATCGTAGATCCGGTTTCAAAATTCTGTCCGACGACTGTAAGGAGTGTGTTGCCCGCATCAGTTCCGCCTGCTGGGGAAATGGAAGTGACACTCATCACCGGAGGAATGTAAGTGAATGTTTTCGAAATGACTTCATCTGTAGGTCCGGTCACATCTACGCTGACAGTGCCTTCCGCGTGAGCAGGTGTGACACAAACGATGAGCTCTGGACTTCTCAGTTCAAAGCTCAGACAACTTGTTCCATCAATTTTTACGGAGGTAACGAAGTCGAGAAATTTTCCAGAAATGGAGATTGTTGTTCCACCGACAATAGGGCCACTCGATGGAGTGACAGATGAAACGGAGAATCCATCTTTTTTTGTTTCAGGTTTATTACAGCTAAGGAAAATTAAAAAGACGACAGACCACCACATGGTGCCCGCTCTCCCAATCCCTGAGAATGCTGTAATAATCCTATTCATCAGATTAAAGGTCGGAATTTTAAAAGAAATACTGAGAGCTTAGTCTGACCGGTATGAAATACCGTTTGATTCTCCGACTACTCCCGTGTGGTAACGTAGCCACCATCTAGCGATCGTCCGGATAAGTAGGTCATTTCCTCATCCATCAGGAGATTTCTCCGATCAATTTCGTAGGCCAGTGCAGGATCAACTTTTGTAATCGCGGCCATCCAGCGGGCCCGCGCACTTTCGAGGACTGCCGACCGCGAGACTCCTCTCGGAACTCTTGAAGCGATGGCGGGAGAATGAAAGCCGAAGCTAGCACCCCTTCTGGCCAGACGTTTTCTTCCTGCCGTGTAAAGCACTGTGCAAGCTGACTCACAGGTACTCGTCACACGCGTATCAATTTCAATGCCCAGTCTTTCTTCAAGAGCTGGAGTGTCGCTCACGAATTTAAAAGCTGCGTAAAGGTCTCCCCCACCAGATGTCAGATCAATCACCACAACACGTTCCTGATCAGCTTTGATCTTGAGCGCTGCCTTTTCAATATTCTTCACGAGTGAACTCAAAGAGGCCGGCGTGATGTCATTCCAGAACGAGACATGAGAAGCCGCGAAGGCCTGGGTTGAAAATGAGAAGAGAATTAAGAGGGAGAGTTTTCTCATAAGCTCTATCTACCCCGGGTCTGAATTCGTCACACCACAATTCAATGGATTGAGTAAAATCTACTGTCTAATCATTAGACAGACTCTGTAATTAAGTTGGGAAAACGCCGGTACCTGCCGATAAATCTTAGAATATCCCGCAAAGGACTCTTATGAGAAGTATCTCAGTCTACCTTAATCCCAAGGCCTCGGGGGCCAATCATAACTTCACGATCGAAGAGCTTCGGAAATATTTCTTCCGTCATGAGCTGATGATTAATATGCCGGAAACTCTCGAAGAGATGGTGGCCCAGGTTAAGAGAGATAGAGAGAATAAAGTGGAATGTATCTTCTCCATCGGCGGAGACGGAACCTGTCACACCATCGCTCAGCACCTGATCGGTAGCCAGACGAAGCTCATGGTTCTTCCGGGGGGAACCGCCAACGATTTTGCTGACGAAATCGGGACAAATGGTGCCTTAAAAAAACTCGCTCATATTTTCCACGCTCAAAGTACAAAAAAAGTGGACATGATCAATGTGAACGGAAAATACCTCATGAGTAACGGCGGTATCGGGATCGCTCAGGAAGTCGCCAATCTCGTGAACCAATACCGGAAAGACTCAGAACTGTTTCAGGGATTTCTCAAGGCCAGCGGAAAGCACGCTTACCAGGCGGTCTTCGCGAAACATCTCTTAAGTGCCCGCTTCAAGCTCCATGAAGTTTACATGGAGTCACCGGATTTTCCACTTCTCGATAAGAAAGTCATGTCTCCTCTCATTCTCATTAATAACCAGCCGAAACTCGCAGGCTCGCTTCACGTGGCCCCGGATACCTGTAACACAGACGGAAAATTCAACGTGACTGTTTTCACCCATACGAACCGTTTCGACTTCCTGAAGACGGCGATGGTCTTTCTGACTGGCGGACATCCGGAGAATGATAAAAAGCTTATCCGCTTCGAAACGGATAACCTGAAAATGATTTCTGTATCGGGCTCCTATCTGAACTTCTTTGGTGACGGAGAGACCTGGGATCCTTCCATGGAACTCAATATCAGCGTCATTCCGCAATGCCTTGAAGTCTATTCACACGGCGATGAAATTCACGGGAAAGGTTATTCCCTGGATGAAATCCCTCTCCTCACATGAAAATACTCGTTACCGGAGCAACTGGTTTCATCGGAAAGCGCCTGACAAAATCTCTGGCCCGTGCCGGAAATGAGATCTATTGCCTCGTGAGAAAACAAAGTCTCGAAAAAGCTGAAGAGATGTTCCGGGGCGAGAAGAATATCCAGTTTGTGACCGGTGATCTCACCAACAACGATATTCTTGATCAGGTCTCAGGTGCAGAAGTCATCACCAACTCCATTGAGGCCGTCGTTCATCTGGCCGCCACTTATGATCTTTCAGTTTCCCAGACAGAAGCTTACGTTTCCAATGTCGTCGGAACTCAGAATCTGTTGTTCCTCCTTCAGAGGATGAAGAAGCTTCAGATGTTCCATTACATGAGCACCTACACCGTTTCCGGAGTTCATGACGGAGAATTCCTGGAAGAAGACCTTGATCCGGGGAAACCTTTCCTGGATAGTTATTCACAGACCAAGATGCAGGCCGAACTGCTCGTTCGGAATACCCGTCTTCCCACCGTCGCCCTTAGAATTTATCGCCCGGGGATCGTGATCGGAGACTCTGTCACTGGAGAGATGGATAAAATTGATGGCCCTTACTACTTCTTCCGCTTCTTTGACCAGCTCTCAAAATACACGCGCCATATTCCTTTAAACGTCCTGCCGGTTTCCTATCACCCGTCAGCAACGATGCCGATGGTACCGGTGAATGTTCTCGTCCAGTGGATGAGTGAGATGATCAATAAACCCACGCATCACATGACCCGCACTTACCATCTTGTTCCGGAGGAAAAAATCTTCGTCGGAACGCTGATGGAAGATACGGCGAAGTATTTCGGACTTAATCTCAGGGTCCAGAGAATTCCTATGTTCGGAGTGATGAGAAAAGTCTTTCCCCTTCTCAAGATCCCCGCAGAGATTGAATCCTACATCCTGAACCCGACCCGGTATTCGACCGCGAACATGAAAAAAGATTATCCGCAATTGAAGTGCCCCTTAATTGCTGATTATCTGCCTGCGATCATGTCCCGGGCCAAGGAGCTTGTCAGATGAAAGAAATCATTTGTATCTCCATGGGTCCTGCTTCGGAGAACTTTGACCAGACACTAACCCTTCTCGGTGATCAGTTCCGCGTGAAACGTCTCGGAGTGGATTTCAATTTCAAGCTCGCCCTTGAGCTCGTGAAAAGATACAAAGACCAGTGTGACATCATGGCCTTCGGGGGCTTTCCGACAGATGTGAAAGTGAACGGAAAAGTTCACTCTCATAATCAGGTGCTCGAACTTCGACGCGCGGCCGGAGACACTCCCATTGCTGATGGCTCCCGCCTGAAACTCACCGCACTTCCCCTCTTCATCAAAAACCTTGCCCAGAAAGAGCCGTACCTGTTTAAGGGAAAGAGTATTTCTTTTTTCTCCGGGATTACGCAGTGGGATTATCTTCCCGCCTATCAGGAAATTAATCCGAATCTCATCTTCGCTGATCCGTTCATGGCGATCAGTGCTCCGAAAGTCATTCGCGGCCTCGAGGATCTCAAGTCCTTTCTCCTGACGGCCCTTCCCATCATGAAGCGGCTGAATCTCGAGAACCTGAAAGAGCGTGACTTCCGTTCTAAGATTGCCCAGCTCCCGACGATGAAGTCATTTTTTGATTCCGATATCTTTGTCGTCAATGAAACCCAGCTCGATTTCATTAAGCTGCAGGATCTCTCAGGGAAAGTCGTGATCATCGATCAGCTCGATACATTCTCAAGGAAAAAACTTCAGGACGCCAACGTTTCGAAAGTCTATAGCTGCTTTCCGGATTTCATCGGCATGCCTCACCTGGGATTCAATGGTCTCGAGGCCATTCTCATGGCCCATCTTGGGAAGAGCACTCTCGAGCAGGAAGATATCCTCGACATTATCACGACCATGAAACTGAAGCCCGAAACTTATATTCCGCGTTCGGAAGAGACCAATGCTTCAGAGAGATTTTCTTTTATTGTTCATCCTCTGTCGGCCAGTCAGTTTTTTCTTTCTCCGACATGGAAACCGCTTGCAAACACTCCCATCGGGCCTCACGTCGAGCAGATTGCGGGAAAAATCCCGGGCTATCACTATGGGAAAATCACCGGCATCCGCTCCGAATCTACCGGGAAAGAAGTTGAAGGTGATCTCTTCATGATTCTCATGACCCCCAAGATCATGCTGAAGCAGTCTCCGGAGAAGATGTACAACGCCATGAACCGCTTGTGTGATATGGCGATGAAGCGGGGATCAAAAATCATCGGTCTTGGTGCTTATACCAAAATCGTGGGAGACGCCGGAGTGACGGTCAATAACCGTTCACCGATTCCCGTCACCACAGGGAATTCTCTTTCCAGTGCCTCAACTCTCTGGGCCGCGGGCTTTGCCATTGAGAAAATGAAAATGGTCACGAAATCCGAAGGCGTTTATCAGGGAACAGCGATGATCATCGGAGCCACCGGCTCCATTGGAAAAGTCTGCGCGAAGGTTCTCACGAACCAGTGGAAACGAATCATCGTTGCCGCTCCAAGACCCTATAAGATTCTGGAACTCGTCAGAGAGCTTCAGGAACAGAACCCCAACGCTGAAGTCATCGGAACGAGTTCGCCGGATCGCTACTCTCCGGAATGTGATCTCATCATCACTTCTACGTCTGCCCAGGGCGAATCCGTCATGGACATCGAGAAAGTTAAACCTGGTTGTGTGATCTGTGACGTCAGTCGCCCTTTTGATATCAGCCTCGAAGATGCAGCAAAAAGACCCGACGTTCTGGTCATTGCCTCAGGGGAAGTTGAACTTCCCGGTGATGTGAAGATCACGCAGACGATCGGGCTTCCGGGAAGTTCCGTGTACGCGTGTCTCGCGGAAACAGCACTCCTTGCTCTCGAAGGAAGATTCGAAAGCTTCAGTATTTCACGCGACCTTCAGTATGATAAAGTCTGCGAGATTGACCGCATCGCCAGAAAACACGGAGTGAAGCTTTCGGCCATCATGGGCCATGCCGGAGAAATCACCGAAAGAGAAATTGAACTCTGTCGAGAGCACACGATGGCGAAGTTAAAAGATAAGGCCCAGGCCAGATGAGCCTTCCCCACTATTTTCTGGATCACATCACCGAATCCATCAGCATCAACAGCGAACGAAGACCTTTTTACAAAAAACTCTCCGGAGGAAAATCAGAAAACGGATTCCGGATTCTGATTGCACTGGAAGTCCTCATGGTGCCTTCGACCTGGTTCTGGGACAAGCGCTGCGCTTACTATCAGAAAAATGGCGTGCCCTTACTCAAGGATGAACTCGTCAGCATGAACCGCACACCGGATTTTGATCCGGAAAAACGTGTCTCACCAGGACCCTTTCCCAAAATTCCCTGGAAAGATTTTAAAAAGAAGCTTTCTCTGGCAATTAACACCAATGACCCTGCCGAAATCGTGAGAGTGGCAAAGATCATCATTGATGAAATGCACACCTACCCACACTACTATCCCATGACACGGCATCTCGTGGAATCCATCTACCGCTTTGCCTGGTTTGCCCCGGAACGTGAGAAAGCGGCTTCAGAAAAAGGCCTCAAAAATCCCCGGCCTCTTATTATAAGCATCATGAAATATCACCTTGTAGGATTCTGGTTTTTCATGAAAATTGATGAAGCCTCAGCACCAGTTCACGCCGAAGGAATTCCCATGCTTACGAGCGAACTTCCAGATCTGTTAGCTGACATGAATATCGTTCATAAATTGTAGAAGATTCTTTTTTCCATTCTTTGGACAGTGAGATGAGGCAGAGGTAGAAACTCCTCATGAAAACACTCATTCTTATCCTTCTTTCAATGTCCACGAATCTCTTTGCCGGCGATTATTGTGCCGGAAAGATCATCGAAAAAAACGAAGCCACGATCCGTCTCTATGATCCCCAGAAAAGCGTTTCCCGTCAGATCGTGATCCTTCCACCGACCGGCGGAGAAAATAAGGCAGACCGCCGTCTGGCGAAAGCTCTTTGCCAGAGAGGGCATCTGGTGAAGGTTGTGGACTATCCTCAGGAAGTTGTTACCGCTCCTGATTTTGAAGGGCACGAAAGAGTGACAAAAGACATCCTGAAAGTCTTTTCAGATTTTTTCTCCCGGGAGAAATACCCAACGACGATTATAGGCGCGAGCCTCGGGGGAATTTACGCCGGACTTATTTATTCTCTGGCCCAGGGTCAGGATCCGGCCTACGAACATCTTCGACTGGTAGACTCTCTTGTGGCCACCGTAGCAGGCGGACCACTCCCTTCCGTTCTTGCCACTTCCACTCAGGAAGCTGTGATGAAAACCCGGAATGAACGTCTGGCCTCAGGTCGCTTCAGTAACATTGAGGAATACCGCTCTTACCTTGATGGCCTCATTTTCACCGATACCATGAAGCTTCTCCACACGAATAAACAGGTCCTCTTCTACGGCTCAACCAACGATACAGTTGTCCCGACGAAAACCCAGGTGACTCTTTCTTCTGCTCTTCTTGGACAGACTTTCTGGATCAAAGGGTTGGGACACTCGGGCACAGTGGCCTACGTGTACTATTCCAAGGCCTCAGAGATCTCTTTTTTCATCAGAAATCTTCCCTAGTCACTGTCAATTTTCTGGACGGCCCGGGTGCTCTAACTACCCGGGTCTTCGATGTTCCTTCTTCATAAATATGGCCTCCGGATTGCTTTAAGAAAGGCATGAGTAAGTTCGTGCGCGCCCTATTCGGTGCTCTATTCAGCCTTGGGCTCTTCTTCCCTTCTCTTGCGGGAGCGGGAATCCTCGATCAAACTCAGAAAATCTCACTCATCTTTGTCGGTCCTGCCAAGGGGCTTTCCGAGTCTTCTTTCGGACATGTTGCGCTTAAGCTCTCTCCCGATAAGGACGGAAGTCTTCTGGATATGGTGATTGAATTCGTGGCCGATATTCCCCGGAATGAAAGCTCCCTCAGGAAATACATTCACGGAGCTGGTATCGGAAAAAAATATCCCGCCAAAGCAGATCTTTCGCCTTTCTATGATTTCAAAAAAAGAAAAACCATCAACGAGAACAGGTCTCTTACAGTTTATGACCTGAACCTCTCGCAGAAAGAAATCGATCAGGTCGTCGAGATCATCGAAAACTACCAGGAAAAAGAAGTCGGAGAGAACTATCTCTTCCTCACAAAGAACTGCTCTTATTTTGCTGCCCATGCACTGGAAGTCGCGACCGAGAAAAAAATCTCCCTGAAAAACCTTCCCTGGAAAGTTGGGAATAAGCTGAAAAAGATGGGTCTGGTTTCGAAAGAAATAAAATTCCAGGACGCGAGCTCTGAGCGCGAGCGTCTTTCTCAAAAGTTCCTGAGCGAGGGTCTCGGAACCTCATTCCCATCCGGCTGGAAAGAAAGTTTCACAGCGATGCTCGGTGAAAGAAACATCAACCTCCGGCAATCATCGTACTTAAAGCTTCTGTGGCTTCTGAATAATTCTCAGGATGATCATGAAAAGAAGAGGGCCCAGGCCCTGCTTCGCTACCTCCTTACCTACGAAAACGACGTGAACCAGTTCACGATAAAAAACCTGTTTAAAAACCCGGAAGGAAAAAAAGTCATCTCTCTGCCTCTGGTGAAGCTCGAAGGCGCCGATCTTCCGAAGGCCGGAAGCTTCAAGCACGAACTCATCCTCGATAAAGACGCTCCGGTGATCAGGCTTTCCTGGGGCGGCGAAGCTCCGACGAAACTCAATGTTCCTCTTTCGCAGGTTAAGTTTAACGGCGACTTTTCTCTGAGCTTCCAGGGTCTCAATGTAGGCCGTTACATCCGGACAAAATCCGACAAATGGATCCTTTCCCAAAGACTGGATTACGGGCTTGAGGTGAACCGTGAAACTGATACGGTGAGAACTCTTCTCTATATTGATGTCTCACGAAACGTGAAGCCCCTGAAGCAGGACTTCTCTCAGCTGAAAGAAAAAGGCATCGTCGCTCTCAATAACTCACTCGACTTCAAAGGAGAGGCCGGAAGCTGTTACGCCCTGGCACTTCTTCAGAAAGCTCTTCTGGAGCGCGCCTTTTTTGTCCCGGGTAATCCTTCCGGAACGACTGCCGATAAACTCGCACTCTTAAAAGAATTATTCCTCGGTAAATTTGCCGTGATCGCTGGCTTTAAAAACATTTCTGATTTCACCGGAAGCCTTCCCAAAGAAGATCTGAAAAATTTTGTCCGCTCACTTCAGGCAACTCTGCAGAAGGGTCGCATCGCCCAGATGAGAGAAAATATCCTGGAACGCGAGATCCTTGATCAGGTCACAGACAAACGTCTCAAGGCGATGCTCGACGAAGGTTTATTTATCCCGCTCGTGATCGGCATGAGTGAAAAAGGAAAATTAAAACCAGCGAGTGATTATGCTCACGTGATCCTGGTTTTTGACATGAAAGAGATCCCCGAAGGCCATCGCCTCACCGCTTACGATCCGAACACAGGTCTCAACACCCTCTTTGTTCTCAATAAAAAATTCCGCCTTGAGTATCCGTTCTATGACAAAAACTATGACTATGTTGGAGTCATTGACCGGATCAATCCCGAGGCCATGAATCTGGATCACGCCGTGAGATCACGGGGAATCGATGAGGCCAAGGCCCTTCCCCTCCTTCGGAATTCTTCCGCCATGGTTCTGGAAGGTGCAGAAATCACGAGGATTCTCCCATGAGAACTCCTTATCATTTTTACACGGCCCCTATGTCTCTAACGCACGGCAATGATAGAAGAAACTCCTCAATTTACGTTTTAACAGGAGTCTCTCTATGAAAAAACTCATGCTCGTTCTGGCACTTACTTTCGCTACTTCTCAATCATTTGCCGTGGCCTCTTTCCTCGCTGGTCTTCACGACAAATATTTAGCTGTCGGCGGTCTTCTCACAACAACAACTACGTCTGTTCAGTGGGGATTCATTGCTGGTCTCGTCGTTTTTGCTGATAACGGCGAAGCGTATATCAACATCGGTTCTGATGCTGCCAAAGAAGCTCTCAAAGTGGCCGTGCAGAAGTCTAACGATGGTGAAGAACTTTCTCAGGAAGATAAGGCCATCCTCGAGATTTATGAACAAGCAACCGGTCTCACTGAAGCTGAACTCATCGCTAAAGTGACACCAGAACTCTAAGAGAGAATTATGAAACGCACTCTTGCCCTGGGTCTTCTCCTTTCATCCGCACTTCAGGCCATGCCTGAAGCGAAATTGAACACCCGGACCCAGGACAAGGTGATTCCTCTCATCCAGTCAAAGTCATACGAAGCCCTCCGCGAAGATCTCGCAAAAACTGATGTCCCAGAGCTCGATCAGCTCTGGAATTCCAGGAAAGACTATCACTCCGATGGATGTGCGACGAAACAGTCGGCCTGTCAGATTGTTTCGCGCTTTGAAGGAAAATCTTCCGATCGTCCGTTGGTTCTTCTTCCGGGCTTCACGGGCTACAGACGTCTGAACGTCGAGCAGGCCTACGATCTCATTGAAAAGGGCTTCGGGCCGATTTATATTCTCGACTTCCAGGGCTACGGCGAAACGATCGCAAACTCCCGCCCGCTCCAGGAGTTTGCCGATAAATACGGAAAGAAAGTTCAGAAGGCACTCTCAGACAAATTCGCAGAAGAAAATTTCAGAAACGTTACTCTCCAGGATAACCTGAAACAGCTTCCGATCGGGATCGCCCACATCAATGACATCATCGAGCACGTGAGTGACGTGAACTTCGTGATGGAAATCGCGACGAGAGAAAATAACGGAAAGAAAATTGTGATCAATGCTCACTCGACGGGATCTATGTATCTCATGCTCGCCATGGGACAAAAATCAGATGACGCCGAGTGGATCAGATCTGTTTCCCGGATCACAATGGAAAGCCCATTCCTTCGCGGTATGGGAACAGACAAGATGATCCCGGTACCGTATTCATTCCCGATCACGGAAACACTGGTCCTGGCACTCAAGCCGATCCTGGGTGCGAAGACTCCGGTCTATGCTACACGCTCAGTTCCTGAGTTCGTCACGAAAGCGACGGGCGGATTCAAGGAAGGAAATTCCATCAGCCATTCTCCAAACCGCATGTCCCTCACGGATAACCTCCGCACCTGGAGTGGTTTTGAGACGGCCGGTGCCGACTGGTCATGGGTGAAGTCCTCCATCGACACACATTTTGATCTTCTTCTTCCGGATGCAAAATTTAAGAAGCTCAACAAGAGAATGAAAACGATCAACCAGAATCTCGCTGAGAATAATATCCAGCTCATTTCGGTCGCGACGGATGCCGATACCATCGCCAACCCTGTGGGCACTCATCTATTCATGAAAAAGCTCCGCTCTATCGGTAAAGCGCAGATCTTTGACTGTAGCTTTAAAACTGCGAGCCACGGGATTTACGTAGAGTCAGATAAGTACCGTGACCCGTTCATGGAACTGGTCTACGGCGCGGTCTCTGGTGAAGTGAAGAGTGTGTACGGAAACGATCCCCAGCACGAAGCGCTTAATTGCGCTGCCCTGTAGGATCGCCATTTTTCTTTCCGATAAAACACGGATGACCAAAGAGACATTTCTCATTAATGGTTTTCGCTACTGATGGCGGAACCATCTTCTCCCACCCTGGTTCATTCGACGTGATCATCGAAAGAACTTTTGACGAGTAAATATGGAGAAGATCCTTATTATAGTTAAGGACCGTATCGACGTGCTTACTGGCCTTCAGATGCTGATACAGGTGATCGTACTCCGGCGACACATGGAGATTCTCCAGAGTCTCAAGCTGCCCTTCTTCAGATTTATAAGGGTAGATGTAAACCTTCACATAAGAGCGGAAAAGTTGCCCCAGAGCTGAAAGAATTCCTCCCTCAACATTGGCGTACTCATCGGTGAAGATCTGCTGGAAGTTATAAATCCCCAGCACCAGTCCCAGATGAGGAACATTCATGCGGGCAAAGTAATTGGCGAGTTTATAATACTGAGGATAATTCGTGATGAGGGTCTTTTGTCCCAGAGCACAGAGAAGATCCACGCGTGCGAGGAAATCCTCTTTGGTGATCTCCCCGTCATCGGAACGAAGATTGGAGATGGTGATCTCAGAAATCGTCACAATGTCTTCTGCCTTAACTCCAATATCACGGGCGAAATTCACTTTCCCCGATTCAATCATATCGAGCGACACAAGTGTCGGCGGGCGATACGAGCCGCGCACGACGAGAACTTCTTTTTTATAGAGGAAATCACTCGGAAGAACGACGTCCCCTTTTTCATCAAACATAATCGCGTGGGTCATCCCTTCCTGGAGAAGCATGAGATTCATCAGGCGGTTATCCACGTCCTTGAAGACCTTGCCGTTGAAACGGATAAAGTTCACTTCGATCCGTGACGTATCCAGGTGATCAAGAAGAGAGCGGATGAAAGCTTCCGGATAGCGATATAAAAAGAGTGTGGCATAAACGAGGTTCACACCTACGATGCCCAAAGCATCCTGCTGAAGAACGTTCTGAGGATCAAGCATCCTGACGTGAATGAGAACTTCGCTGACTTCACCACCTGGTGAATCCTGAAAGCGAACACCTAACCAGCCGTGAGCTTCATTGGTTCGCTTAAAATTCAGCGCCGCCACAGTATCGGCGAAGACAAAAAACTGGTGATCTTTCCCGCGGGTATCAGCGAGACGTTCCTGTAGGAGTTCAAATTCTTTTGAGAGCATCTTCGAGAGGCGGGATTCACACACGTAACGACCACTGGTCTCTTTTCCGTAAATATGATCGGAAAAAGTCATGTCATAAGCGGAGATGGTTTTGGCTATGGAGCCAGAGGAACCGCCCGCCTGGAAGAAGTGCCTGGCCACTTCCTGGCCCGCGCCGATTTCAGCAAAAGTGCCGTAGAAGCGCTTCGCGAGATTAATTTTGAGAGCTTTTTGCCTAAGGGAAAGTGTTTGTTCCATGGTTTCTCTTTAATTATATCCACAGTTTACCACGAAAACCCCGGAGAGGCTATCGTCTCTGGCGCAGAATCTGGACTGGAGGCATAATAGAGGAAGGAGAACCTATGGAAAACTTCCTTATTCCCTCAGCCCTTTTTGTCCTCATCAGCGCCTTTTTCGTCTGGAAATCGAAGACCTTCACACACAGAAGAATGAAAATCCGCCTCTACTCCGCCAGATATTTTGAAACGACTTCGAAAGTATCGCGCGAAGGGTGATTTTCCAGGATTGATGTCAGGGCCTTCTTCATCGCAGACTGTCTGGTCTCATCCACTTTTTTGATGAACGAAAATGATGTCGCTGCTCTTGAAGCCACCTGCGGATTCATTTTATCAATCTTCCGGATTCTTTCGGCAAGGAACTCGTATCCCGAACCATTTTTCTGATGGAAAGAGACGAGATTATTTTTCGAAAACTGGAAGTAAAGCGCTCTCAAATAATTCGGAACTTCTGCTTTGAATAAAGGATCCGTTTCCAGCTCCTTTAAACGAGCGACCACGACGTCTTTCGGTGACTGCGCGGAAATGACCGCGAACCATTTTTGCATGACCAAAGAATCACTCTTCCACTTGTTATAAAATTTCCGGATCGCCGGATGATCCAGCGGCACACCCATTTTTACGTATTGGTTGAGCCCCGCTAACTCTTCTGTCATGTTCGTCGCGTTTTCATAGTGAGAAGAAAGGAGTGACTTCCCTTCTTCAGAACCCGAGGCGACGAGGTAGTGGAGAACTTTATTCTTGAGAGCGCGCTCTCCGAAGGCTTTCGGAGTGAGCTCAAAACGTTTTACCTGCGAGAGTTTTTTATACTCACCGGAGAGCCACCCCTGCAGGGCCTTTCCGATTTTTGTTTCAAGGTTCCGGTGCACATCATGGATGGCATCGAAATCCGGACGGTTCATTTCCTGTGACAATCCATTCTCGGTCGGAAGGTCCAGAAGGAAAGACTTAAAGGAATTATCGATCCGTTCATCCTGAACGAGTTTTCCCAGGGCATCGATAAAATCGCCAGGAAGATCATCCCGGACTTTCCCGGACGCTTTAAAATGCGTGAGATCATCCTGGAAAAGCCTGTCGTAAACTTTCTGAGTTGCTTCATACTTACAGTATGGATCGCTGTCGTTCCCCATGAGATGCATGAGCTCTGAAAAGCTATAATTGTAATCGACATGAACGGGCGCCGAGAATCCGCGGTTAAGGGAAAGAATCGGTTTCCCTTTCACCGGAAACGTAAAATTCTCCTCCAGCTTTTTGAGTTCCAGAAGTTTTTCTTCTTCGCCGTTCTCCGAAAGGATTCCGATCCGGAACGGGAGATGAAGAACATTTCCTTCGGTGACTTTTAAAGTCGTCGGCGGATACTTCTGCTGAAAATTCAGCACGAGTTTATCCCCTGACATTTCGGCTTTCACTTTCACTGTCGGAGTTCCGGGTCTTTCGTACCAGTTCTTAAATTGCGTCAGATCTTTTCCGGAGGCCAGCTCCATCGCCTTCACAAAATCTTCGGTGGTCACCGCCTGACCATCGTGGAGCTCAAAGTACTTATCCATCCCCTTGCGGAAATTTTCTTTTCCAATAAGGGTCGCGATCATGCGGATAACTTCCGCCCCTTTTTCATACACAGTTGATGTATAAAAATTGTTGATCTCAATATAACTTGAAGGACGGATCGGATGACTCATGGGTCCCGCGTCCTCCGCAAACTGCCTGTCTTTAAGCATCCGCACATCTTCCAGGCGTTTCACCGCGCGGGAGAGCATGTCCGAAGAAAACTCCTGGTCACGGTAAACCGTGAGACCTTCTTTCAGTGTCAGCTGAAACCAGTCCCGGCAGGTGATGCGGTTCCCGGTCCAGTTATGGAAATACTCGTGCCCGATGACTCCCTGGATTCCCTGAAAATCATGGTCCGTTGCGGAGTGATCATCGGCCAGCACGTAGCTCGAATTGAAAATATTCAGACCCTTGTTTTCCATCGCTCCCATGTTGAATGAGTCGACCGCCACGATCATGTAAATATCCAGATCGTACTCGAGACCGAAGGTATCTTCGTCCCATTTCATCGAGGCCTTGAGAGACTCCATGGCGTGTCGGGTTTTCCCGAGATTCCCCTTATCAACATAAATTTCGAGATCCACTTTCCTACCGGATCTGGTGTGAAACACATCCCGGGCGACATCAAAATCTCCCGAGACCATGGCAAATAAGTAACTTGGTTTTTTAAACGGGTCTTCCCACTGAACCCAGTGCCTTCCTCCGGGAAGATCGCCGCTTCCAATCCGGTTCCCGTTAGAAAGAAGATAGGGAAATCTTTTCTTCTCGCCGGACATCTTCGTCCGGAACTTCGCCATCACATCCGGGCGATCCACATAGTAAGTGATTTTCCGGAATCCTTCCGGTTCGCACTGAGTGCAGAACTGGTCACCCGATTTATAAAAACCTTCGAGTGCTGTGTTATGAGCAGGATCAATTTCCACTTTCGTTTCAACGGTAAACAGACAGTCACTCACATTCAGGATCACCAATTTTTCAGGAGAAAGCTGATATTCGCTCGACGTGAGTTCCTTACCATTGACCTTTACTTCAAGAAGTTTCATGTTCTCGCCGGAAAGTTCAAGGTGCGTAGGTTTCGAGATATTTCTTTCAATCTTCATGACCGCCGTCACAATGGTTTTCTCATCGAAAATATCGACTTCAAGGTCGATCGATTCGACGAGGAATTTTGACGGAGTATAGTCTTTCAAGTGAATAGTTTTTGCTTCCATGACTTTTAGCCTTCGATAGTGACTTCGTATCCCGTATGAGTCCTGACATTCAGAACCCCCGTATCGAAAATCAGATACTGCCCTTTAATTCCGGTGAGCTTTCCGGTCACAACACTTACTTTATCCAGATTGAAAGAACTGACTTTTTCCGGGTACGTCTCCACCGGATACTGAAACCGCACAACCGGAAGATCGAGAACGGTGTATTCGTGCACGCTGAGTTCCGCTTTGAGACCTTCCAGAAGTTTTCCCTTCCACTCCAGAAGATCAATTTTTTCCGGGTCACCCTTCAGCATCTTCCGCCAGTCTGTCTTATCGGCCACGAGCTTCTTGAAAATCATTTCAATCTGCCCGGACAAAAAACGATTACTCACTTCAAGAATCGGCAGAGCTTCTGTCGCCCCCTGATCAATCCATCTGGTAGGCACCTGAGTTTTTCGCGTGATTCCCACCTTGAGTCCCGAAGAATTCGCGAGGTAAATCACGTGAGGCCTGAAGCAATTTTCGAGTCCCCATTCAGGTTCACGACAAGTGCCCTTATCATAGTGGCAGGTTTCAGGTTTTAGTATGCACAGGTCGCACGACGCGAGCTTCATCGTGCAGGGATAACAGTATCCCTGGGCGTAAGACTTTTTGGTCTTCTTGCCACAGTTCTCACAAAAAATATTTCCTGAGTAAGTAAGACTGATCGTCTTTCCAACAAGTGAAGTGATATCACACTGCACCTCGCCCAGCGTCAATTCGTACTTTATGGGCGTAACATAAGTGGTTTTCATCTTCGAGAGAGTGCCGGTCGCTTTCATTCGAAAAATTATCTAATAAATTGATGCATCTGTCTTGGAAACTTCTGCCACCCGTTGCTAAACTATTCTCCATAGAAAATAATGTTTGCGGAAGCTCATGCTCCAAATACCAAAAAGGACGGTTTGAATGAAAACTTGGTTGAACTCACTTAAGGCAGCTGTTATCTGCGCTGCTATTGTTGTTGCTCAGGGCTGCGGCCAGGCAGGCGGCGGACTCCCGGAGATTGATGGCTTCAAAGGCCCATTCTTCAGCGTGATTGATGGCAAGATTGTTATCACCATGAAGTTCCTCAAACTCGATATCGATGCTGGTATTAAAGCTCCGATCCCTGAGACTCGTGAATCAGCTATTGAATTCGCACCGAACATCATTGACGGCGGTATGATGCTTTCTCTTTACCTCGACGCTGATGACCTTCAGGCCATCGACATCGGTGTTGGTGATGCCAATACTCTTCCAGACGGTCGTCCAGTTCCAGGTATCCCAGGTGGACGTCTTGAGAACTCTCTTCGTCTCGACACTCGCATCAAGCAATTCGACGTTTCCTTCTTCTTCCACAAGACTCTCTTCGGTGTTTGGATGCCATTCGGTTTCGAAACTGCAGGGATCTCTGGTTACTGGAGAGTTAACCTCAATGGTAAGAACGTAGGTTTCCTTGGTCTCGTAGGAAACGAAGTGGCCACTGGTCGTAAGGCCGGCGGAGTTGTTATGGTTTATCTTAACAACTTGAAGGATCAGCGCCTGCAGAAGCTCCTCGAGCTCTCTCGTCGTAATCCACACATGAGATACTAATTAGATTTCAGTGACTTAAGGGGGGCATTGCCCCCCTTTTTTTATGCATAAAATTTTCCCTTCCCACCCCATTTTCCCTCTCAGCTAGTACATTGCCCCTCTATGAAATTTTCGCTCAGCTTGAGCTGCCTATTCTCCTTCGCGCTGATTTTCTGTTCGTGCGGAAAGAAGGCCTCAAATTCAACTCCTGAAGTGAAGGACAAGAAAAGCACGCTGTCAGTAAGCGAGCGCCTTTATGATGCCCAGGTTGAACTTGAGCGCGCGGTAAAAACAAACGATACCAAAAGTCTTCGCCTGGTTATTTTTGAGAATCCGGATCTTTCTCTCGATCGTCCGCTGGAAGACGGAGACACTCTTCTCACCCATGCGACCAAAAAGAAATTCAATCTCATCGTGAGCATCCTTCTTGAAAAGGGCGCGAGTCCGGATCTGAAATCCCTTCATCCGGATTCTCTGGGACAGACTCCCCTGATGCTTTCGTCCTTCTGGGGTCAGCTTCCCATCATGAGAAGCCTGCTGGAAAAAGGTGCTGATCTCAATCAGCAGGATGAAATCGGCGACACCGCCCTTCATAAGGCGATCAAGAATGGATTCGATGATGCGGCCAAGATTCTCATCCGCGCGGGAGCCGATCTCCTGATCGAAAACGCTGATGAACAAACACCGGTTGAAGTGGCGACGACTCTCAATCGCTCTGAGATCCGAGACACTCTCAACGGAATCATGGGCCTCACACAGAGACTTCCTTCGATCGATGTTTTCAGAGATATCCTCGAGAATGCCGATCTCATCAACTTCCGGAAGGCCGTGAATCTTTATCCGGACATCGTCCGCACCTATGAATCAGTGAATCCCCTTGTCCTCGTGACAGAGGCCCAGAGTGAGCTTCGTGGATTTGAACTGGCCCAGTCCCTCATTGCTCTCAAGGTTTCGATTAATGGCCCGTCTCACGCAGAAACAACTCCGCTCATCCGCGCCGTCGTACTGAAGAAAACGAGCTTCGTGGAACTTTTTTTGAGCGCGAAACCGGACCTTGATAAAACGGATAAGAGTGACCGGCCGGCCCTCTACTACGCGATTATGAACAATGACCTCGCCATGACCGACTTACTGGTCCACAGTGGGGCCCAGGAAAAGTTTGAGACGTGGAAAGACCGGAGAAAAATTTCCTTCAAGGGCTGCAAAGTGGCCGATAACAACCAACGAAATCTCAGGACACCGGAAGACCAGGACATCAACCGGCGTATTCAATCAAGCCTGAGTTGCCGCTGGCCTCGATAGTTTAAACACAGGTATTAAGAGAAGCATTCCCGGTACTGCGGCAAGCGTGCACACAATAAAGAACATTTCCCATCCTACACTGGCCGCAATGTATCCCGTTGGCGCCGGAAGAATCACGCGGGTGATCCCCATGACCGATGAGAGTAAGGCGTACTGAGTGGCGGTGAAGCGCTTATCCGTTAGAGCGGCCATGAAGGCGCCGTAAGCGGCCATTCCGAGTCCCGCTGAGAAGTTCTCAAACCCAATCACACCCGCAAGATTCATCCACGTCACAGGAAGTTTCGCGAGAAGGGCAAACCCCAGAGTTGAGACGGCCTGGAACACACCGAAGATGATGAGTGAAGGCTTCATGGGAATTTTCAGCATGATCGTTCCGCCGATGAGTCCCCCGAGGATCGTCGCAATCATCCCCACACCTTTGGCCACTGTTCCCATAT
>CANGAC010000005.1 GCA_947451425.1 Bacteriovoracaceae bacterium | reverse complement strand
GGGTCATGCGGACAGTGTATTGGTATTTCATCCCGACTTCGAGCTCGAGAGATGACGCATTCTTGGCCGATCCGTAGATGTTATCGTCGTCTGTGAAGGTCGGAAAAGGCATGAAGTCGGCATTAGTGAAGAAGCGGAATTCCCGGTTAATGGGAATATTGGCGCCCACGCCGAAAACCAGACCCGAAAACGTTGTCTGACCCAATCCATCCGGGCCTGAATAATCCACATCGTAACTTTTGCTGGCGTATCCGCCGTAAAGATCAATCTGTGGGCCATAGAAGAAACCGATCGGAAGATATTTATATCCTCCGAGGAGCTTGAATGAGCCATTGTTTACGTTCGCCGTTTTTTTCGTAGGGCTTCCGGAAGTTTTATCTACACTTCCCAGTGAACGCATGAGCTCAATCGCCGCGAAATATTGTCTGGTGATCCATCCTTCCGCGCGAAGATCAATGCCAAAAAGATTTCCGCTCCAGCGGTTTGATCCTGACGGAGTATTTGTGTCAACACTGGAACTTGAGCCAAAAAGAGCGACAGACAGAAGCCCCAAAGTTCCGAGTTTTTCCTCTTCTTCTTTTTTCAGCGCTTTTTCGGAGATATCACTTTCGCGGAATTCTTCGAGCCTCACCCAGTCTCCTGGCATGAGCTTCTGGTCATCCTTATAGACCTTAATCATTCCCAATGCCTGATTATCGGAAATATTAAACACACTTCCTTCAGCGAGAAGCTTCGTTTCCCAGTCCACGACTTTTTTGAGAAGTGGGTGTTTTTTCTTCGTCATCAGACGTTTGACAATAAATTTCTGGCCGATCTGAATCGGATAACCCTTACCCACATCTAGAGTAATCTGATCGCCCAGAATTCCCGTGACCGTTGCATCGTAAGGAATCATCTTAGAATATGTATCCAGCCAGTTCTGAACGGTTGAAGAGATGACTTCAATGTCATCTGACTGGAGAACGGTTTTCTCACTGAAATAGATATCGTCACCGGACTCACCGTAAACTTCCATCTGGACTTCGACACCTTTCACTTCGTTCACAATACCCACGCGAATGAGAGAGCCGACCTTTAATTTATCCGCGACGGTGGAAAGGACTTCTTTTGTTTTCAGATACTGTGGAAGATTCTCGCGATAGCGACTGAAGACACTGATCATGCTTGAGTTGGAAACGTACGTGCACCAGTTACTTTTACGGAGTGAGTTTTCAACTTCCTCAAAAACCTTAAACCCAATGGCGCCACCAACACTGTCAGTGACAGGAAGAAGCGTGCATCTCCGCATAGAAGATTGCGACCATGCGAACTGAGAAGTGAGAACAAAGAGAATGGCGAAGAGCTTAATCATAAAAATGCGGAAGCTCCGGTGGAGTGGTGAGTTTCGAATTGCCCTCGTAGAGATCAACCAGCATGCGCAGCTCATGATTCTCTTCCTGAAGGCTCCTGATTCTTCCTCTCAACAACTCAAGCTCAAGCTTAGCGCGAAGAAGATCCTCTTCTTCGCGAATCTTTACGCGCTCCGAAGACGGAACGTAGATAAAATACTTTCCGTTCTCTTCCTTGTGCTTCAGAATGTTGTTTTTGATGTGTCTTCGGATAGTTGAGATGGAGACGCTTTTATAGCGTGAATAGTCACTGATGGATAACCAGACCGAATCCGTGGTGCTCATTGATACTCCTTCTCTTAAACTTTATGATAAAGAAACCGATCTAGATGTGCAAAATCAAAAATGTAAACCCTTTAACTGAGTAATCATGTCGGTTGACCTAAACGAGCTTAAAAATAAAAAAATCGCCCTCGTCCTCTCCGGAGGTGTGGTGAAAGCAGCTGCCTGGCATCTGGGCGTAACACTTGCGCTCGAAGAGCTGGGTTTCTATCTCAAAAACAATAAATCATCCCCGCAGGATCTGAATCCGAGAAGTCTCGAGATCGGAACCTATGTCGGATCAAGTGCCGGCGCTCTCATTTGTGTTTACCTCGCCAGCGGATACACGCCCCAGGATGTGATTCAGGCCACGATCGGCATTAAGGGTTCAAAACTCAAAGGCATTACCTACAAGGAAATGTTCACGATCAAGCGCCCTGAACTGCGGGCGCCGAAACAGGATCTTTATTATCCCCTGGATGGTCTTCCAGCGCTGATGAAGAATTTCCTGAAGCCCATCATTTCGCTTCCTGGATTTTTTACCACGGAAGGCCTTCGGCAGTATCTCGTCGATAACGTAATCGTTCAGGATAAGTTCGAGGATTTCAACTCGGATCTTTTTATCGTCGCGACTCAGCTCGATCACTCGCGGAAGGTAATTTTCTCAAAATATAATTACCCGAATCCCAGCCACGACAGTACATCGGTCTATTACACCGGAACCAACGTTTCCTATGCAACCGCCGCTACCATGAGTGTTCCGCCGTTCTATTGCCCCTATCCCATCAAGAATCGGCAGACCAATGAAGTGGATTACTACATCGACGGAGAAATCCGGGAGACTCTTTCTACTCACGTGGCCGAAGACAATGGATGCGACGTCATCATCAGTTCATGGACTCACACTCCTTATCACTTTCATGATGAAGTGGGTTCGCTCGTGAATTATGGGCTTCCCCCGATTGCGATCCAGTCGATCTATCTTATGATCCAGAAAAAGATTATCGCCAGCCGTGCTGAACGGGCCAAGGCGATCGACATTATGGATACCGTGAACGATTACATGAAAATGGAAAAGTTTTCGCAGACCCATCGTCGCGAGATCATGGCGATCCTCCAGAGAAAGCTCAACATCAACCCTAAGGTTAAGCTCATCGATATCTATCCCGACCATCACGACTATAAACTCTTCTTCTCGAATTCTTTCTCGCTCAACCCGAAAGTTTCCACACATGCTGTGGAATCAGGCTACAAGCGCACCATGCAGATTCTTGGACAGAAATGATCGCGAAGTACGTTACCCTTACAATTCTCGCGCTCTTTTTTGTCACATCTTCTGACCCGTTTTTTGGGTTTGAGCTGGGCGGCCGAGTCTCACCATCTAAAAGTGAAGACGATGTGGTGGAACTTCCATTTTACTCACCCAAGGTTGTCGATCCGTACCTGAATGACTACGACAAAAGAGTAAATCCTGTTTTTCATGTCTCAAAATTCTATTATCCCAATGTCCGCTTCTGGTTTCTCATTTACACGCGCCTGGATTCCACCCAGGTTGCGATTCACGACAAGAATAACCTCTCTATCATTTACAAGGTTCTCGATTTTTCGGCACTGAAGAAGAAAGGTCTCAACTCAAATACGCTTTATGTTCTTCAGCAGAAACTTTCCCGCGAGAGACAGGATGATATCAGGTCAACACTCGAGCTTCTGACGAAAGATCCTTTCAACATGGAGCCAGCTTCGCGGGAAATATTCAAAGCGATTAAAAACAGCGGAACTGAACTTCCCTCAGAAAAAGCTTCGCGGATTTCATTTTTTACAAAGCTTCGTGATCATCTGCGGGTTCAGACCGGGCAAAGAGATTTCATCCAAGCCGGACTCATTCGCTCTCTTCCCTATCAGACTTTTCTCAAGGCCTATTTCGAGAAGCGCGGCCTTCCCTCAGAACTCACATCGATTCCTTTCCTCGAATCGAGTTTTAATCCCAAGGCCCATTCAAAAGTCAGTGCTCTTGGGGTCTGGCAGTTCATGCCCCTTATCTCGAGCTACTATCTTCCGCGACGTTCTACACTTATGGACTATCGTTCTAACGTGGGTCTCTCTTCCATCGCGGCGGCCAACCTACTTTTCGAAAATCATAAGATCATGAAAAAATGGGATCTCACGGTTACCTCCTATAATTCCGGAACAAAGCATCTCCTGAATTCCCGCAGAAAACTCGCCTCACTGGATGTGAGACTCGAAGATATTATCCGAAGCAGTCAGTCCGAAACCTTTGGATTTGCTTCGAAGAATTTCTTCTCCGAGTTTCTCGCCCTCGCCCATGTTCTCGCCTACGAAGAGGAACTCTTTCCCGGGATCCGCCAGACAGAAAGACCTGATGGAGAAGAAAACCTGCAGTTCTCCCTCACAAAATGCCCGATGCGAATTGATAAAGAAGTGGGAGCGATTCACCTCGATGAAATTGCCTTTTATAATGATCACATCCGCGACTTTAAGAAGATCTATCCTCGTGGAACCATCATCTCAACGAAGTCGCGCTTGCCCGCATCTAAATTCTTGAAGCTGGATGATCAGACGATCATCAAGAAGAAACCTAAGGAATGGTCGGGGTATTTAAAAAATCAGAGCTGCTCGACGAGATAAGAATTCGGGGAGCAGTAAGTCCCCAGGAAGTCAGTACTTCCATCCATGTAATCAATCCGCACATTCACTTTGCCATCCATATAGTGAGAATCAGAATTCTGATTTTCGCCGAAAATGATGACCTTGCGGGTCTTCTCGCTCGCGGAATCATAGAATTTTCCGTCAGCATCCAGATACTGAGACGTTGTCATGAGGGCATCACCAACAGATTCAGATGCCACAACCACTTCTGAAACAGGTCTCTTCACATTGACCTGGATCGAGCAGCGGTTCCCAAGCTTATTATCAGGGAGCGAGCTAAGAACATGTCTCATAAAGCTTTCTGTGGGAACAGAAAGATCAGAAATATCCGTTGTCCCGACAAATACCGGTTCAGCTTCATGCGTGAGCTCAAGATAGTTGCGCCCACCAAGAAGCTTTCTGCCGAAATCGATTTTATAGGTATTCTGATTCAGCTTTTCACCCTGGATGTTGGTCGCAAAGACTTTTACGTTTTCAGACGCAATAATGAGAGGTGTTTTTTCGCGAGTAAGAAGGTCTTCCTGGAACAGGCTGACTTTCTTTAGATTTTCTTTTTCAAAGAAATTCGACTCATACGTAAGTTCGCGCTCATGAACGTGGATGATTTTTGAAGTTTTTTCGTTCCCGTGAACATAAGAAAGAAGCGCGTTCCCGGCCTTCACACCCAGGAAGAGCTGATAGCGGAAATCATCACTCGTTGTTTCTTTCATGTCGCCATCAAGTGTGATGACTTTTCCGAACGGAACATCCAGTTGGGCCATTTCCGTTTCATCGGCAAGTTCAACAAGTACTGCCCCTATAGGGCCACGGCTTTCAAAAGCATTCAGAAGTTCGTCAAACTGTTCCTGTCCCATGACCGGGAGAGAAACTCGGCTGGCGCCATCTTCTAAGATAAGGTCAGTGTTTGTAGGGGCAAAGCCTCTCTTTAAAAGAACCATGGATCTCGTCATTTTTGGATGGGCCATTGCTACAGAGAGAGTTACTTCTCCATCACCATAGTCTTCAATGACTTCAGAAGTATTATCCTGGAAGCGGACTTCAAAACTACTAATAGAATCTGTGTGTTTAAGATCGGTGGCCATCCCGAGGATAGTCATCTGCGCATTGTAGACCGGAGACTTAGGAGCAAGAGACTTTTCTGGTTGATCGTCTTCTTCCTGGGCCACCAGCTTATCGGTCGATTGTCCCTGAGAAGGCGACTTACCTTTCTTGTGAGTATCCACCATGGATACCGTCGGCACTTTGTTGTCCTGGATATCCTGCTTTAACCCTGAGTAGTCAAAAGCGATCAGGTTGCTTTCCTGAACGACTTCTTTTTTCATCTCAGTGTTATGAACAACAATTTCTTCTTTAATGATTTTTTCTGGAGCTGCTGAACCAACAACCGTTTCTTCGGCCGGAGCAATCTTTTCTTCATATTCAAAGAACTCAGGATCGGCAGCATCAGCAACCGCAGCCTTGTCTGCTGACTGAACCGTCTTCACTTCGTCTTTGATTTCTTCTTTTACTACATCAGCTACCAGAACTTTTTCTTCAACTGCAACATCTCTATAAAGAGACGCGATGTTGACCAGAAGCTCTCCGTTGAATTCAATCCGCTTAAGCTTCACTGGCTCATGGAACGGAAGTTCAGAGGGCTGAACCTTAATTTCCACCGGCTCAACTGCCGCAACAACCACTCTTTTCATAATCGGTTTTCTCTTCACTGCCACAGCTCGTGGAGCAACCGGAATCTTGATTTCAGAAAAGCTCATTTCCGGAGCAGATAGAGCAATGACATTCGAAGCTTCTACTGAAGGAGTTTCGAAAAGGTCCATGTAGCTTGAATCAAATGTGATTTCAGTATTGTCTGTTGAAAGAATACGAACGCCTGCCACACCTACGACGAGGCAGAATACAAGCGTGATAGAAGTTATCATCCGTGACAACAGAAGAGACATATACCTAGAAGTTTAAGGTACATTGCTCGTAAAGCGTCACATTCTCTTATGCTTGATGTTCGTTTTTGATTAGCCACGGCTGCCTACTCACGAGTAGGCATGCCCCCATAGGACCAATTACTTGCAGGGACTGACGAGAAAGCCACCGAGATAAGATCCGAGGGCCTTGCCTCTTGAATCGCGGGCCTCAACGATAGCTGTTCCACCCATGTTCGTGGTTTCACCAACAGTGTAGACCTTCGCTGCACGGACTTTCTTGAGGGCAACACCCGATCTGATCTTTCCTTCAAACACGGGATCGTTTTCAAGGGTCATGGCATGAACCACCAGGGACTCAGCGGGATTGAGATCTTCCACATCCGTCTCTTCTGTTAGCCCCTCTCTTACCGGATAGTCACCAATTGTGGCCTTGTCATCATAGGAATTGGTCTGCCCGTCAACCGTCTGGGTTACAGTTGCTTTTAGTGTTCCTCCGACATCAAAAATTTCCATCTTCGTCGGAACCGGAGTTTCACCCGGCATGGAAAGAGTCGTGTTACAGGTTTTCACTGGTGCCGAAACAGCAGCAAAGGAAAGTGAAAGAAGAATGGCAGTCATCATGGTTTTCATATGGTCCTAAAATTTACAGGTGATTTTTTTATTATAAACGTAAGGGAAGGGAATACTGTGCCCGCCGATTCCCGCTTCATTTTTCTCAATCGCGATTACTTGAATCAAGCCTTCACTATCCGTCGTCAGAGAAATCTTTTCGTGGGCCACAAACCGGTCACACTTTTCCGTTACCGTTTTTTGATTTCCGTTTTTCGTGACTTCGATAGAGCAGTTTTCGTTAATATCTTCAGCGGCAATAAGCTCAATTCCGTTTTCAATATTTCTGATTGCAAGGCTTCCCTGGAAATTGCTGTCTCTCTGATCATAGAGATAGAGCGAGTACCAGGCCTCACCCGTCCAGTCTTCCCGCTTGAGAGTACATCTGCCATCCTGTGAAACTTTCTGAGAACCTTCAAAATCAACTGTGCTCACCTTGAATCCCGGCACCTCGTGCTGACCCGCGAGCGCAGAGAAGGAGATGCTAAGAGCGAGAGTCAGGAATGCATTTTTCACAGGGACCTCGTTTTGAAGTGGGCCGATTATACGAGGATTTGAATTTTGGGGAGAGAAATTGAAAAATTTACAAAAAAAAGGGTCCCGTGAGGGACCCTTTAAGATTAACGTAAGTTTGCAGCTCTTAAGCGCATTTCAGCTCTC
This sequence comes from Bacteriovoracaceae bacterium, assembly GCA_947451425.1. Taxonomy (GTDB): domain Bacteria; phylum Bdellovibrionota; class Bacteriovoracia; order Bacteriovoracales; family Bacteriovoracaceae; genus Peredibacter. The sequence continues at coordinate 33,589 of CANGAC010000005.1, read as the reverse complement.
TCGAGCTTACGGCGGAACTTAAGAAGATCTACATCAGTAAGCGATTCCTTGCCGGAAAGTCTGTCCATGGCTTTAGCCTTGGCAGATTTTGCCCGCTCGAGATCAACATCCTCAGCGCGCTCTGATGTGAATGAAAGAATGGTCACAGTATCGGCAAGTACGCGGCAGAGGCCCGCAGTTACCGAGAAATGACGTACTCCATTCACAGTCTTCGCCGTAAGGATTCCCGTGCTCAACTCCGTGAGGATGTGAGTGTGTTCGGGGAGAATGTTAATCTCCCCGCGAACAGTTGGGATCACAATGTCGTTACACTCAAGGTCTCTAATCACGACACCTTTAGGTGTATAGAGGTTGAGCTTAAAGGCTGATGCCATAATTACTTCCCTTCAGAAAGTTTCTTAGCTTTTTCCTGAACCATTTCGATACCGCCAACGAGATAGAACGCCTGCTCTGGGAGGTGATCTACTTCACCTGCGAGAATGGCCTTGAATCCTTTGATCGTATCTTCAATCTTCACGAACTGCCCCGGAATACCAGTGAACTGCTCAGCAACGAAGAACGGCTGAGAAAGGAACTTCTGGATCTTACGAGCGCGAGCCACGAGTTTCTTATCATCTTCAGAAAGTTCATCCATCCCGAGAATGGCGATAATATCCTGAAGCTCTTTATACTTCTGAAGTACTGACTGAACAGCACGTGCAGTTGCATAGTGATCAGCACCCATGATCTCTTCCGAAAGAATCGTAGAAGAAGAAGTGAGTGGATCCACCGCTGGATAAATTCCGAGCTCGGCGATCTGACGAGAAAGTTCTGTTGTTGCATCTAAGTGAGCAAAAGTTGTCGCTGGAGCTGGATCGGTATAGTCATCCGCAGGAACGTAAACGGCCTGAATAGATGTAATCGATCCGTCTTTCGTCGACGTAATCCGCTCCTGCATGGCACCCATTTCAGTACCAAGTGTTGGCTGATATCCCACCGCTGATGGAATACGACCGAGAAGAGCAGAAACCTCTGAACCCGCCTGAGTAAAGCGGAAGATGTTATCTACGAAGAAGAGAACGTCTTGCTTTTCTTCATCACGGAAATATTCAGCAACAGAAAGGCCTGTCAGAGCAACACGTGCGCGTGCTCCAGGTGGCTCGTTCATCTGGCCGTAGCACAGTGCTGTTTTTGTAAGAACTCCGGAGTCCTTCATTTCGTGCCAAAGATCGTTACCCTCACGAGTACGCTCTCCTACACCAGCGAAAACCGAGAAGCCCCCGTGCTGAGTAGCGATGTTGTTAATAAGTTCCATAATAAGAACTGTCTTACCAACTCCGGCTCCGCCGAAGAGACCAATCTTTCCACCCTTAAGATAAGGAGCGAGAAGATCGATAACTTTAATCCCTGTGAAGAACGGCTCTTTTTTCGTCGACTGGTTAGCAAACTTAGGAGCTTCACGGTGAATAGAATAAGTTTTTTTGTTCCCGATCGGGCCCGCTTCATCAACCGGCTCGCCGATTACGTTGATGATTCGGCCGAGACATTCGCGACCAACTGGTGCCTGAATAGGACGACCAGTATCAGTCACTTTCTGTCCGCGAGCGAGACCTTCAGTCGCATCCATGGCGATTGTACGAACCATGTTGTTACCGAGGTGAGATGCAACTTCAACAGTGAGGTTACCCTCTCCGCCTGGCATCGTTTTGTTTGTGATCTTGAGTGCGTTGTAAAGCGCCGGGAGTTTTCCACCTGGAAACTCAACGTCGATTACCGGACCCAACACCTGACGAATTACGCCTGTATTTTGTTCCATTAGAATGGCTCCTTAACCGTTGAGAGATTCAGCACCGGAAACAACTTCGATCAACTCAGTTGTAATACGGGCCTGTCTCATCTTATTCATTTTTAAAGATAACTTCTTAATCACTTCTTTACTGTTCTTCGAGGCATTTTCCATCGCGTTCATACGAGAGCCGTGTTCAGACGCAATCGCATCGAGCATGCAGGTATAAACAGTCGTGAGATAAACTTCCGGCACCAGAGTATCCAGGATTTCAGCTGCACCCGGCTCATACTTGAAATCGTAAGGATATTTCGTCTTGATGGTATCTTTGTCGTGAGCAGAAACCTGCATCGGAAGAAGCTGTCTGACTTTCGAATCAAATGCGATCGCTGAAATGAATGAGTTGTACGCGACGTACACCTTGCCCACTTCACCAGTCATAAACATCTGTCCGAGTTCATCAGCAACTTTCCGAATTTCTTCGTAAGTCGGCTCTGCCTTCGCAAAAGTAAATGTTTTGCCAGCGTTCACTTCTTTTGCAAGAAGGTCTCTGACTTTTTTCCCAATCCAGAAAAACTTAAGATCTTCATCCGGCTTCTCGGCAATAAATCTTCTGACTGTTTTTCCGAGCTGAGAGTTGTAACCACCAGCAAGGCCCTTGTCTGAAGAAATCACGAGAACTACCGACTGCTTGTTTTCCCGCTGGGTGAAATACGTATTTGTATAGTCCGTAGCGAGGGCAGCAACTGTGCGAACAGTTTCTTCAAGTTCAGTCGAGTAAGGACGGAGACCTAAGATTCTGGCTTGAGCCTTATTGAGCTTTGAAGCTGAAACCAGCTTCATCGCTTTCGTGATCTTGAAAGTACCTTTGGTACTTTTGATCTTCTTTTTAAGCTCTTTAATATTTGCCATGGTCTTAAATCCTTAAATTAAACCTTGTAGCTAGAAACAAAACCCTTAATGAGGTCTGTCACTTTCGCTTCGGCCTCAGGAGACATCTGCTTGTCTTTTCTCATGCCGTTCATCAGGTCCGCATGGCGGCTGTTGAGCATGGCGAGGAGATCAGTTTCAACCTGACGGATTTTAGAAACCGGAATCGCATCGAAGTAACCTTTAGTTGCTGCGAAGATCGAAACTGATTGATCGATAACATCCATAGGTGAGTACTGAGCTTGCTTGAGAAGTTCAACCAGGCGAGCACCACGATTCAGCTGACGCTGAGTCGCTTCGTCGAGATCTGAACCGAACTGAGCAAACGCTGCGAGCTCGCGGTACTGAGCGAGATCTAGACGGAGTGTACCCGCAACTTTCTTCATCGCTTTAATCTGAGCAGAACCACCCACGCGCGATACCGAGAGACCAACGTTAACCGCTGGACGGATACCGGAGTTGAAGAGATCCGACTCGAGATAGATCTGACCATCTGTGATCGAAATTACGTTTGTTGGAATGTAAGCAGCAACGTCGCCTTCCTGAGTTTCGATGATCGGAAGAGCTGTGAGTGAACCGGCACCAAGTTCATCGTTCACCTTACATGCGCGCTCAAGAAGTCTTGAGTGAATGTAGAAAACGTCTCCCGGGAATGCTTCACGCCCTGGTGGACGGCGAAGAAGGAGAGAGAGCTGACGATAAGCCTGAGATTGTTTTGTAAGATCATCATAGACGATGAGAGCGTGCTTGCCCTGGTCGCGGTAGAATTCGCCCATTGTACAGCCAGTGTACGGAGCGAGGTACTGAAGCGGAGCTGAGTGAGAAGCTGTCGCTGATACGATGATTGTATATTCAAGAGCGCCTGCTTCGAGGAGCTTTTGATAAACCTGACGAACTGTTGATTGCTTCTGACCGATGGCCACGTATACACAAACAACGTCTTTGCCTTTCTGGTTGATGATCGTATCGACGGCAACTGCTGTCTTACCAGTCTTACGGTCACCAATGATAAGTTCGCGCTGACCACGACCGATCGGAATCATGGCATCGATTGCTTTGATCCCTGTCTGCATTGGCTCGTGAACTGACTTACGGGCAATAATTCCCGGAGCCTTGATTTCCACGTTACGGAAAGTAGTTGTCTTGATTTCGCCCTGACCATCGATCGGCTCGCCGATTGCGTTTACTACGCGGCCAAGAAGAGCGTCGCCAACCGGAACAGAAACGATTTTTTCTGTACGCTTAACAGTTGAGCCTTCTTTAATAGATTCGTCGTTACCGAGAACAACGATACCTACGTTATTTGATTCAAGGTTAAGAACCATTCCCTTAACTCCACCTTCGAACTCAACGAGCTCTCCAGCGAGAACGTTCTTGAGACCGAAAACGCGGGCCACACCATCACCGATGGTGAGAACGGTACCGATTTCGTTCATCTGGAGGCGCGATTCGAAATTCGCGATTCTATCCTTGATGATTCCTGTGATTTCTTCAGGTCTAATTGATGTGCTCATCTAAAATCCTTCCCTTTTGTGGGTAAAATTATTCGCCTAAAACGGATTGTTTAAATTGTTCAAGTTGGTTGTCGAGAGACGCGTCCAGCTGCAGATCTTCTACTGTGACTTTGTAACCTGCAGAGAGTTTCGGATTCTGAACGTATTCAAGGTGCGGATCGCGACCGAGTTTCCCCTTGAGGAATGATTCGATCTTCGCCTTGAAGGCAGGATCAATCTGGGCATCAGAGCCTTCGATTGTTCCCTTCATGAAACCACGACGTTCATCGTCCATCACAATCACCTCTTTAATAATGAGAGGAAGGATGCCGATTCTTTTTTCGTCGATCAGATAACGAATCGTCTCAGTCGTGATGGGAGAAAGGTTGAGCTTCTTGGCCACTTCGCCAAAAACCCCTTTCTTCTCTTCCATCGTGAAGAGTTCGAGAAACATGATGTTCTCAAGGTCGTTAGACTTATTGATGACCTCTGTGAGTTTTGTGAGCTCATCAGCGATATTGATTTTCTTTTCATCTCCAAGCTCAAGAAGTGACTTGGCGTAAACGCGGGCAACGGCTTGCTCTCTCATTATTTAAGTCCTTGAAGAAGCTTGTTCGAAGCTTTGCTCTGGAAATCTTTGTTTGTCTTGATTGTCGTTTTTGTCTTCGCGATCACCTGGTTCAGAAGTTCCGCATTGAGCTCATCCATGATGGCTTTTTTATCAGCAGCAATTTTTGAAGTTGCGTCTGTTTTCATCTTCTGGATTTTTTCTTCTGTCTCGCGGGCGAGATTTTTTTCGTATGTCTTAACGTCAGCATCAGACTGATCAGCGAGAGTTTTCATTTCCGTAGAAAGATTCGTGATTTTTCTCTGCTCGTTTTCGAGCATCATCTGAGCTTCTTTTGCTTTCAGGCTCGCGCGCTCAAGAGTGTTCGTGATCTCTTCAGCTTTCTTCGTGAACATATCGTTCAGGGGCTTCTTGAGTTTCCAAACGAGAAAACCCACGAGGAGAGCAACGTTCACGGCCGGAGCAACAAGATCACCTGCTGAACCGTGATGTCCGCCGTTTCCAGAAGCGAGGGCCGCAGCCGAGAAGAAAAGTGCGTATGTAGCTAAGTAACGCATGTTTGTCCTTATTGAAGAATCTTGTTAACGAGAGACTGGGCAAGAGTATCAGCTTCCGCCATATACTTCTCGCGATTGCCCGCCACTTCATTTGAAAAAGTGTTACGGGAAGAATCAACGTGAGCGCTGACTTCTTTTTCAGCTTGCTTGTATTGATCCGTGAACTTTTGAGTGATCTTTTGTTTTTTGTCAGTCGACTCTTTTAAAGTCTTACGTTGAGTTTCATCAATCTTCGCCTTGTACTCGGCTTTCATGCGCGAAACTTTTTCGATTGTCTCGTCAGCAGAGCTCTCGAGCTTCACTGTCTTTTCTTCACGTGTCTCAAGAACTTCCTGAAGACGACCTAAGAAAAGAAATTGCGCGAGGATGAAGACAATACAAACGATAACGAACTGAGGAGCGAGAGACGAATCCACACCAAGTTGTGTGAAAATGGCCTGAACGGTTTCCATTCTTTTTACCTTAATGAAGCGATTTTAATTGCAGTAATTTGTAAGCTTTAGGGGGATTTTCGTCAAGAAGTTAGAGGCTATTTTTTGTCTTTCATTTTCGTTATTCCGTGGAAGATAACGCCTTCTTCGACAATGAGACTCGGACTTGTAACCGTCCCTTCGAATCTTGCTGGGCGTCTAATCTCAACTCGGGAAGAGGCTTTGATCGTTCCTTTCACGGAACCCGAGATGATAACAATGTTGGCGTTGATGTCGGCGTTGATTACGGCACCCTCTGAAATGATAAGGGTGTCGTTGGAAAAAATACTTCCGGTAACAAAGCCCGCGATACGAACCGTGCCGCTAAAGGATAGATTTCCTTCAAATTTGCAGCCTTCTTCGATGATGGCGCAAATATCGTTCTTACGGGCCAAGCGTCCTCCAGGACAATTACTTCATGAGATAAGCAAATATATCATTAAATTCAGCTTCGTTGCTAAATTTGATGGTGATCTCGCCAGCTCCGTTCTTCTTCGATTTCAGATCGAAGTGGTAGCCGGTCTTCTGCTCAAGCTTATTTCTGAGTTGTGTGTATTGCTCTGCGATGAATTTGTTGACCATGCCACTCTTCTTCGCCGGCTTCTTGGATTGCTTCGCAAGCTCTTCCAGTTCACGGACGGAAAGGTTTTTAGCGATCACTTCGTTCGACAGGCGCTTGACCAGCTCTTCATCCCCGATCGCGCAGAGAACTTTGGCGTGACCAAAAGAGAGAAGATCTTTTTGAAGAGAAACGATGACGTCTTTCGGAAGCTTCAGGATCCGGAGGAAGTTCGCGATCGTTGAGCGCTCTTTTCCGATCTTCTTCGCCACTTCTTCCTGGGTAAGTTCAAACTCATTCATGAGCTGGAAGTATGCGAGAGCTTCTTCCACGCAATTGAGATCCGAGCGCTGAACGTTTTCGATGATCGACATGACCATGGCATCACGCTTAGTCGCGCGCTTGATGATCACAGGAACTTTCGTAAGGCCCGCAAGTTTAGAAGCACGGAATCTTCTTTCTCCCGCGACGATTTCAAACATGCCGTCTTTTTCGACAACCAGGAGCGGCTGGATCACGCCATTTTCTTTGATCGATTCTGCGAGTTCGAGAAGGTCTTTTTCTTTGAATATTTTCCGCGGCTGTCCCTTGTTAGCAACAAGCTTTTCCACGTCTACGAGCATCGGTTGAGTTTCGATGCGTGTTTCGATCTTCGGTTCTATAGGGGCAGGCATATCCGCGTGTAAACCCGGGTGTCCACCAAGGAGAGCTGCCATACCTTTACCAAGCTGTGGTTTATTCTTTTGCATACTCATCGCTCCTATTGATTAACCTGATAGTCTTCGAATTTTGGAATTTGTGTCGCAAGTGGCATCTTCACTTCTGGTTTCTTTTCCGACTTCAAAATGATCTCGCGAGCAAGAGAGAGATAAGCCTCAGAGCCTTTGGATGTGATGTCGTAAAGAATGATCGGCTTACCGAAGCTCGTGCACTCAGAAAGTTTGACGTTTCTTGGAATGATCGACTTCAGGATATCGTCCTTAAAGTGGGTCATGAGGTCATTGGCAACGAGCTTACAAAGATTATTTCTCGAGTCATACATCGTGAGGAGAATTCCCTCGAGAGCAAGCTTCGGATTCAGAGATGCTCTGATCAGGCGCACGGTATTTAAGAGCTGAGCTAATCCTTCCATCGCAAGATATTCTGTCTGCATCGGAATAAGATAAGTGTGAGCAGCTGAGAGCGCATTCACAGTAAGAAGATTCAGCGAAGGAGCGCAATCAATAATGATGTAATCATATTTGTGAGCAATCGCTTCGAGCGCCGTTTTTAATTTTGATTCGCGAGCGAACATGTGAACGAGTTCAAGTTCCGCACCCACGAGATCATTATTCGAAGGACAAAGCTCCAGAAGAGGAAGTTCTGTCGGATAGATACAATTTTCAAAACTCTCTTCATTAATAAGAGCGTGATAAACGTTGGCCTTGGCGAAGGTTTCTTTCTCTACTCCGAGGCAAGAACTAGCGTTCCCCTGTGGATCCAAATCTATTAGGAGTGTGCGCTTTTCTGCCGCGGCGAGGCATGCACTTAAGTTGACGGAAGTGGTCGTCTTTCCAACGCCACCTTTCTGGTTAGCAATCGCAATGATTTTAGCCATTTAGTCCCTGCTTTAGATGTTTCTGAGAGGTTAATTTTTAGAGAAAATCCGAGAGTTTGACAAGGTATTTAGGTGTTCCACGTGGAACATTCTTCGAACTAAAGCTTACAAGGAAACGCTGCTGTGTGCCGGGGACACTGATCTCCTGATTATCACGTAAAACCCAATCAGAAATTTTCACCAGAGACTTTTCTTCTAGTTCTAAAAAGTTTGGCCCCTTATAAAAAAAGACTGAAAAATTGTTCGAAGAACGGTGAATGGCGGGCAAATAATCCGCCACCGTTCCAACAGCTTTGAACGTGATCGTAGCGGGACGATCAAAGAAGAAATCTTCAAGTCTCGAATGAACAAGTTTTACGTTTGTGAGACCCAGTTCTTCCGCTATGAGTTTCACCGCATCGACCTTCTTCCTCTTGCTCTCTACGCCCACGAATTGAACATCAGGAAGGAGTTTCGCCAGAGGGAGAATCGGAAACCCGCCCCCGAAACCTACGTCGACCACAAGCTTGGTTTTCGCTACGTGATCCTTGAAAGACTCTGACTGAAGATAAGGGTTAATCGAATCGAGAATCTGCTTATGATAAAACTCATCCGGATCCAGGATATTGGTGAGATTTAGCCCGGCGAGCTTGGTTTTCAGGACATTTAAATAGCGGATAGAAAAGTCGAGCATCAGAGGGCCTTTGCCGCCACAACGGCGAGAGTCGCGGGACGGATTCCCTCTATGAGCTTCAGCTGTCCGAAGGTCTCTGGGCGAATACGGGAAATTCTCTGTTTACACTCGAAGGAGATGTTACCGGATCCCACAATTTCTTCCCAGTTTACTCTCATGGCATCCATCTTCTTCAGACGCTCATTTTGCCCCTCCGAGCGCTTGATATAGCCATCATATTTCTTGGAAATTGCCACAGTTCTCACGAGGTCATAATCAATCTTTAACTGGAATGATTCGAGCACTCTTTCCAGCGTCGTGACGGGATTTAACCAGCCCTGACGGAGGAGCTCTGAGACAGAAAACCTGCGGGAAAGCTGCTGAAGTTCGCCCTCTCCGGAAAATTCACGAAGAAGCGGAGATGTTTCCACAATCATGGTTTCATCACAGAATTTCACCAGGAGCTCATAGTTCTCGAGGAACTCACGCTGGTATTTATCAAGCGATGTGTTCAAGAGAAGCTGCTGGCGATAAGGCGCCATTCTGTTAACCGTATTGTCTTCGCGGATGAATAATCTGTTTTCCGAGCGGGCAGTGAAGAGGCGATACGGTTCATCGCGGGTATTTGAGGTCAAATCTTCGATCATTACCCCTATATAAGACTCATGCCTACTCAAAACGAGCGCCTCGAGGCCAAGAAGGGCCAAAGCCGCATTTACTCCCGCAATATACCCTTGCCCGGCTGCTTCTTCGTATCCAGAAGTGCCGTTTACCTGGCCAGCAAAGTACAAACCAGCAAGTTGTTCATGCTCAAGAGTGATTTTCAGCTCTGTCGTATCAAGAACATCATATTCGACTGCGTATCCATAAACTTCGATTTCAGCTTTTTCTAAACCCTCCATGGAGCGAACATAAGCTTCTTGCACATCTTCCGGGAGTGAAGAAGAAATTCCGGATGGGTAAACAGTATTGAGATTTAGTCCTTCGGGCTCAATGAACACATGATGGGATGATTTATCAGGATAACGGAATGCTTTATCCTCAATTGAAGGGCAATACCTGGCACCCACACCCTGGATCTGCCCGTTGAACATAGGTGATCTTTCGCGATTGAAGCGAATAATCTCCATCGTCGTGGCATTCGTGTGCGCGAGATAGCAGGAAACTTGCTCTGCCTCTCTGGAAAACGGCTGATTCAGGCAATGGAAGTTCCGAACACTGGAATCAGAGGGCTGTTCCTCGAGTTTTGAATAATCAATCGTATCTTTATTCAGTCGCGGAGGTGTTCCGGTCTTAAATCTTTGGGGCCGGGTCTTGATGGCGGCCAATAAATCCTGAAGTCCAGAAGAGGGCTCAACTCCCACTCTCCCACCCATTGTTTGTTCGCTTCCCGTGTGAAGCTTTCCATTGAGGAAAGTTCCTACAGTCATGATGATCTTGGTGGACCTATACGACCCAGCGGCCGTTTTCACCTCAAACCCTGGGGAGATGGCCGTCACTTTCTCCCGAATCACGGTGATATTGGGAATAGAGGCAATCAGCTCTTCAGCTTTGATGGAATAGAGTTCTTTATCAATCTGGACGCGGCTGGATTGAACAGCAAAGCCCTTGGAGTCATTCAGTGTCCGGTACTGTATTCCAGCTTTGTCAGCGAGGATTCCCATGAGTCCACCGAGGGCGTCGAGCTCCCGAACCACTTGTCCCTTGCCCACTCCACCTACGGAGGGATTACAGGGTGCAGAGCCGAGACCTACTCCGGGAATAGTAATGATGGCGACCTGAAGATTGAATTGGGAGGCAATGTACGCCGCTTCGATTCCGGCATGACCACCGCCAACCACGATGATGTCGTATTTCATAATTGAAAATGTTCCACGTGGAACAAATCACTTTCCGATGCAAAAATTATTGAAGATCGAGTTTAAAACTTGTTCGGGTGAAACTATACCTATGACTTCTGAAATGCAATGCCCCAAGGTGTTTAATTCAGAGGAGAGAATTGCTACATCTGTCTCATTCTGAGCTAACAAACGATAGCTAGATAAAATTTGTTGTGCCCGTAAAATCAATGCCTTGTGGCGGTCAAGAAGCAAGGGTTGGTGTGAAACAGCGTGTAGGTATTTTTTATTTAGTCGCTGTGTGAGGTCTTCTTCCCACGGCTGGTCGGAATTGGCGAGAGCAATCGCCCCTATAGAACCAAGCTGGCGGAATTTATCTTCGAGATTTTTCCGGGCCTCAAGAAAACCCGGAAGATCAGCATGCGTGAAATACATAAGATCAAAATCTTCTGCGACGAGATCTGAAAAGCCCGGACTCATCTCAAAGGGATTGATCAGAAGAATTTTGAAAAATCCCTGAGTGAGTTTTTTCTTCGTTCTTTTTACACCTTCCGCCTCGATTGAGTCTGAAGAATCCCTAACTCCGGCCGTGTCCACCAATTTGTAGCGAACACCCTCTGCCGTAAAATATTCTGTGAGATAGTCCCTGGTCGTTCCAGCGGTAGATGAAACTATCGCCCGCTCGTCACCGAGGAGAATGTTGAAAAAAGAACTTTTCCCGGCATTGGGAAGACCTGCAATCACAATCTCCGGCTGGAGAAGGTTCGCATTTTGGTTTTCCACCCGCTTTGCGAGGGAAGAAAACTTCTTGTGGAAATTATCGAGGGAATCGAGGAAATATTTGCGTGCAGCCTCTTCCCCCACGTCATCAGAAAAATCGATGGAAAGTTCCAGCGAAGATTTGTGAATGAGATAGAGATCCCAGAGCTCGAGATAAATTTCGTGAAGATTTCCCGAGAGAAGAGATAATCCCTGGTCAAGAGCGTACGAAGAATTGGCATTGAGAAAAAGATCAAGTCCCTCAACCTGCGAGAGATTGAGTTTCTTGTTTTTCATCGCGCGATAAGTGAATTCTCCCGGAGCAGCGAGACGAATTCCGCCCTCTTTCACAAAAAGATCGATGATCCTTTCGGTGTTAAGGGTGTTGCCGTGAATGGAAAGTTCCAGGATGTTTTCGCCGTTGTAACTTTTCGGGCCTTCAAAATAAGTGAGGCAGACTTCGTCGATAGTTTGCCCCTGTAGGACCAAGCGGGTGAAGTAAACACGGCGTGGTTCTATAGGACCAGAGTGTGTGAAAAAACGAGATAAGTCACTGAAACCCTTGATTCCGGAGATCCGGATGACCGCCAAGGCTGCGTTTGCGTGATTACACGTACTACAGGCAATGATCGGGTCATCCGAATACAGAAACTTCATACAGTGGCGAGCTTAGTACTCTTGCCGGCGTTTTTGAAAACGAGAACCTGCTGAAGAATTCCGAACAAAGTTGAAACGAAAATATAAAGGCAAAGACCAGAAGGAAGATCCTTCATGATGAAACCAAAAATGAGCGGCATGAACATCATGATTTTTCTCTGAACAGGATCAGAGATCGTGTTCGGAGTCAGTCTTTGCTGAAGGAACATGGCACCCGTCATAAGAACCGGAAGAACAAAGTACGGATCCTTATTTGAGAGATCGTGCAGCCAAAGAACGAAAGGAGCATCGACGAGTTCTACTGCGGAATAGAGAACTTTATAGAAAGCAAAGAACACCGGCATTTGAAGAAGAAGAGGAAGACATCCGCCCATCGGGTTTGCACCGGACTTCTTGAAAAGCTCCATCGACTCTTTCTGAAGGCGTGCCGGATCTTCCTTGTATTTCTCACGGATCTTTGTGAGCTCCGGCTGAACTTCCTGGAGCTTTTTCATTGAAACAGTCGATTTCCACTGGAGAGGAAACGTAATTAAGCGAATGAGAAGAGTCAGGAGAATGATCGAAACGCCGTAGTTCGGGAAGAACTTATAGAAGAATTGAAGGCCCTTAAGAATCCAGACCGCAAAGAATCCCCAGATCCCGAAATCAACAGAGTTCTGAAGATTGTGTCCGAGACTTGTGAGGTAATTGTATTCTTTTTTTACGAAAACAGTGTGGAAGCGGAGTGAGTTTTCACCCTTGGTAGAGAACATGGAAAGCGTTGAATCAGGATTGGATTTATAGAGAAGCGAAGTCTCTTTATCGAGGGCAACAGCGAACAGGTGATAGTTAAAATCAATCCCCGCCCACTTGATAGAACGGTCACCATTTTCATCATCAGCGAGCTCAATATTGATGAGCTTGTCTGTATAGACAGAGAAAATCCTGTGCTGTTTGTTTTCGAGGGCTTTCTTTTCGGCTTTGAAGGTGAAGCGGTACTTAAATGGATTAGGGGATGTGAGGGTAAAAATGGCAATCCCCTTCTCATCAACACCGGTCGTAAGGGTTACGTCAGATTCCGTGCTATGAAACTTTGTCTCGTCTGCACGCTGGAACTGAAGCGGGCGGAAGCCCTGTCCGAAATCAAACTCAACCTGAGCAGGAGTCTTTACACCAGCCAGTTCGTCAAAATTGCTTTTTGCTTGGGGATTTTTGAAATTTACAAACTCCAGCTTGTTCGAGAACTCCGCTACTACACCATTGTTGTTAATGGAGAAAATCTCGTTAGCAACAGTTGGTTCTATAGGACCGCCCTGGGCAACAGTCGGGGTGATTGTTCCATTCGCAGCCGTAGGGGCAGTCGTGGAGACGGCTACTGGTTCTACAGGGGCAGCTGTTTTTTTCGGGAGGAAATAATACTGCCATCCAAAGAGAATAAGACCGGATAAAACCACGGCCAATAAAGCGTTACGTTGGTCAGAAGAACCCATGAAAAACTCCAAAAATTCCGCGGCTTAAGGAACGGGGTCGTGCCCGCCGGGATGAAAAGGATGACACTTGCAAATTCGTCGACTTGAATACCATAAAGCTCGGGGTAAAGAAAACTTCTTAAAGCAGTCGCGAGCGTATTGGGAACAGGTGGGTTCGAAGCGGCAATTGTTCCCGAGAAGTGGTGAGATAAAATACTGATAAAAACGGAGAAAAAGATCGGCCAGGGTTTTCATCTTTTTCCCTGGAGTCCTTTAAACAGTTTTGAAAAAGCCTTCATCAACTGTTCTTCACTCTCGGGCTTGGCCACAATGACAAAGAGTACGTCGAGTGGAACCGCGATGAGCTCAGGATTCAGCCGGAAAAACTCTTTCATAATACGCTTTAAGCGATTGCGATCATGGGCCTTGCCTATTTTCCGGGAAATACTGAAGCCGATTCTTAAATGAGGGAGATTCAGACGGGAGGCGCGTGAATAGCAGATAAGAGGGTGAACAAAGCCTTTAGAGCTCTGTTCACGCAAATATTCAAAATCAATTTTCTGGGTAAGTTTGTGAGATTTCGGAAAGCCAAAAGAGGCAGGAATCATCTCAAAAATTACTTCGTTCCTGTTGAAACAGTAAGTGCTTTGCGGCCCTTAGCGCGGCGGCGGTTAATCACTTTCTTTCCACCAACAGTGGCCATGCGAGCGAGAAACCCGTGATCGCGGAGGCGCTTGAGTTTCTTCGGTTGCCAAGTTCTTTTCTGCATACTCATATTGAAGTCCTTCGAGAAGTAGCTTTGTAATTTTGGGAAGCACCTTAATTACAGGATTTACCCATATGGGTCAATAAGATTTGTACGTTATAACATGTTCAATCTTTAGAGTAAGTAGATGTAAGAGGCCCAACATTGATTAACGTCCAGTGCCCCTGTTAATACCATCCTAACTTTTTAACTCAGCTAAATTACTTTTATATAATGACTCAAAAGTTTCCTTTTAATCATTTTCTAAAGCTCGACGGTCTCTCAGAGAGCGCCGCGTCCAAACCGGTGAACCACATGGCCCATCCTGTGATCATAGAGAAGACGATGAAGGCGATCGAGGCTTGTGCCATTGCCAAGCCCGCCCCTGAGTTCTCATCAGAAGAACTTAAGACTACGACTGAGGCCCTGCTTGAGCAGATCAAGAACCTCATCAACGCCAACAAGTTTCACGCTTACTTCGCTAATACCTTTACCGTGGCGGCCATCAATCAAGAAACGGTGGAATTTGTTGTCACGACGAACTTCATCAAAAACATGATCGAGATCCATTATACAGAGACTATTAAAAAGGCCCTGTTTGAAATTCTCGGGAAATCATTCCGGATTGAGCTCCAGGTTATTGGATCGAGTCTTTCTCAAAGCTCCAATACAGAAAGCATACTGAAAAAAGAGACTAGAAAAGTAGAAACTCCGAAGCAGGCCACCTTCTTTATCGAAGAACTCCAGCCGACAAAAGAAGACCTCATCAAAACGGTCGACTCAAGAGTTCTCGAGCATATGGCGGCGTCGCCAAACGTCCAGGTGGATATCACCAAGACTTTTGACAATTTTATTATTGGTCCATCAAACAACATGGCATGTGCGGCTTCTCTCGCGGTTGCGCGCGAGCCAGGGAAGAACTTCCCAGCTCTTTATATCTATGGAAACTCGGGCCTCGGAAAAACCCACCTGATCCATGCGATTGCCAACCACATCCAGGCCACAAAACCGCACCTTCGCATCTGTATCACCTCGGCGAATCGCTTCATGAGCGAGATGGTCGACAGCATGCAGATCAACAAGCTTTTCGACTTCAAGAGAAAATACACTGAGCAGACTGACGTTCTTATCATTGATGATATTCACGAATTAAAAAACCGTGCGGGAACACAGAATGCATTCTTTGACGTGTTCAACGAACTTATGTCGAGAGACAAGCAGCTCGTGTTTACGTCGGATAAACAGCCCAAAGAAATCGAAGGGATCGAAGACAGGATCAAATCGCGTCTTTCCTCTGCCCTTCCGGTAGAAGTTCAGCAGCCGGATCTTGAAACACGTATCGCTATTCTTAAGAAAAAAGCCGTTGAAAGAGACATTTATCTCTCTCCGGATGTTGTGAACCTCATCGCGAAATGCGTGAAGAGCAACATCAGAGAGCTCGAGGGATGCCTGGTGAAGCTAGGTCTCGTTACGTCCCTTCTCAAAGTGGACATCGATCTCGAAGTTGCTAAAGAGCACTTAAAGCTCAACGAAGAACTCGAGAATCAGAAAAACATCACAATTGACTCAATTGCTAAAACCGTTGCGGGCTATTACAAAATTCCGATTGGAGACCTTCGCGGGAAGGCCAAGACGAAGGAAGTAACCCTCCCTCGCCAGGTTTCCATGTATCTGGTGAATAAGCTCATTAAGCCAACCTTGAAGGAAAATGGGCAATATTTCTCCGGCCGCGATCATTCCACAGTTCTTCACGCGATCAACACGATCAAAGACCGCATCAAAACTGAATCTCTACTTGCTCAGCAAGTTCTCGACATCGAAAAATCACTTTAATTTGAAGAGTTCCTAACATTTCAACAGAACTAAATGTTCATGGATTGCTGTCCACAAATCATCTGTCCACATTGTGGAGAAAATTGTGGAAGCGTTTTTCAGAAATGGACGTGTTTATAAAAAGGATTTCTTGTTTGCTGCACGCACAAAGGGAAACTCTGTTGAAGGCCGTGGATGGGCACACCTAAAGCGCAGCCAAAGATCATGATATACGAATCAGGGAATTTTTAGTCTAACACTGTACGTGGAATACTTTAGGTAAATTTAAGGTTAACTCTTCAATATTACTCATCACGCCCCAATCTATCCACACCATCCCGGCTAATAAGAATAAAGAATTAAAAAAGAATATATATAGAGTCCTTTTTGGGGAAAAGAAACAGCAAGAGCTTCCCTTGAACATCTGAGGGAGAAAAGTTAAAACCTTGAGTCTCATCTAAGGAAATTTCATGAAGCTGATAATACCGTCACAGGTTCTGAGAGAAGCCATCAATAAAGTTTTATCAGTCGTTGATAAAAAGAACTCTCGTCCCATCCTGACGAACTGTCTTTTAAAAACTGCCGGTAACAAATTAGAACTGATTGCAACTGATCTCGAAGTATCAGCAAAAATAATTCTCGATGCCAAAATTGAAAAAGAAGGCAGCTTTTGCATTAACAGCAAGAACATTGCAGAGATCCTGAGAGAACTTCCAAACGATGAAGTGGTGATGAGTGTTGATAACACCAACCTTTTAAATCTCACTTGTAAAAACATTAACTATTCACTTTTAATCACAAGCGCAGAGGAATTTCCTCAGCTCACATTCCAGAACCAAAGCTCAGAATTCCGGCTTAAGACTAAACAGATCTCTCACATCATCAACAAGACTTCTCATGCGATTTCTACGGATGAAACGAGACTGTACCTTAATGGTATTTATTTCCAGCTTACCGACTCTAAACTTCGTGCAGTTGCGATTGATGGTCACCGCCTGGCACTTCTCGATACTCATGAATTTATCGGGGAAAATAAGTTCCTAGTGGATGGTGTTATCGTTCCCAAAAAAGGAATCAGCGAGCTCAAAAAGATTGCTGACTCTTACCCGGAAGATGAGGTTTCCATTTCTCTCGATGATTCCTTCATGTTCGTGAACGCACGAAATGAGTACTATCTTTCGATCCGCCTGATTGCCCGTGAATATCCTAAATATCAAACGGTCATCCCTGCTAAGACAACCAATCGCTTCCATATTGACAGGAATGCCATCCTGAACGCCGTAAAACGCATCAAGATCCTTTCTAATGAAAAAACCAATGGGATTAAGCTTAATATCCAGAAGAACGAGCTGGTGATTTCTACGAATCATCCGGCCCTGGGTCAGGCCTCAGAAAATCTTCCAATCTCTTATGACGGAAAAGCGACAGAGATCGGGTTTAACGCTAAATATCTCACGGAAAGCCTGTCCGTTCTCAATGAAACGGATGTGACCTTCGAGTTTAATAATGAGCTTTCTCCCGTCGTCATTAAAGCTGAAGATATTCCGGAGTTCCTGGGCATCATTATGCCTCTGAAGCTGTAGTGGATGGATTTTGGAAAAGTTAAGAAATTACAGGCACAAAACTTCCGAAATCTCGCCTCCTCTGTTTTTGAATTCACCTCTGGGATAAATTGCATTTTTGGCCAGAACGGTAACGGGAAAACCAATCTCCTCGAAGCCGTTTACCTTCTCACCAATAAAAAATCATTCCGTAAAAACACTGGTTTTGCACAGATGATCGACATTGAGGGTGGACAGTCGCAACTGATCCTTCAATCTGCGTTTGAAAAAGAAGGCGAGCTTGTTTCCTATTCTTTGAGAATGGGCGAAGAACTAGAAGAAAGATTTCTCAACAGTTCACCGGAAAAATCTAAAACTCCTTCCAGTTCTGTGTTTATCAATCCTTTTGATTCTTATTCTTTCCATACGAGCAGTACGTTTCGCCGCCAGTGGATGGATTCGCATATGTCCCTCATGGATAAAGAATTCCGTCAGATCCTTGGACGTTTTCAAAAATCCATGCGCTTCAGAAATTCTGTCCTGGGCATGGGTGGGAAAAATGCTTCCTTCCAGCTGCGTGCAATTGATGAGCAGGTTTCAGAATATTCTGCGATTCTCACCGCCAAAAGACATGAATTCCTCAATCAATTGAATCAATTTATAACACCGACTTTTCGGGCCATTTTTGCAGAGGAAAACACTCTGCAGATGGATCTCGACAGTCTTTTCGTTCATTGGGACGCTAAAAAGATTTTTGACTTTTATCGTCATCAGGAATCAAACGACATAAAAGCTGAAATTACACAGGTAGGAATTCATCGCGACGACTTCATATTTAGTTTCAATGGACTCAACGCGTTTGAGTTCTGTTCCTTAGGCCAACAGAAAATGGCGTTTCTGAGCCTTATATTTGCCTATATAGAGCTTTTTCGGTATAAATTTAGCTCTTATCCTATTGTTCTCATAGACGACGTTTCAGGCGAGTTAGATAGCCGGAGATGGAAAAACTTGATCGAATATCTGGAAACAAAAAACTTCCAGGTTTTAATCACGACCGCCAACGAGAATTTTGGGAAAGAATTGGAACGGATACCAAATTCCAAGAAGTTTTTTATCGAACATGGGGGACTCAAGGCCCCCGGCTAGGAGCCAATGAATGAATCAAACTCCTGATTCTATTTCAAAAGTTAATACTGAGTACAATGCCGACCAGATCAAAATTCTCGAAGGGCTTGAAGCTGTAAGAAAGCGCCCCGGGATGTACATTGGTGATACTGGCTTCCGTGGATTCCACCACTGCGTTTACGAGATCGTAGACAATGCGGTTGATGAAGCACTCGCTGGTTATTGCACACAAATCACTGTCATCATTCATGTTGATAATTCCCTCACGGTTGTGGATAACGGCCGCGGAATTCCTACTGATATGGTTCCAGGTGAAGGCGTTTCAGCTGCGGAAATCGTTTACACGAAACTTCACGCCGGCGGAAAATTCAACGAAGAGGGCGGAGCCTATAAGGTTTCCGGCGGTCTCCACGGTGTGGGTGCCTCAGTGGTAAACGCGCTTTCTAAGTGGGTTCGTCTAGAAATTAAAAAGCACGGAAAACTTCACCGCCTTGAGTTCGCACACGGTTCTGCCAAAGAACCGCTGAAGGTTATTGGTGACTGTGATCCGAAAGACACGGGAACAACTGTGACTTTCAAATCTGATAACGAAATCTTTGAAGTTCACGAATACAACTACGATACCCTCGCTAACCGTTTCCGCGAAATGGCGTTCCTGAACAAGGGACTTCGTATTGTGATGAAAGATGAGCGCACGGAGAAAGAAGATACTTTCCACTACGAAGGTGGACTCTCTGAATTTGCAGCTTATTTAAATCGCGCAAAAACTCCCATTCACAAAGAGCCGATTTATTTCTTCCAGTCTCGTGACAATTACGAAGTGGAAGTGGCCATGCAGTGGACGGATGGTTATTCCGAAACTCTCACGTCATACGCCAACAACATCAACACGCCGGAAGGTGGTGTTCACGTTTCTGGTTTCAAGACTGCACTCACGCGCGTTCTGAATAACTACGCCAAAGATAATAACATTCTCAAGAATATCAAAATCTCTCTCACGGGCGATGATATGCGCGAGGGTCTCACGGCGATTATTTCTGTGAAACTCACGAATCCTCAGTTCGAAGGTCAGACAAAATCCAAACTCGGTAACTCCGAAGTTGAAGGTATTGTTAACTCTCTGGTTGGGGACAGATTCAAAATTTATCTCGAAGAAAATCCAAACGTCGGTAAGACGATTCTGAAAAAATCCATCGATGCGGCTGCGGCCCGTGAAGCTGCCCGTAAGGCACGCGAACTTACCCGTCGTAAAACAGCTCTCGATTTCTCTGGTCTTCCAGGGAAAATGGCCGACTGTCAGGAAAAAAATCCTGAACTTTGCGAAATCTACATCGTTGAGGGTGACTCTGCGGGTGGATCAGCAAAACAAGGTCGCGACCGTCGTACGCAAGCCGTTCTTCCGCTAAAGGGTAAAATCCTGAACGTAGAAAAAGCGCGCTATGACAAAATGTTGGGTAACGACGAAATTAAAATGCTCGTTCAGGCCATTGGTACTTCGATCGGAAAAGATTCCTTCGATATCTCTCGCCTGCGCTACTACAAGATCGTGATCATGACCGATGCGGATGTGGATGGATCGCACATTCGTACACTTCTCCTCACACTCTTCTACCGCCAGTTCCCGGAAATCGTGGAGCGCGGACACCTTTACATCGCTCAGCCACCTCTCTTCAAATACAAGAAAGGTAAGCACGAGCGTTACCTGAAAGACGGTGGAGAGCTTGAAAACTACCTCGTAACAACCTCACTCTCTGATTCAGAAATCCTGATTGATGGAGCGAAGGTTGATCTTGAGACCGTGAAAGCAGCTGTGAATAAGTTCAGAACTTATAACCTGACACTTGAAAGTTATGACCGTCACTATGATGCTCTTTTCCTCAGAACAATTGTTCAGGATGGAACACTCACTGCCGACATCATGAAAGACAAAGCAAAACTCACGGCGTGGGCAGAAAGCACAACTCATAAGCTTCAGGCCGATGACCATGTGAACCTGAAAAAATACAAACTCGTCGTTGAAGAAGACATGAAGACACTTGGTTACCAGGTGAAAATTCAGGTTGTTTCGGCACTCAAAACGAAAAACTTCCGCATTGGTCTCCATTTTGCGGAGTCGTCTGAGTTTGCAGATCTCATGAATCAGTATGAAGGTATCAAGCGTTACCTCAAGTCTGAGTTCTCCATGAAACATGCGGGAAATTCTTATTCTCATACAGGCCTACAGACATTTGCAGCGTTCATTTCAGCCGAAGGTCGTCAGGGTGCCTACATCCAGCGATACAAGGGTCTGGGAGAAATGAACCCGGAACAGTTGTGGGAAACTACAATGAACCCGAATAACAGAACACTTCTTCAGGTAAAAATCGAAGACACCATTGATGCCGACCAGGTTTTCTCTGTTCTCATGGGAGACCAGGTTGATCCAAGACGTGAGTTTGTGGAAACAAACGCACTCAATGTTCGTAACCTCGATATTTAATTTAAGGATGATTGAATGAGCGACGAAAACAACAACGTTCCTAACCACGGCAATATCACTCCCCTCCTGATTCAGGACGAGATGAGAAGCTGTTACCTCGATTACGCCATGTCGGTAATCGTTGGCCGTGCGCTTCCGGATGTTCGTGATGGATTAAAGCCCGTGCACAGACGCGTATTATTCGCGATGCACATGTTAAATAACTACCACAACAGACCTTACTTAAAGTCTGCCCGTGTGGTCGGTGACGTTATCGGTAAGTATCACCCTCACGGGGACTCTGCCGTTTACGGGGCCATGGTTCGACTCGCGCAGGATTTCTCTATGAGATATCCGATCATTGATGGTCAGGGGAACTTCGGTTCGATTGACGGAGATAACGCCGCGGCCATGCGATACACCGAAGTGAGAATGCAGAAGCTCACCAACGACATGATGGGTGATATCGACAAAGAAACCGTTGATTGGCAGGACAACTATGATGGATCCCTCCAGGAACCAACAGTTCTTCCGACAAAAGTTCCGAACCTCCTCATTAACGGATCTGCTGGTATTGCCGTTGGTATGGCGACCAACATTCCTCCGCACAACTTAACGGAAGTGATGAATGGCCTTGAGGCCCTGATTGAAAATCCAGGCATGACGGTTCATGAACTTCTAAAAATTATTCCAGGTCCGGATTTCCCGACTTCTGGTTCAATTATCGGAACAGCGGGAATTCAGCAGGCGTATCACACCGGTAAGGGTGTCATTCAGATTCGTGCGAAAGCCGAAGTGGAAATTAAGAAGAATGATCGCGAGATGATCGTGATCACAGAACTTCCTTATCAGGTGAACAAGGCAAAACTCATTGAGAAAATTGCCGAACTCGTAACGGAAAAAGCGATTGAAGGTATTTCTGATATCCGCGATGAATCTTCTCGTGAAGGTATTCGCGTTGTTATCGATATCAAGAAAGGTGAACAGGGTGCCGTGATTCTGAACCGTCTATACAAGCAGACTCAGATGCAGGTTTCTTTCGGGATCATTTTCCTCTCGATCTACAACGGTCAACCGAAAGTCATGGACCTCAAGGAACAGCTCCAGTGTTTCATCGAGCACCGTCGTGAAATCGTTATCCGTCGTACCACCTACGAATTAAAGAAAGCCAAAGAGCGCGCTCACATCTTAGAGGGTCTCAAGATCGCCGTCGAAAACATCGACGAGATCGTGAACATGATCAAAGCAGCTGAAGGTCCGGCGCAGGCCAAAGACCAGTTGATGTCGAGATTCACTCTCTCGGCAATCCAGGCGCAGGCAATTCTCGACATGCGTCTCCAGCGCCTCACGGGTCTTGAGCGCGATAAGATTATTGCTGACTACGAAGCCATCATGAAAGAAATCGCCCGCCTCGAAGGTATTCTCGGATCTGAAGAACAGATCAGGGCGATCATCAAAACCGAATTTGCTGAAGTAAAAGAAAACTACGGTGATGAACGCCGCACTGAGATCATTGCCCAGGCCGACGAAATTCAGATGGAAGATCTCATCAAGAACGAAGAAGTCATCGTGACGATTACCCAGAAGGGTTATCTGAAGCGCATGGCGACTGATACTTATCGCGCGCAAAAACGTGGCGGTAAAGGTGTCAAAGGTGCCGATCTCGACGAAGACTTCTACACGTCGATCTTCACCGCTGACACTCACGATACGTTGATGATCTTCACTGATAAGGGAACAGTGTTCTCTATCAAGGTTTATCAGATTCCTGAAGGTCTTCGCACATCGAAAGGCCGAAACGTGGTGAACATCATCAACGTTCCTGCCGGCGAAGTGGTGAAAGAAATCATCACTGTTCCGAAAGAAGCTGAAGGACACTTCCTGGTATTTGCGACGAAGCACGGGATTGTGAAAAAATCAGAACTCTCTGAGTATAAGAACATGAGACAGAACGGTCTCAAGGCGATCAAGGTTGTTGATGGTGACGAAATTCTCGCAGTCAGAATTACTGACGGTAAGAAAGACGTACTCCTCGCCTCTTCCGCTGGTAAATCTATCCGTTTCCACGAAGATGACTGTCGCGCTCAGGGTCGCGTGTCTCAGGGTGTGAAGGGTATGAGCATCGACGAGAATGAATGGGTTATTGGTATGGAAGTGATCGATGACAAGTCAGAGATCCTGACTGTTACGTCACGCGGATACGGTAAGCGTTCAGCCGCTGAAGAATATCGTAAACAGTCTCGCGGTGGTAAAGGGATTCTCGCGATGAAACTCACGGAGAAAACCGGCGAGATCATGGCGATCCTTCCTGTGAGCGACAAAGACGATCTCATGATTATTACCGACAAGGGTCAGGTAATCAGAACGAAGATCTCTGGTATTTCTCTCCTCGGAAGAAACACTCAGGGTGTCCGCCTCATCAATGTTAAGCCTGACGAAAAAGTTGTGGCAGTTGAGAAAATCGCGGAGTCAGAGGATGATGGATCCGATGGCGAAACATCTGAAACTCCTGTTCAGTAAATTTCTTATTTTCCTGTTCGTCCTGGGGTGTGATTTCACCTCGGGACTGAACCAGGATATTCTCTCCGCTCAAAAGTACGTTGATAACCAGCAGTTTGATAAAGCGGTTGAACTCTATGAGCGGATTCTCGTGAAGAATCCTTCGAAGGTCATCAAGACCAAGATCAACTACCAGCTCGCAGAAATTTATTATCTCTATCTCGATCAACAGGTGAAGGCCCTCAAGTATTACCAGTTCATCGTGGATAATGTTGACGAGCCTTTGTGGCAGGTAAAATCTCTCGAAAAAATTGCTGATATTAACTACAGCTTTGCGCGGAATTTTAACGAGTCGATTCGGGCCTATCAGATTCTCATGCAGGTGAAGCCCCGGCTTTCGAACTACGATTATTATTATCTCCGCGTGGGGGAATCGTATTTTGAAATGGGCCGCTATGATAAGGCCCGCGAGATTTTCAACCAGATCATTAACCAGCCGACGAATCCTTACTATGTCGAAGCCTACAACCAGATGGCGCTGATTGAGTTTTATAACAAGAACTGGGACAAGGCGGTTGATTACTGGCTGGAGTATCTGAAGCGCGAAAAACGCAAAGATCAGATTGTGAAGGTGAAGTTTCTCATCGCCAATGCCTATGAATCGAATGAAAAACTCAAAGAAGCCTACAATATTTACTATTCTCTTCTTTCAACATATCCCAATCCTGATGTATTAAGAGCAAGACTAAAATCCCTTTACGCCCGACGTGTGGCCCGCAAGCGATGAGCGAAAAAACTCCGATGCAGAAACTCGTGTTGGTGATGGGACTCGCAATTGGGCTTCCGTCGACAATTGTGGGAGTTTTTTTTCTGCTGTATCAGATGGTGAAGAGCGGGCTTATTTCCTGGAATATGCTTCTCGTCATACTTCTTTTAGTGATTTTATATTTCCTCGTACTGATGGTGAGAAATGTCCTGGTCAAAAAAGATAAACAGTAAAATCTACGTTCTTGGTTCGCTTGTTAACCTCGCGGTGGCCGTCTTTTTTGGATACCCCGATCTGACTTCTATTCTCTGGCTGGGCATGGTTCAGCTAGGAGCCATCATCAACCATTATTCAAGTGTCTATGTGGTGACTTCGCTGATTGAAGCGCAAATGACTGACCGCTCCGGACCAGTTGATAAGAAGAAGCTTACTTTCTTCCTCCTGCTTAAGATTGCGTCGCTCATCCTGGCCTTCGCTCTTTTGGTCAGCTATGCCAGAAACCTCGTGCCCAAGGGCATCATGTTGTACATTTTCCAGTTGATAATTCTCGGCTTAAGTATTAAAAACATTGAACACTTAATCAAAAAAGGTCCTTCAGAATGATCCGCCTCATCGCGCTTCTTGCTGGCTTGATCCCCGCTGCTGCTCTGGCAAGCGGATATACTTTCATCGGTCAACTCGAGCACTCTCTTCACGTCAAACAGCACGTGATTACTTTTGCAGTCGTTTCGGCCCTTTTCGTTCTCGTAGGCGTTGCTTACCGGGCGAAACTTTCATCCATTAAAAACAATATCGTTCCTGATCGTGGCATCACTTTCAGAAACATCTTCGAAGCTCTCGGGCAGTTTATCTATAACCTCGCCAGAAACATCATGGGTGAAGAAGAAGCGAAGAGATATTACTCCGTGATCATGCTCCTCTTTACTCTCGTTTTCCTGAACAACCTCATTGGTTTGCTTCCAGGATTTCTCCCGCCAACTGATAACTTCAACACCACTCTCGCTCTTGGTGTCTTCGTGTTCCTCTATTACAACTTCCAGGGTATCCGTGCTCAGGGAATTGTCGGACACATCAAGCACTTCATGGGCCCGGTTTGGTATCTCGCTGTTCTCATCTTCCCTATCGAACTTATTTCACACGCTGTACGTCCCCTTTCTCTCGGCCTTCGTCTGAAAGGAAACATGGAAGGAGATCACTTGGTTCTCTCGATCTTCTCCGGTCTCGTGCCGTACATTGTGCCTATCCCGTTTTACGTGATCGGGCTCTTCGTGTGTTTCATGCAAGCGTTTGTATTTACCCTGTTGACCATGGTGTATATCAGTCTGGCCACAGCTCATCACGATCATGATGAAGCTCATGGACATCACTGAGGCGTACTGCGGACAACTAACTAACACCTTTATATAAAGGAAGGATTTTTATGGAAGTTAATGCTGCTCTCGGATTTGCTGCTGCTGGTGCTATCTCTTTCGCTGCTATCGGCGGTGCTATGGCCCAAGGTAAAGCTGCTTCAGTTGCTCTCGAAGGGATCGCTCGTAACCCTGCTGCTGCTGATAAACTCTTTACTCCAATGATTATTGCTCTGGCACTTATCGAGTCACTAGTAATCTACGCGTTCGTTATCGCGTTCCTTATCAAACCAGCTGTTGGTTAATCTTTAAGATTAGAAAACAAAGAAAAGGGCTCCGAAAGGAGCCCTTTTTTATTTGAGGACTTTTGCGAGATATTTTCCGGTGAATGATCCCTTCACCTTCGCCACTTGCTCCGGAGTTCCCTCCGCCACAATCATTCCTCCGCCTTTACCACCATCCGGACCGAGATCAATAACCCAATCGGCTGTCTTAATCACGTCGAGATTATGTTCGATGATAAGAAGTGAGTGACCCAGATCAACGAGCTTGTTCAGGGCCCTGAGAAGAATTTTAATGTCTTCAAAATGAAGTCCCGTCGTTGGCTCATCCAGAACGTAGAGAGTATTTCCCTTCACGCTCTTGGCTAGCTCCCGAGAGAGCTTTAATCTCTGCGCTTCTCCGCCGGAAAGTGTGGTCGCTGGCTGCCCGAGTTTTATGTAACCGAGACCCACGGCATTCATGACTTTGAGTGCGCGATTTATTTTCGGATGATTTTCAAAATAAGGTTCTGCTTCTTCAATCGACATCGCCAGGACGTCGGCAATATTTTTTCCGCGATAAAGGATTGAGAGAGTTTCGTTGTTATAGCGGGAACCCCGACATTCAGTGCAATTCACATATACGTCAGGCAGGAAGTGCATCTCAATTTTGAGCATGCCGTTTCCTTCACAGGTTTCGCAGCGTCCACCTTTCACGTTGAATGAAAATCTTCCCGGCTTGTAGCCACGGACCTTGGATTCATTGGTGAGAGAAAAAATGTTCCGAATGTCATCGAAGAGACCGGTGTAGGTCGCAGGATTTGAGTGTGGCGTTCTTCCGATGGGAGACTGGTCAAGCTCGATCAAAGAGAGAATCTGATCAACTCCCACAATGGACTGATAATTTGCCTGAGACCCACGTCTTCCGCGAGTCAACTGGTTCTTAATCGCGGGAACCAGGATCTTGTGGATGAGTGTGGATTTGCCTGATCCGGATACGCCCGTAACACAGGTCAGCCCACCGAGGGGAATGTTAACTGTGACGTCTTTTAAGTTATGTTCTTTGGCCTTGTTGAGCGTAATTTTATTCGTGAGAGTCTTTCTCACTTTTGGAACTTCAATTTTCAACGTGCCAGAGAGATATTTTCCGGTAATTGATGCTTTGTCTTTCATCACTTCTTCAGGAGTTCCCGCCGAAACGACTTCCCCTCCATGAAGGCCAGCGTGCGGACCCATGTCGATCAGATAATCAGCGGCTCTCATAGTATCTTCGTCATGCTCAACCACGAGAACAGTGTTCCCGATGTTTCTCAGATCAATCAGTGTTTGAATGAGCTTTTCATTGTCCCGCTGGTGAAGGCCGATACTTGGCTCATCTAACACATAGAGAACTCCAGAGAGAGCCGAGCCAATCTGGGTAGCGAGACGAATACGCTGAGATTCACCACCAGACAGAGTCATGGCATCACGATTGAGAGTGAGATAATTAAGTCCCACGTTCAGAAGGAATTTGATCCGGTCGCGGATTTCTTTTAATACTTTGTTGGCAATGATGGCACGGTTACCGGTGAATTTCAGATTGTCGAAAAAGACAGCGGCGTCCGAGATGGAAAGATCACAAACGTCCATAATAGACTGGCCATCAATTTTCGCCGCCAGGGCGAACGGATTAAGCTTCTTCCCATTGCACGCCGGACATTTCTTGATGATCATGTATTCTTCAAGGTCGGTGCGCGTTTTTTCGGATTCTGACTCGTTATATTTCTTTTCCAGCCAGGCGACGATTCCGGGGAACTCTTTTTTAAAGTTCCACGAAGAGTTTTCAGACTCAAACTTATAGTTATAAACCTTCTCGGTTCCGTCATAGAGAATGCTGCGGAATTTATCGGAAAGCTTTGAGAATGGTTTTTCGATATCAGTTTTCTCGGCAACTGCCACTGAGCGCACCATCTGCATAAGAAAAGAGTTTTTCTTGAGAATAGGAATCGCTCCCTCTTCTAAAGAAATCGCGTCATCAAAAAGAAGACTGTCGATATCAAAAGTCTTCGTGAGTCCGAGCCCATTACAAACCTGACAGGCCCCGAGTGGTGAGTTGAAGGAAAAAAGTCTGGGCTCAAGATCGGGATAACTCTTTCCCGTTTTAAAGGAATAGTTTTTCTCTGAGTAGAAGTATTCTTTGTCGTCTGCCAGTGCCACGAGATAGCCGTCAGATAGTTTCAGTGCATGTTCCACGGATTCCGTGAGGCGCGATTGAGCACCCTCTTTAATAACCAGTCGATCAATGACGATATCGATATTGTTGAAGCGGCCCTTGTTGATTGAGATTTTGTCATCGAGGCTCATAATTTCGCCGTTCAGACGAATGCGGGAAAAGCCCATCGAAACATATTTTGCGAGCTCTTCTTTGTGCTCACCTTTCTTGTTTCGGATAACGGGTGAAAGAAGCTGAAGCTTCGTCCCGTCCTTGAATTTCAGGATCTGGTCTACTATTTGCTGGGGTGTTTGTTTTGCAACCTTCTCTCCGGTTTCAGGACAGTGGGCTTCTCCCAGACGGGCATAAAGGAGGCGCAGATAATCGTAAACTTCCGTGATGGTACCCACAGTGGATCGTGGATTCTTAGTTGTTGATTTTTGATCAATAGCTATGGCCGGTGAAAGGCCTGTGATGCTTTCAACTTCGGGAGCTTCAACCTGGCCAATGAACTGACGGGCGTAACTCGAAAGAGATTCAATGTACCGCCTCTGTCCTTCGGCATAGATCGTATCAAAGGCGAGCGAAGATTTTCCAGAACCCGAGGGGCCGGTGATTACGGTGAGTGAGTGCCGTGGCAAACTCACATCAATACTTTTTAAATTATGAACTTTGGCCTTAGTGACCTGAATTTTTTCCATTGCGTAAATTCTCCCGGAGAGAAAGCGCTTCCGATAAAGCAAAAGCGCAGCCCCGATAATCCGCCTGGTTTTTTCCGAACAGACTGAAGGATGTTCCATGATCCGGACTGAATCTTGGATAAGGTAATCCTAAAGTGATGTTTGATCCGATGAAACCCTGACGTCCTTTGAAGACACCGAGACCCTGATCATGAAACAGATAAACCAGAAGATCACGAGGGGATCTTTGTTCCAGAAGCATTGTATCACCGGGGAAGGGTCCTGACATGTTCAAAACTCCTTCAAGACTTAGACGTTTCATCGCCTTTTTAATCCGGGAATCTTCGTCACCAATCAAGCCGTTTTCTCCTGCGTGAGGATTCAGTCCCGAGATCAGAATTTTATCAGTCGGCCAATGCCAGAGTTTCAGGGTCTTGAGTGCAAGCTTGAGTCTTCCATAAATGAGTTCTTCACTCAGGGTAGTAGAGAGATTTTTGATCGCGACATGATCTGTGAGAAGAAGCACTTGAAGACCGGGCGAAGAAAAGAACATCCCGAGGTCAGAGTTTTTATAAAATGTCCGGAAGTATTCCGTGTGTCCGGGATATCCGGGAAACTGATCTTTGGATGTGGGTAAGGTGAAGAGGATGGATTTTGATTTTTCACAATATTTCATCGCTGCTTTCAGGGATTCAAAGCTTTGCGATTTTTTTGTCGTGATCCATTTCACAGGTATTTCTACTCCTGCCACGAGAATGGATTTATTTTTGACCTCAAAAGGAAGCTTGAGTGCTGAAAGAGTCTCTTCAACAGCAGGCCTCGTCGCAAACAGAAGAAGATCTGAAGTGCGCGAACCCAGCATCAGCGCGGACTTAAAGAGAACTTCGAGGCCGATTCCCTTTTCGTGTCCCTGGCTGATGGCGATTTTCATTAGAGGAGATTTTTAATGTAGTAATTGGTGTATTCGCGGTCAAACCAGTTTGTGCTTACGCCTTTGCCCTTGGTGACAAAAATTTCGTTCTGGATTTGTTCTTTGGCGCGAATGAAGTCCTGGGATTCCACGAGGTCTTTTTTCTGAACGTAGAAGACGTGAACATGCCCCTGCAAACTGACCGGAGCAGAGAATGAACCTTCAGCAGCAGCCTTGAGGGCAGACGCGAGTTCTTTGTTGAGTCCGTCTTCGTTGAGGTTATCAATGTGATTGGTTTCGAGGGAGCGATACTCTTCCGGGAGCTTGCCGGTGAGCTGGTAGTCTTTCAGGACAGCGAGGAACTTCTGGTTGTTCTTATCGATGAGGTTTTTCTCGGCGATGTAAAAATCCACGAGGTTGTACTTGAACGCCAGTGCGTTGTTGGAGCTATTCCTGCGGTAGTATTCGTTTTTAATTTCCTGTTCAGTTACAGAAATAAGCGGAGCAATGACTTTTGTTGCGAAGAGATTGTATTCCATCGTTTCGCGGATGATTTCAAAATACTCTTCAAAGGTAATGCTCTTACTTTTTAAAAAGGTCAGAAGGTCAGCGCGCTTAAGCCCCAGTCTTTCTTCCGTCATCTTGATCCGGGATTCAACGGCATCATCGTTGATCACGTAGCCCTGGCCATTGATCTTGTCGCGGATGATGAAGGCCTGGATCATGAGATTCAGGAGTTCTTTTTCTGAATACTTGTCTTTGTTGTAAACAACGGGAGAAATTTCTCTTCTTGCGGGAAGTGTGTCTTCGATTCGCTTTAATTCGGAGAGAGAGAAAACGCGGGTGTTAACGACGGCGACGATCTTATCGAGAAGTTTGTCCTGGGCATGAGCAGTGCTCATACCCAGAAAAAGAATAACAGTTAGAAATTTCACAGGTTCTCAAGTGTTAGAGATTCCCATTGATCTTGACGTCTGCGCCCTTCTGAAGTCCGGCGAAATAGCTCTCGATCATGGCGTCTCTTTTTCTATCGTAAATGATTTTCTTGTACAAGTTTTTGTCGATCTGGTCTAACGACTTCACGCCCAAGATTTTAATTACGTGATAGCCCATCTGCGTGCGGACTGGCTTCGTTACGTAACCAACTTTCTGGCCCTTGATTGCTTCGAAATACTCAGGAGCAAGTCTGGTCGGTGGCTGGAAGCCCAGGTCTCCGCCCACAGGAGCTGCTGTTGTCTGAGAGAATTTGTTCGCAAGCTTCGCGAAGTCTTCCGGAGATTTCTGAAGCTGAGTATAGATCGCCATACTCTGATCAAGAGCGGCTTCTACTTCCGAAGGAGTAGGTTCTGCACGAAGACGGTAAAGGATATGAGCAGTACGGTACTCTTTATTCCCTTCTGTCTCGTAGTAGCGCTTAACATCGTCATCCGTCACAGTGATTTTCTTAAATTCGTCCTCGAGATCTTTTGAGATCTGGGCGTGATAAAGAATATCTTCCTGGCGAGCAACGACTGTTGGATCTTTATCAAGTCCAGTCTTCTTCGCTTTCTGAATTCCAAGCTCGCGCTTGATCAGATCCTGAAGAGAAACTTCTTTGGTAATCTTTCTCTGACCAACAAACTTCAGGTTTTGAAGGTGATATTCTTCAAATTGTTTTTTGGTGATGGAGCGACCGTTAACTGTGGCCACGACCTGGTCTTTTTGAGCGAACGCAGCTGCCATCATCATGAAGGCAACCAAAACGAAGATCATTTTCTTCATACACTTCCCTGGTTTTTAATGAATCTAATAAAAACGGTATCATGCACCTACATTTGCCGCAATATGTTTCGCAAATTCCAGGAGCATTTGATGATTCACAGATTCTTTAAAGAAGGCAGTGACGGAACTATCAGGGTTCAGCTTATAAAGTTTTGGTTTGTTCATGAAGAAACTCAGCATCTTATCCCGTAGCTGATGATTGTGGTCGAGTATTTCCTGCGCGAAATACATATGAATGTTGGCTCCGGAAACTTTGACCAGACGAAGACCCAAGGGTTGAAACTGAAGTCGAGCACGAAGAATGGAGTACAGAGCTTCGAGCTCACGCGGAGTAATTCCAAACGAGTCTGTGATCTCAGAAATAATTTCTTCCAGGTGCGGAAGTGTTCGCGTGTTGGAAAGACGTTTGTAGTATTTAAGTCTGAGTGCCGGGTCTTCAATGTACTTATTGGGAATGAAGGCCGAAAACGGCGCCTGGATTTCCATGTTCTTCACAGAAACTTTCTGCTCTCCACGAATTTCTTCAATCGCTTCCTGCAAAAGATCCATATAAAACTCAAGTCCGATGGCCTCGATGTGACCTGATTGTTCTCCCCCGAGAATGTCCCCGGCTCCACGAAGTTCCATGTCACTTGAAGCGAGCGCAAACCCAGATCCCATTTCTGCATAGGTCTGTAGCGCCTGGAGTCTTCTCTGCGAAAGATCTGAGAGAATACGATTTTCCGGCACCATGAAATACGCATAGGCTTTCCGGTCAGAGCGCCCGATTCTTCCACGAAGCTGATGAAGCTGGGCCAGACCGTAGGTGTCTGCACGGTCGATGATCATGGTGTTGGCATTAGGAATATCAATTCCAGATTCGATGATGGTGGTGGAAAGAAGAATGTCACTTTTGTGATCGTAAAAGTCATTGATGCGTTTTTCGAGTTCGCGTTCATTCATCTGCCCGTGCGTAACGCTGATCCGTGCATGTGGAACAAGGCTCTTCAGATATTGTTCATGGTCTTCAATGTCGTGAACACGGTTGTGGACATAATAAACCTGCCCGCCACGGCCGAGTTCTTTTTCAATCGCAGACTTCAGCGTGAGATCATCATCTTTAATGATGTAAGTCTTGATCGACTGCCTTCTTGGAGGAGCAGTCTGGATCAGAGAAAGATCTCTGATGCCCAAAAAAGAAAGCTGGAGTGTTCGCGGAATAGGTGTTGCAGTCATGGTGAGAACATCAATGCCGGATCTCAGGACTTTAAGTTTTTCCTTGTGGGCCACACCAAAGCGGTGTTCTTCATCAATGACCAGAAGTCCCAGGTCATGGAACTCCAGCTTGTCGGAAAGAACAGCATGCGTGCCGATCAGGATATCAACTTTTCCTTCAGCAACCGCCGCCATGACTTCAGTTTTTTGTTTCGCAGTTTTAAAGCGTGAGATGAAATCAATATTGACCGGGAAATTTTCAAACCGTCTCTTAAAAGAATGATAGTGCTGAAGGGCCAGGACGGTTGTGGGAACCAATACGACGACTTGTTTTTTATCGAGAACAGCCTTCATCGCCGCCCTCATCGCCACTTCCGTTTTTCCGAATCCTACGTCACCGCAAACCAGGCGATCCATCGGGTACTGGTTCTGCATGTCCTCGAGGACATCGTGGATCGCCTTTTCCTGATCAGGGGTCTCTTCGAACGGAAACGCGAGTTCAAATTCCTTGAAGAGGTGATCCGGTGGAGAATAAGGGAACCCCCCGTGAAGTTTTCTTTCGGCCTGAAGCTTCAGGAGATCGAAGGCGAGTTTTTTAACCGAACCGCGTGCTTTGTTCTTTAACTCAGAGAATTTTTTCGATTTTAACGACGCGGGCTTCAGTGCTGCCGAGGCATCTGCGTGTTTCTGGATGAGATTGAGTTTGTAGACGGGGACGTAGACCTTATCGCCGTCTTCATAGTGAATGACGACGAAGTCGTTCTTCTGGTCCATCGCCTCGATCGTTTCGAGACCCTTGTACACACCAATCCCGAAATCCCTGTGGATAACGTAATCATTTATTTTCAGGGTCGCGAGCTGTTCAGCGAAGAGATCTTTGTCCGCGCGCTTAACCTGCTTGGTTTTTTTCTTCTTCACGGAGAAGAAATCACCTTCCGCCAGGACGTAGATGTTTTCATTCTTATAGAAGAAGCCTTCATCGAGACGACCGGAAACGTAATTGAG
>CANGAC010000004.1 GCA_947451425.1 Bacteriovoracaceae bacterium | reverse complement strand
AGACTGCAACGCGAACTTTTTTCATAATTAATCCGCCATGAATGGAGCAATACCAATCTCTGATTTTTTGATGAAGCTCGCAATCTCCTGCACGATCACATTGTTTTTAAATTCTTCCATGTGCTCCGGATGAGAAATGAACGCTCGCGGAGAAAGGGCCGAGGCTTCCATCGTTCTGTAGAAGTCCACAACTTCGGAGACGATCTCTTTGGAATTTCCCTGGCGCTTGAGACCAATGATGTTGATCCCTTTGAGCTTTACGCGGTTTCCGTACGCAGTACAGAATTGCGGGATATCGCGGTCGATTCCCGAACCGCCACCAATGTAAGCACCACGTCCGAGAGTCACAAACTGAGACACGCCTGTGTTACCACCGATGATCACGCGGTCGCCGATGTTTACGTGACCTGCAAGGTTCACGGAGTTGGCAAACGTGAGGTTATTTCCGAGGGTGCAGTCGTGAGCGATATGACAGTAGGCCATGAACAGGGAGTTTGAACCGATGATGGTTTTTTGATCCTGCTTGGTTGTCCCTCTGTGGACGGAGACGTATTCGCGGAACGTATTGTTGTCCCCGATGATGGTCTCTGTCGGCTCATTTTTATAAGAGTTGTCCTGAGGAGGAGCACCGATGGAACCGAACTGGAAAAACTTATTTCCCTTACCGATCGTCGTGTGACCATCAACAACGACATTGGAATGGAAGTAGCAATCATCGCCGATCGTGACGTTGGCACCGATCACGCAAAAAGGGCCGAACGTAACGTTCTTCCCTATTTTGGCTTCAGGATGAATGAAAGACATCGGATGAGCTTCGTAATTCTTAGACATAAAAATTCCTTATTCGATTTTGATAGTGGCCATAACCGTACACTGGGACATGAGTTCGCCACCGCAATAGATTTCGCAATTATAACCCTGGAACATTCCGCGCGATTTTTCGAGGGTCGAATGGATTTCGAGATCCATGATCGGAGTGATCGGCTTTTTGAATTTCGCAGAATCCACCGTGATGAGCGCGACTGTGAGTTTCACTTCATTCAGGGGCTTTCCGATCATGTGAACGCAAAGGAAGGATGCCGCCTGGGCCATCATCTCCACCTGAACAACACCCGGAAGAATCGGATTTCCGGGGAAATGCCCTTCGAGAACTTTAACAGTTTCATCGACACGGAAGGTGCAGACACTTTTTCCGCCGATCATTTCTGAAGCCTTGAAAGGACCTTTCTGACCTTTGAGACTTTCAGGAAGAATGACTTCCTTGACTCCATCAATGAAGAGAAATGGATCTCTATGGGGGAGAAACTCCATCACCTGCTTCTTGTTGAACATCATATGAACTCCTTATTTTTCGGCAGCTAATTTTTTTGTGAGAGCAAGCCCGCGCAGCCACTCTTTAATATCCCGCGCAGGAAATCCTGCGATCTTCGAATTTGCAGGCCAGACCGCGCCTTCCATCACACCGGCCTTGCCACCAATTTGCGAAGCCATGCCAATGTGAGCATCAGGACCGATGGCGGCTTGCCCACCGACGACGACGTAATCTTCGAAGGTCACTGAACCCGCGAGTCCGACCTGACCGCAGATGATACAGCCCTTGCCGATTTTACAGTTGTGAGCGATCTGGACAAGGTTATCGATTCTTGTTCCCGCACCAATCGTTGTCGGAGAAAAAGTTCCCTGATCAATGGACGTGTTGGAGCCGATTTCCACATCATCAGCAATAACCACTCCGCCCATGTGCCAGATCTTCAGATGCTGGCCCTGGTGGAAGGTATAACCGAAGCCATCCGCACCAATGACGGTACCGGAATGAACGCGGCAGTTTTTCCCGATTTTTGTGAATGGGTAAATGGTAACGTTGCCGTAAATTTTCGTGTTATCCCCAATCTCGACATGGGGCTTGATCACAGCACCCGGAAAGATTTCGACGTTGGCACCAATCGTGACGTTCTCGCCGATGAAGACATTCTGGGAAATGTGCGCAGAAGAATCGATGTTAGTCGTTCCCATCTGCCGGCCATCGGCCTGGTTATTCATGCCCTGGAATTTCCGGTCATAAAAAGGCCTGGAAAGTTTTGTGAGGCAAAGAGCGACGTTAGCTGAAGTCGCAAACCAGGAAAGCTTCAGAAGAAGTTCCTTATCCTCGGGTGTAATCATCGTGAAGAATTTCTCATCAACGATGGCGCCGATTTTTAATTTTGCGAGATCTTCGATCTTAGCTTTGAAACGGTTGAGAAATTTTGAGTTTTTAACGAAGACAATGCTGTTCTCAAGGGGTGCATCTAAAGCAGAAATGGCCAGAATTTCTTCTGGCCATTCAGGATTGTGAATCATTTTGAGAGATTGGTCGTAGCCGACCAAATCCTGGAGTTTCATCTTATTTTCCAGGATACTTTTTGTCGTAGGCCTTCACGACGTCTTCAGTGAGATCTTTCTTCGATTCAGCGTAAACGATCGGAGCCGCTGAAAGTTCGAAAGTCATCGCTACAGCATTTTCTTTAGAGACTTCATCGATGATCGGACGAAGCTTCTCAAGAAGCGGCTTCTTAAGATCCTGTTCCATTTTCTGGATTTCACGCTGGTATTCCATCGTCTTGTTCTGGAGACCCATCATCATTTCCTGGAGCTCACGCTCTTTGTTCAGGCGGGCCGCTTCAGCAAGAACCATGCTCTGCTTTTTGTAATCTTCCTGGGCCTTTTTGATTTTATCTTCGTCTTTTTTCAGGATCGCCTTCTTGTCGTTGAAAGATTTCTCAAGAGTCTTCTGAACTCCCTTTCCTTCTTTGATCGACGTGATGACTTTCTGGATATCAACGAGCCCAACCAGAGTTGTGGCGAAAGACGAGAGCGAAAAAGTGAGTGCAAGCAATGCGATTAGCGACTTCATATGTTCTCCTTAGAGGTAAAACTTTAGCACCGGTTAGAATAATTGTCCTATGTCAAAATTGAACTGGTTCGAGGCTTCGTTGTCGCCTTTCTTCCCGAGACGGTTGGTCCGTGGATTAACCGGGAAGCCGAATTCAAAGCGGAGAACCCCGATCGGAGAGAACCAGCGGAAACCGAAGCCGTAATCTGCGCGGAGGGCAAAATTGTTATTTTCCCCGATGCGAGTGCTGAAAACGTTACCCGCATCATAGAAAACTACCCACTTAAGACCGGCTTCTTTAATCAGGGGATGCTCGAGTTCAACAGTTGTTAATAAGCTGAACAGACCCCCGAAGTTGAAGGCCTCGATGTTTCCGGTATTGGAGTTCTTCGCGAGTCTTCTTGGACCGATATCCTCAAGGCTATAACCCCGCATGTTACGCGCGCCACCCATGGAGAATCTTTCCACCCTCGGGATTTCGCGATCGGTAGTCTTGAAAAGCTGCGCCGCTGTTCCCCGCGTTCGAAGAACCAGGTCACCCCAGATCGGTTTGTAGTAACGACCCTCGAGCTCACCTTTCACCCAACGATATGTTCCGCCAAGACCGGTGTATTCAAGGGATGAACTTCCATAGTAACCGGCAGTCGGTTCAAAGATATTGTTTCGCTTGTCGCGGATGATGGACGCCTGAAGGGAAGAGCCCGACCCGTTTTCAACTTTCGGATTGATGCCGGAGTTAATGACCCCGTTCACTTTGTTGTCTTCGTAGCGATACGTGAGGAAGAGTCGGGTGTAATCGTAGATCGGGTGACCCACGCGCACGTCCGCTCCATGCTTCGTGTACGCGAATGATCTGATGAAATAGGAAACGGTCTGGTAGTAATCGGCACCGGCAGTCCACTTCGTGTCGAAGAGGTACGGCTCAGTGAAACCGACGTTATAGATCTGCTGCTTATTTGAGTACGAAAGGTTGAGGTTAATGTTCTGCCCGAGACCGCGGAAGTTATTCTGCGCAATCGATGCCTGAACAAATCCCTGCGTGGCCGTTGAGTAACCGGCCCCGAGTGAGATCTGACCCGTCGGACGCTCTTTAATGGAAATTTCCACATCAAGAATGTTGTCAGTGCCTTTTCTTGTGATCGTATTGAAGATCACCGACTCCTGCTGGAAGAATCCGAGACGGTTCACGTTATCTTTGGATGTCCGGAGTTTTGTTCCGGAGTACATCTCGCCTTCTTTGATCTTGAGCTCGCGTCGGATGACTTTATCCCGGGTCTTGGTATTCCCCTTCATGATGATCTTACCGAAGTAAGCAATCACACCTTTCTCGAAGGAGAAGACGATGTCAACTTTGTTTTCACCTGGAACAACTTCAAGAGTCCGGAGAACGTTGGCAAAGGCGTAACCTTTATCCTGGTACATTTCCGTTAAGGTCTGGATGTCGAGACGAAGATTTTCTTCGTTGTAGATATCGCCTTTCTTGATCTTGAGTTTTTCCATCATCTCAGACTCGGTGAAGAGAAGCTCACCGTTGAAATTGATGTCGTTCACCGAGAACTGCGGACCTTCCTGGAGGCGAACGGTGATGAAAATCCATTTCTTATCTTCGGAAGCGGTCACTTCTGGATTCTGGACATTGATCTGAAGATAACCCTTGGTCTTGTAGAAGTATTTCAGGCGCTCAACATCCGTCTGGAAATTGATCTCTTTGAAATTTCCCGATCCGGAGAGAAACGAGAAATACGTTTCTTCTCTGGTCTGCATGAAGGCCTTGAGGTCCTGATCAAGAATCGCCTTGTTCCCGAGGAACATAATTTTCTTCACGCGAACCTTGTCCCATTCCTTGATGCGGAATTTGACTTCGACCGACCCACCCTTGGTTTCTTTCAGGGTGTAGGTCGCCTGGGCGAGGAAGTAACCTTTCTCTTCGTAGTGTTTCTGGAGAAGGAGAATATCGTTTTTTAAGGTGGAGATATCAAGGATGTTAAATTCTTTGGTCTTGACCTGGCCCTTAAGGTCGTCATCATTGATCTCGTCGTTTCCGTCAAACGTAACCTTGGAAATGATGGGCTTTTCGCGGAGTTTGAAGAGGAGGATGTTCTTGTCTTTGGACTTCTTGTGATAGGCCTCGACTTCCTCGAAGTACTTCATTTCGTAAATGCGGGAGAGATCTTTCCGGAGAAGATAGTTATCGAGCACCATTTCCGGACGGGTGCCGATTTTTTCGAGAATCGCCTCCGCTTCGACCTTGCGGTTACCGGTCACTTCAATAGAATCGACCCGGAACATTTCCCGGATAGGACCAATAATTTCTTGCGCGAAAACTTTCGCCTGACCGCTCAAAATCAAGAAGATGAAGAAAAAGAAATGCGATCTTTTCAAAGGCGAATTTTCCTTAACGCGACAAGCTATCCTATTAAATTTATTTGCGGAAAAATTTTAGCCAATTATCTGACCATCTTCAATGACTATTTTGCGGGGAAAGAAAGAAGCGACTCTATCGTCATGTGTCACAACAAGAAGAGTAGCACCATATTCCTGGGCGAGATTTTTCAAAAGTGAGGCGACTTTTTCGGTGTTTTTGGAATCGAGATTCCCCGTCGGTTCGTCACACAAAAGGATTTTTGGCCGGAGCGAAAGGGCGCGAATGATATTAATCCTTTGCTGCTCTCCGCCGGAAATCTCAAAAGGGAATTTTTCCAGACAATGAGTGACGCCCAGAATGTCGGCGAGCTTGGCAGTGGATTTTTCAATTTCAGAAAGAGACTTTCCTCCTATACGGCCGGGAAGAAGAATATTGTCCCTGCATGTCATGGAAGGAAGAAGAAAGTGAAACTGAAACACAAAACCCACGGTCGAGTTCCGGAATTGCGCCAGTTCCTCATCGGATTTCGTCGAAAGATTCTGGTTTCCGATCACCACATTTCCCGAAGTCGGCGTATCCAGGCCACCCAGAAGATAAAGGAGGGTCGATTTTCCCGAGCCGGAAGCCCCGCGGATGGCGACGAGTTCTTTTTCCTGAATGGAAAAAGAAATGCCCCGGAGGACTTTTGTCTTCCCGAAACTCTTCTCAACTTTTTCCAGACGAATGAAACTCATCAGCTGAACTCCTGGCGAAGACCTTCAATGATCGGTCGGCTCCGGAGGCGGAAATATCCGATGCCTGCCGCAACCAGTACCCAGAATAAAGATATAGCAGACACCGTCACATAGGCCATGGAATCAAGCCGGATACTGAGCTCGGAGAGAACATAAATCTGCCCCGGTACTTTGAAGAACGGAAGGTTTTTCAGTGACCAGTTGAAGACGTGAGACAGCGCCCACGCGCCCACGCAGGACGCGGCCCAGAGGATGAGAATGGATTTCAGCCAGAAGAGCATGAGATCCTTCAGAGATAAACCCACTGCGCGGAGGAAGAAAAAATCCTGGGCCTTTTTTTCCATCACAAAAATCACGAAGGCGATGATGTTGAAGACAGCGACGACAACGATCAGCTGGAGGATAAGGGAGATGGAAAATTTCTCCACTTTCACGGCTTCAATGAGGAATGCGTACTCATCCCAGAAAGGACGGACGCGGTAATCACCAATGAGTCCCATCCGGAGATCCATCGCCTTTTCCTGAATGGGAAAGAGGTCATTGATGGCATTGTTCACAGGGAAATACGTCACGATCATCATGTTGATCCGGTCTCCGGTTCCCATGAGCGCTGAGAGATCAGAGCGGTTCATGTAAACGAAGCGCAGATCTTTCTGGTAAATCCCGTGACGGACGATGTCTCCGATCCGCATGACTTTAATCGCCGGGAGAGCACTTCCGGAATCGTTTCCTTTTCCAAGTGCCAGGGCCATTTCATCACCGGTTTTAAGACTCAGGGCCTTGGCGAGTTCCTCACCGATGACAATTTCTTCCGACTGAACATTGATCCTAAGTCCTGAAGCTTTTGCAAAATCATCAGTGTCGACACCCTTCACCAGAACTCCCTGGCTCTTCCCATTGGCGAGAGCGAAAGCTTCGGTCTGGATGACGGATGCCACGGCCAGAGGAGCGGAAGATTCCACAGCACGATTGACTTCTTCCCTTGAGAAAAAGCCTTTCTTATTCGTGATGATCACGTCTCCGGTAGACTGGCGAAGGCCGGTTTTTAAAAGATGATCAAAACCATCCATGAGTCCGAAGGTACAGAGAATGACAGCGATGGAAAACGTAAACGAAAAAAAAGTCGCCATCAGGATTTTTCCTGATGAGCGACCATGAAGGACGATGCTTAATAAATGCCTGTAGCTGTTATTCACTGACTTCTTCAGAGAACAGATGCTCTTTCTTCAGAAGCGGGAAGAGGATCACGTCGCGGATCGTGTGACTGTCCGTGAGGATCATCACGAGGCGATCGATCCCGATACCCTGGCCTGCTGTCGGAGGCATTCCGTACTCAAGCGCACGGACGAAATCGTAATCCACATCAGACGCTTCATCATCACCGGCCTCTTTCTGAACGGCCTGATCAGCGAAGCGGTCAAGCTGGTCTGTCGGGTTGTTAAGCTCTGAGAATGCGTTCCCGACTTCCCAGCCGTTCATGAAAAACTCGAAGCGGTCCACGAAATCCGGATTCTCATCATTTCTGCGGGAAAGCGGAGAAACTTCCGTAGGATATTCAGTGATGAACGTCGGCTGAATGAGTTTTGCTTCCACCAGCTCTTCGAACGCGAGAACGAGAAGTCTTCCCCAGGAAAGTGCCGCAACTTTTTTTGGATCCTGATCGATCCCTTTCAGAAGTCCGAGAAGGTGATCACGATTATTCACCTGGTCCATCGAAGAGTTTGTGTATTTGGCGACAGCTTCTCTCATCGTGAGGCGAGCGTAAGGGCCTTTGAGATTAATGTCGTGATCTTTGAAGCGGACAACTTCCGTCTTCAGAACATCGCGGGCGATTCCAGAGATGAGATCTTCCGTGAAATCCATGAGGTCGTGGTAAGTCGCGTACGCCCAGTAGAACTCAATCGTTGTGAACTCAGGATTGTGCTTAAGAGAAAGCCCTTCGTTCCGGAAACAGCGGTTCATCTCGAACACTTTATTAAAGCCTCCGACGATCAGGCGCTTCAGGTGAAGCTCCGGAGCAATCCGCATGAAGAGTTCCATGTTGAGAGCGTTGTGATGAGTGTTGAAAGGCTTCGCAGCAGCTCCGCCGGCAATTGAGTGCATCATCGGGGTTTCCACTTCGAGGAAGTCGGCCTTGTAGAAATACTCACGGATGTAACGGACAATGTCTGATCTGCGGCGAAGTTTATCGCGCGTGTCCGGATTCATGATCATGTCCACGTAGCGCATGCGGTACTTGAGCTCAGCATCCGTCAGACCGTGGAATTTTTCCGGGAGTGGACGGATGGACTTTGTGAGGATGGAAAGTTCACGAGCATTGAGAGCGAGCTCGCCTTTCATCGTCTTGAACACATCCCCTTCAGCGTAAACGATGTCGCCGAAATCGAGGTGAGAGTATTCAGCAAATCCTTTCTCGGAAGTGACCTGTTTATTCACGTAGAGCTGGAAGCGGCTCGTGCCATCATCACACTGAAGGAAAGCGGCCTTGCCGAAATCGCGGACCATCATCACACGACCAGCGACGTGGTAGCGCGGAGTTTCGCCGATTTCTTCTTTGGTCTTATGGCCGTACGTCTCACTGAGGTACTTAAAAGTCGTGTTCGGTTTCAGATTATTTTTATAAGGCTGAGAACCTGAGTCCTCGAGCTTCTTCCGCTTCTCCAGACGAACACCCATTTGTTCATTGAATTGTTCGGTCCAGCGGGAAACGTGTTTGTCTTTCATAATCTTCCTTTATAGGTCGTCGTTCCCGGTATCCACGGCTTTTCCACCCAAGCTCTTCCACTGAAGGTACGCTTTCATGAAATCGTCGAGATCTCCTTCGAGGACAGTCTCTGCCTGCGAAGAAGTGAATCCGGTACGATGGTCTTTGACGAGTTTGTACGGATGAAGAACGTAGGATCTGATCTGAGATCCCCACGCCACATCCATTTTTGTTGATTCGAGTTCCTGCTGTTCCTTAAAGCGCTTTGCCATCTCCATGTCATAGAGACGCGACTTGAGGATCTTCATCGCGGTTGCCTTGTTCTGGAGCTGAGAGCGTTCATTCTGACAGGCCACCACGATTCCCGAGGGAAAGTGAGTGAGGCGGACAGCGGAGTCGGTGGTGTTAACTGACTGACCACCCGATCCACCGGAACGATAAACATCGATGCGGAGGTCTTTATCAAGGACTTCAATTTCAATTGTGTCGTCCACCTCCGGCGCCACGAAGATAGAAGCGAATGATGTATGTCTTCTGGCATTGGAGTCGTAAGGCGAAATGCGAACGAGGCGATGAACGCCGATTTCTGATTTCAAAAGCCCGTAAGCAAAATTTCCATTCACGATGACGGTGGCCGATTTAATACCGGCAGAATCGCCGTACTGAAAATCTGTGACGATCGCCTTGAAGCCTTTTTTCTCACACCAACGCGTGACCATGCGAAGGAGCATGCCTGCCCAGTCACAGGACTCCGTTCCACCGGCGCCGGAGTTGATCGTGACGATGGCGTTGTTCACATCGGTTTCGCCTGAGAGGAGAGCTTTTTTCTCTACTTCAGAGAGTTCGTTTTTGAGCTTCGGAAATAATTCGATGGCTTCAGTCGCTGAACCTTCGTCTCCGTCCTGGGCCATCTCGAGGAGAACTTCGAAATCATCGGCCTGAGCTTTTACACCGGTATAGAGGCTCACAATATTTTCGAGGAGGGATTTTTCTTTCTGAATCTTAGCGGCGTTGGCAGTGTCATTCCAGAAGCCATCAAGGGCCTCGAGGTCTGCGATCTCTTTTAAACGGCGACCCTTACGTTCGACGTCAAAGTGACCTCCGAATGTGATCGATAGTTTCTTTAACGGCAGGGTACTGGGATTTGAAATCACCCAGCTTTAAAAGCAGCGAGTCATCCATGGAGTTGAACCTTCTGATGTCAGAAGATTACAAACAGAAAATCGTCTTGCCAAGGATGATGAGGCAGGTTTTTTTCGCTGGTTTTGAAGTCGAAGTATCAAGATCGTCGAAGCCCTCGCCAGAGCAGTATTCTTTGCCATCTTCGACGATACATTTGTTCTTCGGAATAACAAACTTCTCTTCCCCAGACTCAGTAACGCCATCTGGCTGAACCAGATTCAGGAGCGGAGCGAGGGACTCGGTCGGCGTCGTCACTGGTTCTGAGTGCGGCGGCTGCTCTTCCGGGAACTTCATGTCACGGAGCCAGTTACAATCAAAGGTCTCTGTCCCGTTGGCGATGCGGATCTTTTTATTCTGCTCGGAAATTCCATAGAGAACGCTCGCGAAGGTCTTCCTGGTTGCCGGAGCTTTCTTGTTGAAGTTCACAAGGAACTTCAGGAATTTTCCGATCGACTTCGGATCTTTCTCATCCGGAATTTCTTCGTACTTAATCATGAACTGATAAATCTGTTTTTTGAAAAGCTTGATGTAAGAAGGCTTATCGACGAGGAAGCCATCGAGGGCCCACGAATAAATCTGGTAAGCATCATTCACTTCGTCGGGATCGAGAGTGTTATTCTTATTTTTGTCCCAGCGGAGGAATGTGGCCTCGACGTGCATCATCGCCACGAGCATCGAGAACATGTCCGATTCTGAGTAGTAAATCTCCTCAGTCGGCTTCTGATTCGCATCGTGATAGTTCTGGCAGGTCCTCGCGGCTTTGATCGTCATGTCGAGATAAGCCTTGTTGTAATCTGTGT
The DNA here is from genome assembly GCA_947451425.1 of Bacteriovoracaceae bacterium. GTDB lineage: Bacteria > Bdellovibrionota > Bacteriovoracia > Bacteriovoracales > Bacteriovoracaceae > Peredibacter. The sequence goes on along the minus strand of CANGAC010000004.1, from coordinate 31,447 downwards.
TCGGAACGTCACAGGCCGCTGATCCAAGGCTGTCGAAGAGCAGTGGGAAATACTGGCGATAATCCTGGCACATGAACTTCAGGAAATTTTTCCGGAAGCATGAAGGTGAAACGCGGTCAAAATCATCCATCTCAGCGTCACAGGAGACCCGGTACTTCTTCATCATTTCCTTGGCCATGCCAATGGAAGTGATGAGGGAGACGGCGAATTCGGTGGTTTCATTCACGTCGAGGGTCGGGGTCCCCTTCTTCGTCGTAGGGTTGATGTTTTCGTCAGACTGATACTGAAAGAGAGTCCCGAGGAGGGAAACAGTGTCGGCGGTGCTGATCGCTCTCTGTGGCATCAGGAGGTCAAGTGCGATGAGCTCTTTTTCGAGTCGCTTAAGAAGACACTGAACCTGGAACTGGTCTACGCCGTGAGTGAAGGTTGTTCCGGGGTAGGAAAACTTCGTCCCCCATTCTGGAGCACAGAACTTGGGCGCATTTCCTGCAGAGGGGAGCTGGATCGGATTCTGATCCGGCTCCGTATCGACAAATCTGAAAACCAGGTCAATTCCGTATTCGTAAAGCGCGAGCTCGAAAACAGCGTCGGGATTCCGGCGCCATTCCCGTGTAAAGAAAGGAGATTCAAACTCCCCTTTCATCATGCGGTAGTTCTGAGTGATGCGGATGAATTTCTTCAGCTCATTCGGGTACTCAGGGAAGGCGACGATCGCCTGGTTGTAATTGATCGCAACCGGGAGCTTACTTTCAAGAGGAACGCGGAACTTGTCGTACATTCTGTGGAAGACCCAGCCCATGCTGAGGATTTTTTCTGCGTGATAAAGAAGGTTCTTGAAGTCTCCGCCGAGAACAACTTTTCCGTTACCACCCATGATGATTTTTTTACCGTAGACGATGAGGTTCTGGAATTTGTCGATGTCGAAGCTTTCTTTCGGCACGAACATACGGACCATTTCGTACGCATCATCCAGTGAGAAGAAATATTCCGAGTCGCGGTTTCCGAGTTTCGGATTGAGAATGATACCCGTGAGGTTTTCCACGTCCATCTTGAGCATGGCGAGGATCGATTCCTGCTCAAGGAGAATGTACTTGTAGCGGGTGGCATCGAGAGCAATCTCCGCGAGGTACGGGAAAGAGAACATGAAGCGCTCGAGTTCCACGTGAGTCAGGATAGATTTTTCGCCACCCAGGAGGACCTTTTTCACGAAGAGGACTTTCTCGATTTTCTTGATCACTTCTTCCGTGTCTTTCGTGGTGAATGACTGGAGAAGTTTCGGGATGTCGAGAGTATCAATCCGGCCACCGCGCTCTTTTCTGAACGTACGGAGGAGAGAAACCATGATCTTGTTAGCGGCTTCTCTTACCCGGGACTTGTGAATCTTATGAAGCGAGTAAGTGGCTTCCTGCTCAGACTGGAAGATCGGTCCGAAGTTCAGCGCCATCTGTTCGTTAAAGACGATCGCGAGGTTGATCACGTCATCCACGTTGTCTTTTGAGATGTATTTTCTGTCTTCACCACGGATGAGGTAGTTCAGTTCGTAGACCTGTTTCAGGGCCTTCAGGATTTCCGGAGTGATCCCGGTCTGGTTATTGCGGAGGTAAGCTTCAAACGAATCGAGGTTCATGTAACCAGGGCGGTTCGTATCAACGACTTTGATGAAGAGATTGAGGTTGGCACCCAGGCAACGGATCTGGGAGCTGATGTTCTGGTGAAGGATGTTTTTAAAGGCGTCGAGTTCGAGTTCGCAATCAGCGCGGAATCTCGTGGTATCAATTTCTTTCGGAACGACTTTCGTGCCAAGGAGATCTCCGCACGCTGTGAGCACGAGAAGCATCGAGGCCAGAATAAGAGCATTCAATAACTTCATCATCAGAAAATATACCTCAGGGCCCCGTAGACCGAATCGTTATTCGTGTACGGAGACCAATAAGACTTACCATTCGTCGGTGTCCCGATAGAGTTTGCACCGGCCATCAGCTGAAAGTTCTTCGTCATGAGATACGTCGCCTTCACCATGACCAGACGGTCAGTTGTCAGCATGTCGTATTTCACATCTCCGAAGACAGTCACTTTACTTGAAAGAGCACGATAAGCAGTCACATTCACGGCCTGGTTCCAGCGAGGATCCTCGGCGAGCTGTTCTTTCTGGCGGTCAAACGGTGAAAGTCTTGCAACGTAATTTAAACCAATACCATAAAGGTCATTGGTTTTGGAAATCCCGCCGCCAACATAATCTTCACGTCTCTTTTCCGTCTTAATCTCAGTGTATTGGAACGCCTGGGTGTCTCCGTCCGGAAACGTGTTTGGGCGGATCGCAATACCTGAACCGTAGACTTCGACATCTTTATTGCGCCACTTGACCGTCGTTCCGTAGACATCGTGGTAGTAGAACTGAGGGCGAACGTTTGCCTTCACCACTTGCTCAATCGTGTTGAGTTTTGCGTCCACTTTTACTGAAATCTGGTTCTCAGGTTTCCGGATGATGAAGTTATCAACCTTCCAGTGCTTGTTTTCAAAACCAACATTGGCCCCTACGGTGTAGCGGTAAATCACTTTGCCGATACTAGGGTAATCAACACGGTATTCGATCGGCACAGTTGCGCCACCGGGAATGGTTGTGTCCTGAGCAGGAGGATTTCCCCACTGTGAGCGACTGGTGATCGTCTTGTCACCCTTGTTGATATCAAGACCAGGGTTGAGTTCCGGTGCGTAGATTGGGGAACCAAAAACTCTGTACTTCATTCCGTTGGAAGACTGTCTCTCGAGAGAAAGACCAATCAGACCTTCCTGGCCCGGATTGAAATAATCGAAGTTTCTTCTGTTGTTGAGCTTACCAAAACCCCAGTTCGCATCGACGTCTGACCAGGTCAGAATCTGTCGACCAACCTTCCAGTAATTTTGTTCGGAAAGTCTGCCCCCGACGTAAGCTTCCTGGAGGGAGTACTGAGTGAGACTTTGATCGTTGTATTGGGAAGCGAAAGTGAATCTGCTTTCTTTTTCGTAAGTTGAAACGGGCTTGTTGTAATAATCGAATTCAAAACTTCCGTTGTAGCGGTTACCCGGAACATTTCCCACGTTGGAGCTCGCCTGATTGGAAAGGCCTCCAATGTAACCATTGACGACACCATCGGCGGCAAATGCACCGGTGGAGAAGATCAATGTCATCCATACAAGTTTTCGAAACATAACAACTATTCCTATGGTTTCATTATCCAAGGAAACCAATCCAAACACTTGACACATTGTACCAAGGCAAGTTCTTTCCCCGCCCCCCGTTTGTAAAGGTTTCACACCCGTGAGCAGGAACTGTCACATTCTGCTAAACCTCCCCAAAGACAGGATTTTTCCGTTGTTTTCAGATATGAGTTTTTATAGGGTGTTCAACAGAGTTTCCTACTCAACTAAAGGACCAGATAAAATGAAGCTAACCATTGGATTTCTCGTAGGTGTCTTCGCCTTCACCGCTTTAGCGTCTGAAAGCCGTTTTCACCCAAACCACCTCTTCATCAAGATGAAGGCCGGTCAGTCTCTCGTAAAATCTCCCCTGATTCAGGGTTCTGAGCAGATTTTCGGTGACCTTTATCTCGTAAAAACGAGCGATGCCGTTGCCCTCCAGAACAGCCTCAAAGCGAAAAAATCTATCGCTTACACAGAAAAAGACTTCTACGCCGGCAAAGAAAAAATGCCAAAGATGGAAACTCTCGATGCTGTTTCTTTCAAAATGAAGACCATGTTCGACATGCAGTTTTCTAACTTCAATGATCCCCAGGCCGGGAAACTCTGGGCATTTGCCGGAGCTAACGGAATGGAAGTTGATGAGGCGTACCGCGGACTTCCTGGTCGCACAGCTAACGAAGTGATCGTTGCCGTTGTTGATACAGGTGTTGATCACAACCACGAAGACCTCAAAGACATCATGTGGGAAAACAAAGGCGAAATCCGTGGAAACGGAAAAGACGATGATAACAACGGTTACATCGATGACATCCACGGGATCAACGTTCTCGTAAGAGATTCACAAGGCCGCGCGACGATGGACACCATGGGTTCTCACTGGCACGGAACTCACGTTTCCGGGACAATCGCAGCGACTCAGAACAACGCCATCGGTATCGCGGGTGTTGCTTCTAACGTAAAAATCATGGCGATCAGAACAGTTCCGGATGATTCTGATGAGCTCAACTCTGACATCGTCGAAGCTTACAAATACGCTGCTAAAAACGGTGCGAAGATCATCAACTGTTCATTCGGTAAAGCACCAATGGACGGCGATAACGTCGTTCGTGACGTGATCAACGAAATCGGCAAGAAAGGCGTTCTCGTGATCGCTTCTGCCGGTAACGATTCATGGGGACCGATGTCGTGGCATGATAACGATACAGATCCTAAAATCCCTGCGGCCCTTGATAGCGCAAGCCTTCTCACGATCGCTTCGACTACAAGTTCCGGCGGACTTTCTTCATTCTCAAACATCGGTGCAAAAACTGTTGATGTCGCTGCCCCTGGTTCAGACATCTACTCAACGATCATTGGGAACAAGTATGCGATGGCATCTGGTACATCAATGGCGTCTCCGAACACTTCTGGTGTCGCGGCGATGGTTGTTGGTTACTTCCCTCACGTAAAAGGCGAGATCCTCAAGAAAGTTCTCATCGATTCTGTGACGAAAGTTCCGGCCTTCGAAGGCAAGATGGTTTCTGGTGGACGCGTAAGTCTCAAGCGCGCTCTTGAAGCTGCGGCGAAGATTCCTGCAAGAAGAAGATAATTCTATTTTTTCGAGGGGGCCTTAGGGCCCCCTTTTTTTTTGCCCGAAAGCAGATCGAGGGCCTTGTCTTCCCACTTCTGCATGAGCTTTTCTTCCTGCGCAGAAATCTCGTGATCAAATCCCACCAGATGTAAAAGGCCATGAAAATAGAGATGGATAAATTCATCCCAGACCGGGATGTTGAACGCTTTTGCCTGACGCCGGGCCTGCGGAATGGAAATCGCAAGATCTCCTAAGAACACATCGTTTTCTGCGCGCGCGAGTTTCCGGAGACTTTCGTGCGCCGGGAATGAAAGGACGTCGGTCACTTTATCTTTCTGCCGGTGAGCGTGGTTTAATTTTTTGATTCTTTCATCGCCGCAGATCAAAAGCGAGACATGAAAGGTCTGGCCCTTCGTGGTGGGGAGGAGTTTTGCTGCAATGAGATCAGTAAAAACTTCTGATGCGAGGTCCATAAGCCCCTCGAGTTTCTTCCAGTCAGCGGGAGAAAGCTTCGCGGTCGAATGAAAATCCGTGAGGAGGGTAGGTTTCTTCATAAGGCCTATGTTATCCTTTGACCTATGAAATATCCAGAACTCGAGCGTTGTATAGAGGTCATCAGAAAACTCCGCGATCCGGTGGGAGGGTGCCCGTGGGATCTTGAGCAAACCCACGAGAGCCTCCTGAAATACCTCCTGGAAGAATCCTATGAGTACATGGAAGCCGTGGAACTTAAGAATCCGAAGCTCATGGAAGAAGAACTTGGCGATGTTCTTCTTCAGGTCCTTCTCCACTCGACTATCGCTGCTGAATCTAAAAGATTCAATCTTGAATCTGTGGCCAAGGTACTTGCTGATAAAATCGTGAGACGCCATCCGCATGTCTTTGGCGATGTGAAAGTGACCGGATCGGATGATGTGGTCGCCAACTGGAAAGACATCAAGGAAAAAGAAAAAGGCACCAAGAAATACACGATCGATGAAAAGCTCCTTCAGTCCCCTGCCCTCGTCTCAGCATTTAATATCGGAAAGAAATCTACTGCTGTTAACTTTGACTGGGACGATTACCATCAGGTCGCAAACAAGGTGGAAGAGGAATGGCAGGAAGTGAAAGAAGAGCTTCCTCCCGGAAATAAGTACAACAAAGAAAGAGTGAAGGAAGAAATCGGTGATCTCCTGTTCAGTGTGGCCCAACTGGCGAGGCATCTGGATATTGATCCGGAAAATTGCCTGCGCGATGCGAACCGGAAATTCATCAACCGCTTCAAGCAAGTGGAAGATGCAGTAAAAGCTCAGGGCAGAAAGCTCGAAGAGACTCCGCAGACTGAGCTTGAAAAGATCTGGATTGAGGTTAAGAAGAAATGAAGCTGAAGAAGAATTTTTCTAAGCTCAGTGAGACTAAAAGACTTCACGGGATGAAAGTTCCGGTGATTGGTCTCACCGGAGGGATTGCCACGGGAAAATCCACTGTTGCCAAAATCCTGATGGAGAAAAAAATCCCCGTCATCAATGCCGATCTTCTCGTCAAAGAGATCTATACAAGAAAAGACACGAAAGACTTTATCCGCACGAATTACCCTGATGTGATGAATGAAGCGGAAATTGATTTCCGGAAACTCCGGGACAAAGTTTTCACGGCCCCCGTGGTGAAAGAAGAAATTGAGGCGCATATCTATGCCCGCCTGAAAGATGCTTTCTTAGCGGCTTATGAAAAACTCGGACGGCCGGAATATGTTGTTTATGATGTTCCCCTTTTATTTGAGAAGCACCTTGACCCGATGGTTGACCTGAAAGTTTTGGTCTATGCTCCGGAAAAAATCCAGCGCGCGCGTCTCATGGAACGGGACGGGCATGAGGAAGCCATGGCGGATCTTATCATGGACAGTCAGTTGGGCATTGAAGAGAAGAAAGAGAAATCAGATCTGGTGATTGATAATTCCGGGACGAAGGTTGAACTTGCCGAAGAAGTGGAACAGTTTCTCCGGCAGGTTTTTGAATAATTATCTGCGGGGCTGGCAGCGGCCTTCAGCGTACTCGAAGAGATTGTAATTCTGGAACCATCCGCCTTCCTTAACCGTCTTGCAATAAAGTCCCTGGTCACAGGCGTACTCAAACATTCCGTCTGAAGTGTGTTTTCCATTCTTAAAGACCGGGCACTTCTGGTTCACGACGGATCTTACGGCACAGGCGAAGTATTTTTCTCTCGATTCTTCCACGCATCTTGGAACAGCGGCATTCCCCACGACTCCTCTCATGCCGGAATTGAACCAGCCGATACACTGAGAGTCGCGGACACATTTAGTCATCGGGTGAGAGAAACGAAGAGAAGCGATGACGTTTCTCATCTGGACATTGAGGGACTGTTTTACGGTCATGTAGTTATTGACCTTGGCACCTAAGAAATCACCGAGGCAAAGATTCTGAAGGAAAGATAAAGTAACGGTCTGATTACCGATGTATTCCGGAACAAGGATACGTCTGGAAGTCATGGTGACTTCATTACTATAGCGGTGGCCGTACGAAGCTCCGCCGCCGATGCCGGCGATGCTGAAGTTTCCGCTGCCCGAGTATTCTGTGTTGAAGTTGAGCGATAGTTCGCAGTAGAAAGCGATGAATCTCTTCTGTGCTTTTCCGCCGGACATGATGACCTGGCCCGCGCGGTCGCGTTTGTTGAAATCAAAATCGCCGTTAGGATTCACGCCCGGCTGGAGTCCTTCTGAGAGAACGACCACCCGTGATTCATAGTGGCGGTGAAAGGCGATATTTGGCCCGCCGGAAAGTTCAGCGCCGAGGAAGTTAATCTTAAGAGTGTAACTGATGTTGGCATCAGCCCGCTTGGTGACGGATGAGTTGGTTGTAATACTTGCTGTTGATAACCAGCGGGTATTGGCGCGATCTGAAGTGAGAGATTCGAGAATTTCATTTTTATTGTTGTATGACTTCCGTTCCGCATCGCGGTCAGTGCTGGCAATAGGTGAAGCAGCGTTGCCGTTGGAACTCGAGATCGTCTCAAGATTTAAGAAGCGCGAACGTTCCGTCACTTCAACCATCATGAAGCGCTGAAGAGGATCGGTATTTTCTTCAGAAGAAGCTGCACCATTGGCGGCATCTTCTAAAGCCTTGTAAGCAATTTCTTTGATCGAATCGCGAAGATCAGGTTCCGCGAGGTCAAGGTCACGGTCGATGGACTCTTTCACGGTTTCTTTGGCTTTCACCTCATCGGATGATTCTTCAAAGGCCTTCTCGTAAGAGGCGATAACTTGTTTCTTAATTGTTTCGGCCATGAGCTGAGCTTCGTTTTCAGCACGCTCTTCCATCGACAGGTTTCTTTCTTCGTAGGCCAGTTCACGCTGATAGCCCGCAATGTGAAGAGCGGGAATGGCGCGGGATAGACGCTCGAGGAAGCGCACACGGTCTCTCTTCTCATCCATGCTCACACGGGCAAAGGCAGAGAATGAAACAAGGGCAATCAAAATGGCCGAGCTGATGCGAAACATGAGAACTCCTTAATACGCGAATTGTATCCGGCCTAAGAAGTTGGGGCTGAGAAAACGGGACTCGTTGTAAAAATGACAGAAGCGGATTGACTAAAATTTAGACAGTGAGGTGAGAAGGATGATCCCAGGTCTTCTGTTTTTTATCCCAGGGATCGATAAAGGAGAGCGAACTAGCGAGAAGTTGAAGGCCTTTGCGGTTCTTATTCCCCTTCCCATATTTGGGATCACCCATGACTGGATACCCGGCGTAATCCAGGTGCCGTCGGATCTGATGAAGCCTTCCGGTTTCAATTTCTACCCGCAGGAGACTCTTGCTCTCACTGCTGTCGATCACTTTGTAGTGAGTGACCGCCTCTTTGCCGTCCAAAGAAGCTTCGATGGTGCGGCTGATGCCTGGTGTGATGGAACCCAGAACAACGGCTTCATAAGTTTTTGTGATCTTGTTTTCCTGAAAGAGCGCACTCAACTTCGCCGCTCCTTCGGAAGTGTAAGCGATGATGGTAAGACCTTCCGTTTCCCGATCAAGTCGGTGAACAAGAAATGTCTCTCTTTTCTTTGTGAGTTCAACGTAGCGAAGAAGCGAGGTGTGATCACCGGCCTGAGTTCCTTGCGTGACGACTCCGGCGTTCTTAATCCAGACTCCATAGTGGCGGGTTTCTTCGAGGCATACGGCGTGTTTTAATTCCGGCAGCGAGAGAACTTTCGGATCCAGATAAAAGGTCACAAGGTCTTTCGGCTTCAGGATAAAATTCGCATCCCGCTCGCGGAGGATTTTCCCCTTTCCGCCCTTCTGTAACCAGATGGCCCCTTTCCAGGCAGCTTCAGCGATGTTTTCAAAGGGAAATTTCGTGAGGAGTGAGAGAGCGTCACCCAGGTTCTGATTCTCCCGGGTGACGGTAAGTTTGAACGTTCTCATCAGGACAGAAGAGACTGGTTCTCGCCTCTTTCAGAGATCTCCTGAGACTTCCGTGAAGCTTCCATGTCCTGCTTCATGAGTTCGCGCAGGGCCTGGAGATTTGTCACGAGTTTCCCTTCTTCCGCCGTCAGCACTTTCTGAAGTTCATGGATAGTCTCTTTCAGGGCGTGATCTTTCTGAGAAGTCTGGAAATTAAACGGAAGCTGCTCGGTTGTCCTTGCTTCATTCATCATGCTCATTTTTCCTACGAGCATATCGAGAGACCCAAGTTTTTTCTCAAGGATACTGACCGTCACATCGAGACGGGCGAGTTCATCCTTGTACTTCGTAGCGAGCTTCTGCTGGTTTTCATCCAGGACCGGAAGACCCGAGAGGAGAGAATTATTCATGGAAATGAGGCGCGCCTTGTTCTCCATGAGATCGAACTTCAGTTTCTTGTAGTCAGCGCGAAGACCATCGATCTGGGTAACCATGTCCATCACTTCGCGGACACGTTTCATGCCGTCGATGCCTTTCTCCTGAATTCTCATCGCTTCAGTGCGGAGTTCATCATTCTGCTGGAGGACACCCTTGTTGATGTGCGTGAGCATCTCGCACTTCTCAAGTGTCGTGATCATCGACGTCTTGAGTTCATTGGCGATGGTCATCTCTTTTCTGATGATTTCTTTTTTCTCTTCTTCCATGCGGGAGATGGCATCGAGAGAGTTTCTGTATTCGGTATTTTCAGATTCAAGCACCTGGATCGTACGGAGATATTCCTGCTTCTCAAGTGCGATGCGCTCATAGAGATCGCGGAGTTCAACGAACGTGTCTTCGAGATTATTGGCAGCGAAATCTTTTTCGAGGAGGGCCAGCTCATCTTCATCGAGCGTGTCCATGTTCCAGAGGTCAGCGAAGCGCTTCATCACATCCCGCGAGAGATTCACCTGCTCCGTGATGGCGTCTTTCACAGAAATCAACGGATAGAAGAACACCATCACCCGGTCTTCGCGGTTCATCGTGATCGGAGTGACGTACATCTCGTACGGCTGGGCCGGAGACATCTCATCCTGCTTCATTTTCACCGGATAGATGCCGGCGACTTTGTTGACGAGAGCTTCGTAAACCGGATCTTCAGAGAGATTCAGGGTTTCGCGAAGGTAATCCCAGTGAAACGTTTCAGACCGGACTTCTTCCGGAGAAAGATAGAACTGCTCGAGGAAGATTTCGTTGAACCAGGTCACACGGAAATTCTTATCCAGCATGCAGCCACCAAAAGGGAGACCTTCATGGAGCATGGATCCGAGATTGAGTTTCACTTTGAGTTCATCGAGAAGGCGGATGATATCTTCGCGGGTGGAATCGGAGTAATGGTCCACCATGAATCTCTGGTCAGCGAGGATACCTTTTTCAATCACACTCTTCACTTCGTTTTCAACCTGCGTGCCGATCGTGATTTTTTCCCAGCGGAAAAGATAAAGGACACCCAGCCACGCGGTCATCATGAAGCCCACGATCGAGAACAGGAAGATGATAAGGTGCTTCTGCTTCTGAACCGGAACACCAGATAACGTGAGTGCTTTCGTCTCAAGCTGCGCGACCCATTTTGCCATCGCCAGAGTGGCCGTGGTGATTTCGGCTTTCATGTTTCTTGATTCAGAGCTGAGTGAGGAGAGGAGATTCAGTTCCTGCTCGATTGATTCAAAGCGGGCAAGAAGACCATTCTTTTCGCCATCACTCAGGGCCGCACCGGAAACGAGTGTAGAAAGTGTTTTGAGATCAGTTTTTAAGTAAGAGACCTGGACCGAGCCCGCAACAGTTTTCGCTGTGAGGTTTGAGAGGCGGGACTTCATCTTGTCAGCGATCGCGGAAACTCTTCTGAAGCCATTGGAGTGAGCAACATCAGAGAGAGCGTTGATCTTGTTACTCATCACTTTCAGCGCATCCGAAGGGTCCGACATGCCGGTTCCCTTCGTGATGGATTTATTGAAAGAGCGAAGCGACTTCTGAAGTTCGTCGTTTGGTTTTACTTCGAGGATGGTTTCAGTTTCCGCCATCCGTGCAGAGAGTTCTTTCACTTTCTCGAAGGCTTTTTCTGACTGCGCCCAGGATAAATACTTGGCGATTTTTTCAAACGAATCATCCGTCTTTAAGTAGGTGATGAGTTCTTTGACCTTCGTCGTACGTTCAGCTTCTGTTGCCTGATACTGGGCCAGGCGAAGAGCAAACAGGCCCGTTCCCAGTGTGCAAAGGATGGCGACGAGAAAGATCCCGTGAATAAGCCATGAGCCCTTAGTGAAGGTTTTTTTCCAATCCATAGAAGCACCTCGTGAGAATAAATTCCGCTAGTTAAATTCTCAGACAAAATGACACGGATTGTGAAGTACTAAATAAAATATAAAAGCCCGAGGTTTAGACTCGGGCTTTTAGAATCATGATCTGAATGAGTTTATCTTAGCTCGCCAGATCTTCGTATGAATCGAATTGATTGCGGAGTTTTGCTTTCAGTTTCAGGATCGCCTGAGTGTGAAGCTGAGACACGCGCGACTCTGTGACGTCGAGAACCTGGCCGATTTCTTTCAGGTTGAGGTCTTCGAAGTAATAGAGAGAAAGAACGAGACGCTGCTTCTCCGGAAGGGACTTGATCCCGTCCTTGATGATTTCCTGCGCGCGCTTGTAACCAACGGCCGTTGCCGGGTTAGCACCACGGGAAGTTTCCATGAGAGAGACCATGAGTTTTTTATCACCCTTGGACATCGCTGCGGCATCTTCGATATTGAGAAGAGAGACAGATTTTGATTTGTTGATGAGCTCATGGAACTCGTCCATTGAGCACGCGAGATGCTCGCACATCTCTTCGTCAGTTGCCGGACGACCGAGATCTTTCTCAAGCTTAGCGTAAGCTTTCTCTACGATCTTGGCCTTCTCACGAACGGAACGGGGAACCCAGTCCTGTGAGCGAAGCTCATCGAGGATCGCTCCACGGATACGGAATTCAGCGTACGTTTTAAATTTGTTATCGCGGGTTGGATCGAATTTCTCGATCGCGTCCATGAGACCGATAACTCCGCATGAAATCATGTCATCCAGCTCGATATTCGGCGGAAGACGTGACGCGATTTTCTGCGCGATATAACGGACAAACGGAGCGTATTCAAGAATGATTTCGTCTTTGACTTTCGGGTCAACGGTTGAGCGGTAGTCTTTGAGGTTTTTCAATTTGGCCGTGAGTGATGACATTTGCTAGCTCTCCTGCTTTTGCCGTTTTATTGAACGTCGTGTTCAAAGGCCAAATGACCTGCGCTTGAATTGCGGATCATTGGTCCACCAACTTTTTCGGTGAACCCATATAAAAGTTTAACGAAGTTTTTGTGAAACTCATTTTTCCCTTCAGAGAGGAAAAAAGTATCAAACCCCTCGGCAGAAACATCCAGTTTCGGGATGCCACCAAGGACAGTTGTGCGTGAACCGATGTAGTTCTCGATTGTTTCTGTCAGGGTCATCACGACTTTCTGGAACTGTCTGTCGTTCTGATACATGTTCACGATGAGGTGGTTATCAATCACGTTGAAGCGATTTGAGAGCACCTTAATGAGTGAGTACGAATCAGTGATGGAGGATTTATCAGGTGTGACCACAACGAAGCGGTGGTCGCAATAAGCGTTCAATGTGAGTGTGGAAACGGACATTCCCGCAGGGCAATCGAGGATGATGTAATCATACTCGTGCTCATGGCACTGGATGATGTCGATGATGACTTCATCGAAATTGATTTTTGATTCGAAAACTTCAATCGAGCCGTTGCAGGCCGGAAGAAGGTGGAAATTTCCCTGGACGATCAGGCACTCTTCGAAAGTTTTCTCTGATGAGAGGAGTTTTTCGAATTTATTATCCATCGGCAGACCCAGCTTAATCGCCGTATTGGAGAGATTGGAATCACAATCGATGAGAAGTGTCCGGTGACCGGCCTTCGCGAGTTCCTGGGCCGTTTTCAGAGCGATGGAGGTCTTCCCTACTCCGCCCTTGCCGCCAGTTACAGAAATTTTTACGCACGGTCTGAAAGAATCTAAAGAATGAGACTTGGTATTTTTTTCGGATGAAAAAGTCTGCAACCACTCGCTGGTCTTGTGCATAGAACTCCTGTAAGCGCACTAACCCTGACATCCTGTCGGGGTTGGGAAACTGGTGGAAAACTTTAGAACTGGAAGAGACCACCCATCAATCTCTCAGCAGTTGCACCTTCGATATCGTCCGGAACTACGGGGCCTGTTCCAAAGAATTTCAGGGGCAGCTTATTGTGGCCTTTATGAACATTGTAGAGGGCCCCAAAGTTCATGCAGAGATCCACATGAGAAATGATAACACCGTCCGTAAAGTCCTTGTATCGAGCAAGAATTTTCCGGTTATAAAGTTCAGAGTGAATGGCAGATAACGTGGTAAGGACTTCTACGTGATGGAAACCACGTTTCATCGTCTCAACAAATTTTTTGGTTTCATCGGAATGTTTGCCGTTCAGGCGGACATCGATGAGGACAGATTTGCCGGCTTCCACAGCTTTTCTGGTAAGACCCACCAGTTCCGGGTAATTCTGGACTTTTTCTACCTTGATCCCGAAGACCTGAGCAGCGAAGTCAGTTGCTCCATTGTTCTGGGCATCCTGAGAATACTGAAGGAAAACGACGTCTTTTTTCAGGATCGCGATCTTCATTCCCATGGTCGATTGTCCGGAAGCTGCCTCCGAGCAAAGGATCGTGATCACGGGCTCTCCGTTATCCACGCGGGCAAAAAGAGGAATCGCTGTATTGATCGAGCTCGCCATTTCTTTCAGGGCAAATTCAAAAACCACGTCCGCGTCTTCGAGATCATCTTTAGCGAGTTCGTATTGCGCTTTCTTGATGAGTTCAAGAATGTGCGCTTCGTCCACATCAAGAGTCTTTAAAGTCGTGCGAAGCTGGAAGAGACCCTTGGCTTCGTTCAGGTGTTTCTGGTTGAACTGGTAGTTTGATGAGAACTCGAGGATCTTCTGCTCGAGGAGCTGAATCTTGTTCTGCTGGGTCGCCATGATCTGGCGAAGTTCGTTGTAAGCTTCACGGCTCACGGGAGAATTATTCTCCTGGGCACGAGGAGCTTCTTCCGTTCTCTGCGCGGGAGGTTCAGCGTACTTCCCGCGGGTCGGTTCCTGAGCGGGAGCTTCTCTGCGCGCCTCCCGGGGAGCTGGACGGGCAGCGGGACGAATGACTCTTTCTTCAGCCGAATCAGTCAGGAACTCCCCTTCTTCTTCGCCCAAGAAATCATCGAGACTGTTCTTCAGAAGTTTTCCGGTTTTCGAAGTCACGTCCGCAAGATTGGCCGTGCTTTGAGAGATGGTGTTCACCACTTTATTGAGACCAAGGCTTCCGTAACCAGTTCCGTTGGATGTTTCAACGCCCGGAGAATTATTATATTTCTGGATAGTCTTGTTCATGCTTTTGGCCGGCTGCTGGTGAAAAGCTTCTTTCTGTTCATCGTTAAGCACTTTATCCACCTTCGCCTTTTTCTCAAAGTTTCGCTCTGAGATGGCCGCGGTAATCTCGATGCGCTTTTTTTTGAAGGCACCTTTGAGGCCAGTGTTAGTAATAGTCTTCAGAATGATCGCATCAGGACCCAGCTCGACCTTAACTGCTTTAAGCGCTTCTTCTAATGTGTCGGCCTCGAACTTCTTAACGAACATTCTTTACAACCTCACGGTACCGAGAGATCGGATGTTAATATCTGGACTAAGTTCATTATGACTGACCACGATCATGTTGGGAATGAATTTTTCAGTCAACTTCTTGAAGTGACGACGGATGACCGGTGAACAAAGCACCACCATCTTCTCGCCCTGTGAAGTTGCTTCTTCAATTTTTTCATTGAGAGATGCGAGGATCGTCTGAGTCACTTTCGGATCAAGATTCAGCTGCGAACCATGATCAGTATTGATGATTGAGCGGGCCACCGCTTCTTCCAGACCGCGGTCGAGAGTGAAGAGCGGAACATCACCCTGCGAGCCCTTGATCCGTTCCGTGATCGTGCGGTAAAGCGACTGGCGGACGTATTCCGTAAGCGTATCCGGGTCCTTCGCTGATGGACCGAATTCCGCGAGCGTTTCGAGGATGGAGCGAAGATCACGAACCGAAACACCTTCGCGCAGAAGATTCTGAAGAACTTTGAGCACCACTCCGAGTGGCATGATTTCCGGAATGAGATCCGAAACAATTTTAGGATTCTCTTCCTTGAAGGTATCGAGAACTTTCACGAGTTCCTGACGACCGAAGAGTTCAGAGAGACTCGATTTCAGGACTTCTGTTAAGTGAGTCGCAACAATTGTCGAGAGATCCACCACGGTGTAACCGTTGTACTGGGCTTCATCTTTTCTGTCGTCCGTAATCCAGATCGCAGGGAGCCCGAAGACCGGCTCTTTTGTCGGCACTCCATCCATCTGCTCAATCACAGTTCCCGGATCCATCGCCATCATGTGATCAGGCTGGAGCTCACCCTTGGCAATTTCCATTCCCTTGAGCTTGATGGAGTAACCACCCGGCTTGAGTTCCAGGTTATCTTTGATACGAACGGAAGGGATGATAACCCCCCAGTCGAGAGCAAATTGCTTTCTGATATGAGAGATACGTTCGAGAAGGTCTCCGTTCTGTTCGGCATCCACGATCGATACAATTCCGTATCCAACCTCGAGCTGAACCAGTTCCACCGGAAGAAGAGACTCGAGAGTTTCTTTCTTCTCTTTTGTTTCCTGGACAGCTGTTTTTGCTTCTGCGACTTTTGCGTTTTCCTTGTTCCTCTCAATCTTGAATCCGGCGAAGGCAATGAGCCCGGCAACGAGAAAGAATGGGATGAAAGGAAAGCCCGGAATAAAACCGAACATTCCGATCGCAACCGCAGTGATGTAGAAAGCTTTCGGGTGCGCGCCGAATTCCTGGCCGACCTGGTTTCCGAGAGCATTGGAATTGGAATTTCGGGTTGTGATGAGACCGGCAGCTGTAGAGATAATCAGTGCTGGAATCTGCGCAATCAATCCATCCCCGACCGTGAGGAGGGTGAAGACTCTTGCGGCATCCGAGAAAGACATATCGTTCTGGGCAACACCGACGATGATACCGCCGATGATGTTAATCGCTGTGATCAGGATACCTGCGATGGCATCTCCTCGAACGAACTTCGAAGCACCGTCCATGGACCCGTAAAAGTCTGCTTCCTGTGCGACTTCCGCACGACGGCGTTTGGCCTCTGTTTCATTGATAAGGCCGGCATTTAAGTCGGCATCGATCGCCATCTGTTTACCTGGCATCGCATCGAGAGTGAATCGTGCACTTACTTCAGCGACTCGACCGGCACCTTTTGTAATAACGATAAAGTTAATGACGACGAGGATCATGAAGATGATGATACCGACGGCGTAGTTACCTCCGACCACGAACTCACCGAAGGCTTCGATGATGTGACCGGCAGCTGCAGTTCCGTCCGTTGCTCCGTGAAGGAGAATGTTACGGGTAGAGGCCACGTTCAGTGACAGACGCAAGAGGGTCGTCACGAGAAGGATTGACGGGAAGGTCGAGAAATCCAGCGGCTTTCTTGCGTACACCGACATCAGGAGAATCCCGATCGAAATCGCAATCGAGAAGGCCAGAAAGACATCAAGTACGATTGGCGGAACCGGCACGACCATCACGCCGAGGACGGCGATCAAACCGAGTGCGATTGCTAAATCGGAATTTTGAGAAAAGATTTTGAGCTTTTCAAAAAACTTATCCATAAGTTACTCCGCTCTTCCTGAGCTTTAAAAAACTATTTCAGCGCTTTCTGTTTCTTTCTCAGTTTGTAAACAAACGCGAGAATTTCAGCCACCGCTTTATATAATGTTCTCGGAACTCCGTGCCCAACCTTCACTGTCTTGTAAAGAGTCCGGGCCAGCATGATGTTCTCGACAACGGGAATGTCATTTTCCTTCGCAATCTCCCGAATGCGAAGCGCCAGATGATCGGCACCTTTTGCCACTACCGCGGGAGCGATCATGCCATCACCGTCATACTTCAATGCTACACTAATATGGGTCGGATTTGTGACGATCACGTCAGCTTTTTTCACATCATTCATCATCCGCTTCGTCGCCATCTGGCGCTGGATCTGGCGGATCTTGTTCTTCACTTCCGGATTCCCGTCTTTTTCCTTCGCCTCTTCCTTAGCTTCCTGCTTGGTCATCATCATTTTCTTACGGTACGACCACTTCTCCCACGCAAAATCCATGAGAGCGATCACACCCAGGCCCAGTAGAATGGAAAAGCCAAGTTTCACCATCAGGTATTTCCCATACATCAAAGAATGAGCGGCGTCTGCGTGAAGGAATCCCAGCATTGAGCCGACGTTATCCTTGATCACGCTGTACGTGATGGTGATCACGACCGTGAACTTGAAGATACCTTTGAGAGCTTCAACGATCGCTTTCTTGGAAAAGAGACGACCGAAGCCGGAGACCGGATTTAAGCGGGTGATATCAGCAGTGAGAATTTCCGGCGAGTAAAGAAATCCCACCTGGATAAACTGTGTGAAGACACCCAGGCAAAGTGAAGCACCGAAGGACGGAGCTAAACATTTTACGAATGACCAGGCCGTCTGACGGAAGATCTCAGCGAATTTTTCTTTCTCGTAGGCCAGGCGCCAGTCGATCTTGTAAGCGTATTCGATGAAGTCCGTGAAGACTTCGTAGATGTACATTCCGCAGATGATGAGCGTGAGGAGAGATCCCGAGAGGATGAGAACAGACGAGAGCTCTTTTGACTGAGCTACATCACCCTTCTTGCGGGCTTCGTCTATGCGGTATTGGGACGGCTCTTCCGTCTTTTCCGCGTCGTTTTCGTTTTCGTCGGCCATCCTATGCCCCGATTACGTTAGTTGTTCGTGAGGAACTGAAACCATTCGCCCAATTTCTCAACGTACAGATCAAAACTCACTTGGAAAAACTCCTCTGCTATTCCTAAGAAGAGAAGAAGTCCCAGTCCGATATTCACCACGAAACTCACCATGAGAACATTCATCTGAGGAACGGTTCTTGCGACAATTCCGAAGACCAGGTTCATGAGCAAGTTCGCGAAGATCAGCGGGCCCGCCAGAAGCACGGCCGCACTGAACGCTGACTTAAAGAATAACACGAAATATTCAGGCGTTTTCAGAAGTTTATCAGCGTGTGCAAAGTTGACTGAATAGAACGACTGGAAAACCCCTCGAAACATGGGAACCAGGGCGCCAGATGATAGAACAAGTATGATCATCGTCCACTCGATGAGCCGCTCGAAAGGACCCACTTGCTGGCCCTGAGTAGGGTCAAAATAACTGACACTGGCAAAACCAATCTGCTGGGTCAGAATGCTACCGGTAGCAATGAAAAGGGACATGATACATTTCACCAGAAATCCGATAATTAACCCCGCGGTTGTATGGAACATGATGAGGATCCAGATATTCTCTGTTCCCACTGTCCGTACTTCTGCAACAAGCGTGCCCTGCAGGTGAGGAAAAAAGGCGAAGGAAATGAGGAAACTCGTGAGAATTTTTACAATGCCGGGAACCGAGACGTTATCAAATAAGGGGATCTGCATGAGGACGGCTGTCCACCGGGCAAAGGAGATCCAGAAAGCGAGAAAGACAACAGGATCTCCAAGAGCTACGTTCATCGGCGGATGAGTTCCGGGATCGACGTGAAGAGATCATGCGTGTAACTCACCATCGTCTCCATCATCCACGGGCTGAAAATAACGAGGGCCGCGATGATCACAAGGATCTTGGGAATGAAGGAAAGTGTCTGTTCGTTGATCTGGGTGACGGCCTGGAAAATCGAAACGAGAATACCGACGACCAGAGCACCGATCAGCATGGGAGCCGAAAGCATCAGGGCGACTTTGATGGCCTGGTTTACCACTTCAATGGCAAATTCATTTTCCATTCATCACTCCTAAGTGTTGAACGAGCGCAGGATCGCACCCGTCACGAGCTGCCAGCCATCCACGAGGACGAAAAGCAGAAGTTTAAACGGCATCGAAACCAGCATCGGCGGAAGCATCATCATCCCCATCGCCATGAGCACCGAAGCCACGACCATGTCGAGCACGATGAACGGAATGTAGAGGAGGAAGCCGATCTGGAATGCGGTCTTAAGTTCAGAAATAATGAAAGCAGGAATGAGATAGTGAGTGGGAACAGCTTTGATGTCTGAGGGAGCTGCTTCACCGGTCACATCGAAGAACAATCCAATGTCGGCTTTTCTCACGTGCTTTTCCATGAAGGCCCGCAGATCTGTCTCAAGACCTTTCATGGCCTGGACTCCATCGATCTGTTTTGCCTGATAGGGCTTCAGGGTGTTTTCATAAATCGATTTCCCCGTCGGCATCATGACAAAGATCGATAAGAACATAGCGAACCCGATGAGTAACTGATTGGGTGGCATGTTCTGCGTACCGAGGGCCTGTCTCATGAAGGAGAGAACAACCACGATACGGGTGAAGGATGTGCAAAGGATGATAATCGCCGGAGCGAGAGTGAGAACGGTGAAGAGGAGAAGAACTTCGATCGTATCAACGAGGTTTGTGCCCTGGCCGAAATTGACCGCAACACCAGGAAGGCTGGTAGCGGTCTGAGCGAAAACTGTGCCTGAAAAAAGAGCGGCTACCAGAGCAAAAATGAACATCAGTTAAACTCGATTGGCTTGAGCTTTCTCGCCTTCTTTTTAAGTTCTTCTGAGAATTTTACCACATCCGTCGCTTTCGCAATACGCGAGAGCGGAGTTTCATCCGACACCGGTGTCGACTCCATGATGTTTTCTTTTAAAGTGATTTTCGATTCTTCGTTATTGGCCTCGGCATTCAGCATGCTGAGATCGAAGTTCGTTCCGGTGATGACCTTCTCGCCTTCTTTGATGATGCCGCTCGTGTCTTTCATTTCCGCGAGGAATTGAAGACCGGCTTCAGAATTGGAGACGAGGAAGAGCTGCTTGTGCGCCTTCACGATCATGAGGGATTTTTTCGGAGCGATGTACGTTGTCGAGAGGACTTCGATCATTTTTCCGTTATTGAGGAACCCGAGTTTCCCTTTATTGAAGACACCTTTCTTCAGAACCTGAACGACTCCGTAGAAAAGGCCCAGGACTAATCCGAGGAACAGGGTGAACTTCGCCGCGTATCCCGCGAATGAGAACGAATCAGCACCCGGAGCTTTCGGAACTTCGACTTTCGCCTGAGTTCTGGCCGGAGCAGCAGCAGCGAGTTTCACTTCGTCTTTTGCTGTCTCGACTTTCGCCTGGTCTTTCTCGTTCATGAGCTTGTTCAGGTAGTCTTCGTTGAGTTCTTCTTTTTTAACCGCGCCGAGCTTGGAAGCGGAAGAGGCTGGTTCATTTTTCGGGGCCGGAGCTGCAGCAGTGGGAGCAGTCTTTTTCTCTTCAGCTTTTTTTACGACCGGGGCCTGAGGGGCCATTGTGTCAGTCGCAATGGTAATTTCTCTGGTTGGAGCGCGGTTGACGTTTGTCGTTGCGACACCACGAGGGAAAAGAACTTCAATGTTGTTATTTTTCCAGCCGAGATCAACCGCCGAAGCGTTGATTGCGTAAGGAAGAGTGGCGCGGATGATCGCCTTGCCGTTCAGGACGTTCGCCGTAAGCGCGGCACCACGAATATTTTTCATGATCGCCGGAAAGGCTTCTGCATTCGTGAGGGTAATTTCAATGGAATTTCCGAAAACCTTCACATCTGGAAGATCGTTGGAGCGTCCTTCAAGCGCGACATTAACAAAGCCATTCTGACCATCCGTGCGAAGGTCAAGGCCCGTCACTTTGACACCCGCGTAGGCGCTAAATGTGACCAGTGTCGCAAAGGTTGCTGCTAAAAACTTCCTGTTCATACGATATTCCTTCCTGGTTTATCGAAACTATCTACTTAAACTACTGTTACTTCAGAGACTCAATTCTTTCTAGTGGGCTGATGATATCTGTTAAGCGGATCCCGAATTTCTCGTTCACCACAACGACCTCACCTCTTGCAACGAGCTTGCCATTCACGAGAACCTCAAGTGGTTCACCGGCGAGCTTATCAAGTTCAAGCACCGACCCCTGACCAAGCTGGAGGAGATCCTTAATGATCACCTTCGCGCGACCAAGTTCCACACTCACTTTGAGCGGGATATCGAGGATGAAGTCGAGGTTCTGGATTTTCAGTTTATTTAAGGCATCATCACCGGCCTTAAACTGGTCCGCGAGTTCACGGATGGCATCTTTGTTATTTTCAGACATTTCTGGATTCGCCATGGTGATATTCCTTTATGTGATTCTTTTAGTAATTTGAACAGCGCGGTTGCCCTTGTAGACACCGATCAGGCACTTCATTTTCTTCGCATCTTCAATCTCGAGATCGAGCTCACCGGAAACTTCCTGCGAAAGCGGAATGATGTCGCCGACCTGAAGGCCCACGAGATCACCGATCGTCATTTCTGTTTCACCGAGTTTCACGATCGCTGTCGCCTGCGCGTGCTGAACATGTTCCTGCATGGAACGGGTCCAGAGCGTATCCACGACATCGTTATCGGCCTGGAAGCTTGACGAGAGTTTCTGCTTAATCGGCTCAATGGTTGAGTACGGAATCACCACCATGATCGTTCCCGAGGCGGATTCAAACTCCACTTCGAAAGTCGTGGTGATAATAACGTCTGAAGGAGGAACCACACCCACGAACTGAGGGTTAATCTCGGTACGCGAATACTGAGCGTCGATTCTGTGAACCGGTGCCCAGGCTTCTTCGAGGTCGTTGATCGCCATGTCCATCACGCGTCTCATGAATGAGAGCTCGATCGAAGTGAATTCCTTCCCTTCAATCTTTGTGAACGGACGGTCTGTTCCCCCGAAGTAGGAATCGATGATGGCGTAAGCGAGTTTTGATTCGAAAACGATCAGGGCCGGGCCTCTGAGTTCGTTAAAGCGCATGATACACATGCATGAAGGAATCGGGAGTGTGTTCACAAACTCACCGAACTTCAAAAGATCGGTCGAGATCATGGAGATCGTCGAAATTTTCCTGAGTGAGTTAGAAAGGGAAACGCGGAACTGACGAATGAAGCGCTCGTAGATGATCTCGAGGATTGGCATTCTCCCGCGGATAACCCGGTCCTGGTTCGTAAGGTCGTAGGGTTGGATGTTGGCATCCGTCTCTTCAACCTCGTTGAAACCGTCAGCACCGTTCGCAGAACTATCGCCGTCATCGTTGACTGCGTTTAGTAATGCGTCTACTTCGTCCTGGCTCAAAACCTGCGCCATGTTCTCCCCTCCTGGGATTTCAAACTACGGCATCCTGCCTTAGTTGATCTGGAAGCTGATGTAGTAAATATCTTCAACTTTCCCATCAACCAAAAATGAGTTGATGTGGGACTTGATCTCTTCTTTTAATATCGACTTCCCTTCTTTCATAAGAAGGTCTTCAGCTTTTTTCGTGTTGAGAATGCTGATGATGGTGTCGCGGATCTGAGGCTTTCTCGCTTCAAATTCCGGAGCCTTCGCATCGTCACTCATCTTAAGAACAGCATCGAGGCGAACGTAGCGTCTCGGGCCTTCTCCACTCGCAAGGTTCACAGTGAAACTATCGAGAGTCAGAAGATTTTCTTTCTTCACGACTTCAGATGACTTCATTTCTCCGGCAGCTTCTGTATCTACCTTAACTGTTCCGTCCTGCTGCTCTTTTAAAAGCCGCGTGAGATCCGGACGACTTGCTTCCATCTGCATGAAACGCCATTGGAAAAATGCCACTGCACCCATCGCAACGATGTTCACAACCATGAGAATAGTAAGGAGAGGATTTTTTGCGGACGAAGCCGGTGCCGCTGCTGAATTGTTGTCTGCCATGACTAAACCTTTTTAGGCTCCCTCATCCTGAGGGATATCTGTCAAAATTATAACTTTATGAGGCGTTAGAAGCAAGGAAGGTCCTAGGGGCAGGGTATTTTTTGCCGTGTTTAGGTCCCGAAGAGTGGAGAGCCTGACACCGGCAAGGTTTGCCTAGCTGAAATCACATTCCATAATAAAAAAGGCCCGGAATTACCCGGGCCTTTCGTTTTGATTCTGAAAGAAGGAATTAGATTGTGATCTTTCCGCGCTTCTTGAGTTCTTCAATGATGCCGTCAAAGTGAGAAGCCGGGTAAGCTCCTTTCACCGGAACACCATTAAGAAGGAAGCCTGGAGTTCCCTGGAAGCCGAACTTACTAGCTTCTGCCATGTCAGCATCGATGCGTGACTGGACGGCTTCAGACTTAACGTCTTTAGCAAGCTTGTTCATATCAACACCAAGTTTCTTCGCTTCGGCCTTGAGGAAGCCTTCGCCGTTCTGGAGCGCGCGCTGGTTCTTATAAACTGCATCGTGGAACTGCCATGCTTTCTCAGGAGACTGGAGGCGGATCGCTTCGTAGTACTGAGCAGCTGGCATTGCCTGCGGGTGGAAAGAAAGCGGAAGGTGCTTATAAGCAAAGCGGATTTTCCCTTCGTACTTCTTCATGAGTTCCATCACGGTTGTGAATCCGCGTGAGCAGAATGGACACTCGAAATCTGAATATTCTACGAGAGTAATCTGAGCGTCTTTGTTACCGCGGAAGTTTTCATCCGAGCGGAGTTCGGCCTGAAGAGGATTGTTGAAAGAGTTTTCAAGCTGCTTCTTCTCTTCTTCTTCGCGTCTCTTCCCTTCGCCTTCCTGTGCAGACTTAACTGCTTCGTTAAGTGCTTCGATGAACTTGGCAGGGTTAGCCTTGATACTGTCTGTAACGATATCCGGATTTTCTTTCAGGATTTTTTTGAGATCTTCTTTTGAAGTGGTACACGAAGCAGCTAATAGAAGAGCTCCGAGGATGAATACAAAACTTTTCATGCGAGTCCTTTATAGAGAGAGTAAACAGTTAGAGTTAATGAGAACTATGGTAAGGCCTGACCGGATGGATTTCAACCTTTCGGCTTGTCCTTCACCAAATTATTCTCAAGGTGATCGAGATATTTGTTGAGCTTACGCGTGTAGTCCCGGATATAGGCATAACCCACGAGGTGAACCCGACTGAAGTAGTTTCCCTTCATGAAAGAGCGCATGGTGGAAAAGATACCGAAAGCAGCACCGGAAACCTGGCCGTATAAGTGAAGCCCAAGAAAGATGTAAAAAATCGACGTGAGCGTAATCGTCATGAACACGAGCTCATCGAGAACGAACAGCTGGTTTGTGATGAACTTCCGGACCGCGACACTATCGGGAAGAGTTTTCGTCGCGAGGTCTGTCATGTCGTGAAAGAGAATGGAAGAGTTATCAATAATGAAGACGGAGCTGCAGATGGAAATGATGATGAGAAGAATTCCGAAGTGAAGAAGGAAGATCCAGTCAATCAAGGGCTTGTGGATCCGTGAGTACTGCGGAGGAATGCTGTTGCTCGCGATCTCACCCTTTCGTCTCGCCTCACGGAGAAACTCAAAGAAGAACTCGGAAAAGCGCGTGAGAAGTTTGTAATTGGAAAACTCATCGATCTTGTAGATTGCGTTGGGATTTTCAATGACGTGTTCACAGTACTCTCCGATCACGCGGAAAGGCCTGAGAATCAGCCAGCCCACATAAGTCCCGATGAAAAAGAGAAAGATATGAAAGGCGAAAAGAATCGGAAGATTATCCATCGCCTCTTTCATGATGTAATCGAAGAAGAGACTTTCATCCTGAACCGGAAAGCCCTGGGCATCGAAGAAAGCATAATTGAGACGGATCACCTGAAACAGAAAGTAATAGATAAAGAGACTGATCCCTAAAGAGATGCCGGAAACCTTAAAGCCCACGAGCATGATAAAACGCGTATCTTCGTTCTTAAAGAGACGGCGGAACTCCTGTGGCCTGAATAATTGTAAGAATGCTTTCATGTATTTATCTTAAGCCAAAACTCTAAACTCTTAAAACTAGGCAGATATGGACACCAGATAGTCGCCTGATCTGATCAAGTCAGCGTCCCTAAATCTTTTTCCTAAAGTTTGGAGGGGTTTCGATCCGATAGGAAGCTTGAATCGTCCTGTGACGAAGGAGAACTCATGAAACCGGTGACCACTCTTATCTTCCTTATCCTCTTTGCCCTCGTCGGGTGCGGAAAGGATAACAAGTCCGGTAAGAACAACACGGGAGCTTACGGCTTCAATGCCCTCGGGACTGTCGGCCAGTACGGCGGATCTTCCATCGGCTACAACGGCTTCTCTGTGAATCAGGTTATTAACGAAAACCCTTGTATCGGTGGTTACGGTAATACTGCCCGTATCCGTGTAACGACTCAGGCCCCTGTGAGCACAGTTATAGCTCAGGGTGATATCTATGTTGGTGTGACTTCGTTTGGTGACGTTGCGGCTATCGGTGGAACTCCACAAGGTGCAGTTTTCGAAGCCTACCTCTGTCCAAGAAGCATGATGTCTCAGGCCCAGCAGCAAGTTTCGGGAATTTCACTTTTCCCATACACGAACTGCGGATTTAAGCAGATGAACGCGATCATGCCTGCCGGCGATGGAACTCTCATTCGCTTCCGTATGATGGATTACGGCAACTCAGCTGGTGCCCGTTTCTCTTACTGCCGTTAATTTCTAAAACTAATTTTTTTAAAAGTGAGAGCTCCGAAAGGAGCTCTTATTTTTTATCTAAGTAACTCTGCACACCCGCCGCAATCCCCTTCGCGAGATCCGTCAGATATTTTTCCTGGTTGATGATATGGAGCTCACCGGGATTAGAAACGAAACCTGCTTCCACCAGAAGCCCAGGGCGCTTGGAAAGAGCGAGGACGTAAAAGAGACCTGGTTTGATCCCGCGATCAATCACCTTGTGCGTTCCCACGATGTGTCTGATCTTCTCATGCACCTTTGCCGCGAGTTCCTTCGAGTGCGACACCGTCTGCTGAACCACGAGATCCACCAGAATCTGGTTCACGATGAGCTCTTCACCTTTTAAGTTCAGGTTCTCGGAGCGCTCAACTTTTGAAGCGGCCACATTGGAATTGTTATCGAGGTAATAGAGTTCGAAGCCGTGCCCCTTGGGATTCGGAGACGAGTTGAAGTGAAGGGAAAGGAAAAGATCGGCCTTCACCATGTCCGCGAGGTCCGCTCTCTCCTGCAGACTCACCTGGCGATCAAGGCTCCGCGTGAGATAGGTCGTCGTTGTTTTCGAAAGTTCCTCTTTCACTTTTTTCGCGAGACGAAGAGAGAGGTCTTTTTCGTAAACGCGTCTGGTTTTCTTTGAGTCAAGGTACCCCACCGCACCGACTTCATCCCCACCATGGCCCGGATCTATCAGGACCACCTTGGCAAAGCTCGAAGAAGAGATGAGCAGGGAGAGAAGGAGAAACTTCATGTCAGTAGACTTTCTTCATCCGGTGACGGGGAAAGTAGAAAGAAAGAATCTGGTGATAATCATATCCACGCTTGGCGAGTTCAAGCGCACCCAGCTGGCAAAGACCGACGCCGTGACCATAGCCCTGTCCTTCCACCGTAATCTCGCCGTCTTTCTGGTTCATCACAAAGTAATTCGACGGAAGAGTTTCCCGGCCGGCCATGTTCCGGAGATAGGATTTCTTTACGATGTGAAGCCGGTCGCCGGCGTACAAACGGATCTCAGAATTGTGAAGAGTGTCCGGCATAAGTTTGATATTTTTCGAATCGAGGGCCTCAGAGTAGTAGCGCTTTAAAACCTGATCGATCATTCCGGTTAACTTCATGGGCTTCAGTTTCTGTTGCCAGTCTTTCATTCCGGTCTTCTGGCAGAACGTACAATTCACAGACCTGTAACCTTCTTCCACTCCGCCCCAGACCTGATCCGGGCGCAGGGTTTTACCACCGCATTTTGAATGGAAGAAGGCCGGAGAAATACGACCGGAAGGCCCGACCAGAACTTCCCCTTCGGTTTCTCTCGAAGCGCGAAGGGTTTTTTCTGTCATATCAAAAAACGAACCAGAAACCTGGTCTCTTTCGGACGATTCCAGATGATACAATTTCTTCTCATCCATGATTCCATGGGATTTCAGAAGACGATCATAGGCATACGTCCGTGCCGCCACCGCCTGAGCTTTGAGCGCCTCGAGGGGCCAGGTACCGTTCATTTCTTTGGATAATAATGTTCTTAAGTAAGCTTCAAGAGGAATGTCATTCACGAGATCGCAGGACTCAGCACCCGGGGTGGCCAGAAGCTGAAGCTCACCCTGATACTTATTTTTCCCCCACGAGATGAGTCCCGTCGGTGATTTTAACGAAGCCACGAGAATAGGATTTCGCGGAAGTTTCAGGGAGTGGGCCCTGCCGGGAGCGCAGTTAAAGGAGATGGATTTTCTCCCCAGATAACTTTCTGAGCGCTTCTGCGTATGAATCGTTTTCTGAAGATCAGTACCTTCCAGAACAACTTGTTTCAGTGATTTTGCGATGAGAACTTTGACCGTAGGTACGCTGGCAAGCGAGGTCGTTGCCCAAAGAAATGAGAAAAGAAAACATCCTGTCTTATGCATCTATTCCCGAATCCCTGGAAATGAGAAGGTTGACCCACCAACATCTTACCCTGAAATACCCGCTGTTTACGGAATTTTTTTCAGGTGCTTCATGATTTTCTGCATGTCGGCCCAGGCAGTTTTTTTCATGTTGAGGTTGGTCTCTAAGATAGAGGGATGGAAAAGGGGAACAATCTGAAGGCTTCCGGCACCTTCGACTTTTCTCTCAAAGAACTGGCCATGAATGACAGTTAACCGATCATTTGACTTGAGTATTTTCTGCGTGGCCTTGGCGCCGAGAGTGACGACGAGTTCGGCCCCCAGATAAAGAGCGATCTTCACCACTTCAGAAGACAGATCTGTTCCGGCCTTGTCTTCAATGGGATAGACCATGACTTCCGCAGGAACCAGTTTCATCGCGAGGATCATGCGCTCGAAGAACTCCGCGGTCTTGGCCGGAAAGCCCACCAGGAGCTCGTCAATCATCCCACCCTTGAGCTCTGGTTTCACTTCTTCCCAGGAGCGCAGATTCTCCGTCACAAACATCACACGGATTTTCCCTGGAGTCTTGTCACGGAAGAGGATTTCAAGGCTCTCTTTCTCAAGAGAGAGTGATGCCAGAAGCGCAGTCTTATCCGAAGGAAGAGCGACGCTGTCCCAGACGGGATCCGCTTTCAGGTGAATTTCTCCACGATCAAATCTGATCACCGGTTCTTTTGACTCTTCCGTTTTTTCTTTGGCAAAACGCTCGAGAGATTCAATCACCTGCTGTTTTTCCGTGAAGCCACGTGGTTTCACCGTTTCAGGCCGGACGGAATGAGAACTGAAAAAAGACTCACGGATGAGAGCTTCCGCGAAGGTTTTAGGGGCAAGAGGTGCCCGCAGGGTCAATAATTTATGCTTAAAAAGCTCATCCATAGCGGCATTTTTATCACACATGGGACGAACTTTCCTAGCAGGAAAATCTCTTAAATTAAGCCTTTCATTCTCCCGATAAGACTTGTGAACGACAGGAGAACACAATGTCAGACATCGATTTTAAGTTCGAAAATTTTGAAGAGTACTTCGGCGGAGCTGAGCAGGTAAAAAAGACGATGGACGAATGTAAAGTCTGTGGATCGAAGCTTCTTCTTTCTCACATGCCTGACTACAAGAATCTCCTCGTGCAGGAAACTGCACGTTGCATGGATTGCGGCTGCGGAAATCGCAGAGTGATTCACATCCTCAATTAATCTTTCTCTTTTTCAGGAGAGATGATTCACATCATCTCTCCTTTCCACCCAAATTACCTTTTTATTGATCGCCCGTTAAAGACGCAGGCAGTGGACACACTGGACGGAGTCCCGCTGGATCACATCCGACAGCAGTCTGAGTTACCGCGGGATTAAGAAAAAGATTCATCCGCTCTTCACCCGTCAAGTACATCGGATCGTTGTCGTTACCGCAAACCACACTGGAAAAGAAATTCGGAAGATGGACTCCCCGATTTGAAGGGATCGCTGCCGGATTGCGGTTCAGAATTCTTGCCGTCAGAGTCGATGAAACGTAATCGGCGATGGTCTCGGCCATTTTCGTTTCACGGTTGCAGGTCGCGCTGCTGATTCTTGTACCAGCAGCAATCGCCCCATGTGACACTGAATAATTCTGGGATACACAGGAGAGAATCGGAAGATACGGAGTGCCTTCATAAGTAAGTGGTGCCGGATTCTCCGGTGCCTGGACGACTCCGCAGCGCTGGAGTTTTTCCACGATCTCGCGGTTTCCCCCCGTATCAGGCTCGTGGCGATAGATCGTGAGTCCCTGGTTCGCCATGCGGGAAGGTGAAGTCGCCCATTCCGTGAACCTGCGCTTTTCCGCAGGAGTGACATCAGTAAGACAGCGATTGATCTTAGTCGTGAGCGAAGCCTTCTGTGCGTTTTCGTTGTTTGAAAGAGCAGCGATCTCCGGATTAAAGCGGTGATTATCAAAGAACGAACAAGGGTCGATCATATGGCCAAGTTCATGAGCGAGAAGCGGCAGATAAGAGGCCGGAGCAAGGTTCGTGAGAAGCGGGCACATGTTGAGCGTGTTGAGCACGCCACTGTAACTGGCGTTGAACGGAAACTGCTGGCACTCTTCGCCGAATTCAAATGTCACCTGAAGACGGTCGAGCTTATTCAGAAGGAATCGCTGCTGGGCACTCTGCTGTTCCGGAGGAACTCCCTGGGAAACCTGTTCACGCAGCTGCGCTTTCAGAAGATCAAGCGAAGCGTTCATACTCTGAATGACCGAGGGATTCGTCGAGACATTCGAGATCATGCGATTGAGTTCCGGATCAGTTCCCCGTCTCGACCGGGGAGGAGTTCTGCGGTTGCCGGCGGGTTGCCTTCTTCCGCTGCTTCCTGCTGCTTCATCGTCTTCGCGGTAGTTCATGGCCTCATCAACGGCGGCCTGGTTCACTACGACTGTTCCATCGGGATAACGGGCAAGGAAGGCTTCCGGATTATTTGTATTACTGTTACAGATCGCCGGAGGATTCTTACGGTCGCTTCCGATGAACTGCTGCGAACAACTCACGAGCGAAGGACATTCAGAGGCCGAAGCAGAAACACCCTGACTGATGATCCGGATGGCATCAGGAACAGTCTGGGCAAACAAGCTTGTCGAGAAGAACAAAGGGAGCAGGTATTTCATAGGAAACTCCTCAGATACGTATCGGAGGATACCATGAATCTTTAAGGCGGATTCCCTAAGTCCTGTGAATCACTGTGAAGGTGGTCCCAGAGGGCCTTTGCCTGCGCATTTTTTAGCCCGAAATAATTCACAATATCGGGCACAGTGAAGTCTTTGAGCTCTTCCTGGGTCATGGATAATTGGGTGAGGACTTTCTTCTTCCCTTCTTCACCGAGACCTTTCACTTCATCGAGCCAGGTGGAAAGAATGCGCTTCGACTCAGCTTTATGATGGAGTTTCCGCGAGAACCGGTGCGCTTCATCTCTCATCGAAACAATCACTTTGAAAAGTGGCGGGCACTTCTGGAGAATGTAAGGGTTACTTCTTCCGGGAATGATGAGTCTCTCTTCCGAGCGCACAACTTCCGTCGCACTCAAATCCCCACTCGTGAGATCTTTGGATTTCGCGATTCCCACCACCGGAAGTTCCACGCTCATCTCACGCAGGACTGCGCAGACCGTATTCACCTGGGCAATCCCACCGTCGATCACTAAGACGTCCGGCAAATCTCCGTTATCAAGTCTGCGCGAAATCACTTCTCTCATCATCGCAAAGTCATTATTTCCCTCGGGCCGCGTCTCGAGATGATAGTAGCGGTACTTTCTCTTGTTCGCTTTTCCTTCCTCGAAAACAATCTGCGATGCTGTTGGTGATTGACCCTGCCAGATGGCGACATCATAGCATTCGAGAACGCGAGGCCGCTCTTTCAGGCCGAGGAGATCTTTCAGTTTATGAAGTCCCATGTAGACGGAATCGGCGTTGGCGATTCTCACTCGCTGGCTTTCTTCAGCGTGTTTTCTGCACATTTCAATCAGCGGATAGAATTTCTTATTGAGACCCATGACCTTCATCTCACCGAAAGTGAGAAGGGCGGGACGAACATCCGCGAGTTTTTCCTCTTCAAAATCGAGGACGAGGATATCCGGATTCATCTCTTCCGGATCTGAGTAGTACTGAACGATCTTCTGGAGGATCTCATCTTCGAGTTCTTCGATGAGTTCGGACTTCACGAAGTTGAAATTCTTCTGCCCGAGAAGAAGTCCGGCGCGGATCATGTAAATGGAAATATCGACTT
>CANGAC010000003.1 GCA_947451425.1 Bacteriovoracaceae bacterium | reverse complement strand
CTCGGCAGTAAAGAGCTACTTTTTAGACATGACTTTCTCCTTAATAATCGAAATAGGGAAAATCAGTTGAGCTCGCAATTGATATAGATTTGTCGAATCTTAACGGTTTCGCTTTTTGTTAACCCTGGAAGCTTGAAATCCTTTCGCCGAATGTTCTGACAATAATTTGTAATGGCATTGAGTGTCCGACCGTAATGATTGGCCAACTTCCGCCTAGTCCAGCCTTCTAAATAGCGTAGTTTTGCCAGCTCCGCTAAATCCACCCGAGACTCGTGCCACTGGATTGGATAACTTAAGTCCAAAGTCAGTGGTTCTTCTACCCTAAAGCCGCGGGCACCACTAAAAGTGTTGAGAGTTAGAAAGCCAGAGTCTCGCGCCTCTGGCTTTTTTTATTTCCGAAGACTAATCCATTATTTGCACTCAAAAATCTTACGGACTCAACTTGCTTAATATCGAATCTGGTAAGATTCGGGTTAGGTTCACTTTTTAAACCATCAAAAGACAGCCTCCATAAGTCTAAGACTAGATAAATGACTTAAAACACGAAGAATACAGAGACCAGAGTTTGGACTAAAATCATTACTTAAGTATTGTAGTTTTCAACCGAAAGGAGAACAGATGAGTTTTTAAAAAGTGGAGAATCTATGAAATTTGTAATCATTCTCTCATTAGCCTCATTGTTTATAGGATGCTCCCACCAAAAAAATGTTCAAACAAGAGACCCATCTTCACAACGTGGATTGGAAATCTTAGTTAATCAGCATGAGAATACGATTCTAATAGAGGAAGATGGAGTGATGGTTATGAACGCCAAGCTCGTTGATAAAAGTCGGGGTGAATGCTCAAAATCGATTTCTCCTGCTGGCAAATTTAAGGTTATAGAAAAGCATCGAAAATTTAGACCATCAGCGTATCCTGGAAAGATCTTGTCACACGTAGTTTTTTACAATAGCAATCACATTATCATGCAAAAGATAGACGCCAAGAGATTATCTAGCGGATTGATCGAAATGCAGTGTCAGGCAATACTTTTAGGAAAAGAAGATTCCGAACGACTTTTTGAAATTTTGGAACATTACGATGCCCAATTTCCGAACCAGCAAGTCCGGGTGACGGTAGAATAAGAAACAAACCTCTAGATTGAAGTTCATTGACTAGAATTTAACTTAAACAATTTCCGAGCGGCCCGAGACCTAAAAAATCTCGGGCAGCTTTGTTTTTACCGAGGGCCTAGCATCATCACTTTTGGCTACTTGCTCGCTTGAGAATCAATTATCAGTCGAGCCTGTGCGACCTGCATTGTCCGAAGTACTCGGGGAAGCCGTCCCGTCGCAGCCGCTAAAATTGCTAAGCTTACGGCAATAGGAATTAGTTTTGGTATGCCCATACTTTCTTCGTCCTTTCATCTTCTGTCAGCCCAGGAGGGTCAAAGTCCCGGCGCCTGACGATCTGATAGTAATTAGTAATGGCGTGTGAAGTGTTGGTCCAAGAAGAGTGGTTCGCTCAGCTTAATGCCGGGGGCACCATAAAAGTATTGGGATGTATAAAAGCCAGGACCTCGCGCACCTGGCTTTTTTTTATCAATAACTTAGGCAGTAACTGAGACAGAAGATTGCTCTTTCTGTTTGTTCCGATTGAAGGCCGTAGGTGAATTATGGATAAGCTCACTTCAATGACCCAGCTCAAACCCCTTCACGGCTCGATGAAAGACCCTGGATGAGCAGTAAGACTTATCTGTTCTCGAAGGCCGATAACACTAAGATATCTTTTTTCATCGCCGAGTTTCAACTTGGATTAGGATCGGCTAAGCACTTAACCAATCCCAAGGAGTTTTCATGCGTTTCTATTCGGTCATTGCTCTTCTAATGACATTCTCGCTCTCTACCTTTGCTCAATCCGTCCCAGAGAAAAAGCTGGTTTCACAAATTGAACCTTTTGACTTGATCGTGTCAGTGAAATCAACCGGGCAGAAAAAATCTTGTCGACTTGGGCACTTCACAAAAAAGACTTCTAGATCAAGCGACGTTGAAGGAGTGATTACTGTTTGCAACGTTCACACATCATCCCTCAATATTTTGGCCCGTGTTGAAGGCAATACGCTGATCGTGATTGATCTCAATTCAAACACTGTTAAGAATATCGACTTCCTGGGACTTAGGATCATCGATCTCACGGATGATATCTCAGTGATGCTTTCTTCTTCAGATAAATACGAGCTTTAAATCAGTTTATTTTGAAAGAAATGTTATTTTCTCAAAGGCCGGATCGTTCCGGCCTTTGCGATTTCTAGGCATCAGTTACTGAAAAAACTGGCCGCGAACCCCTTAAATTTTGCAGATATCGAAGTTTCTGGTTCGGCTCTTTGCCCATAAAGGGGAACTTCATTTCATGCAGGTCTCTTTTTACTTGTTATCATAATTTGATAACACTTGCTCTTCGTTGCAGGGGTATCCGCTGTTATCTTTTTTCCAGCTCGGATAGTTTGTCAGAACTTCAGGGATGGCAGATCAAAATTAGCCAGGTGTAATTTCGTCATGAAGTCCTGATTTTTGACAGACTAAAATAAAATGTCCTCTGAAAAACGTTAAGGACGGAAAGGAGTCATAATGAATTTGTTTTTAGTTGGTTTAGTGACGTTTTTCTCCCTGCAAGCTTTTGGCTGCAAAACATTACCTTTGGATGGCGATGCTTCGGAAAAATTATGGCTTGCTCTTCCTATGGAAGAACTTATTGATCCGGATAATAGCCCTTATCGTCCGGTGGTCGTTAGAGTTTTGGACTGTCGCACCAAGACGAATGCTTCAAAACAAGTCACTTACACTTGTAATATGCTCGATGAGGTAGGGGTACAAATTGTAACGGAAGGGCAAGAAGCAAAGAGGCTTTTTGAAGCTTTGCCGGAGGAGATCATTTTCCTTCGACGTTCAGAAGTTATTAAGTACTCAGTCCGAGTATCTTGCGATGTCAGGACGGGGTTTCAATATGATTGCACCGTCAATGATGATTATCGCTGCACTCATTAATCTAGTTTTTAAAATGCCGCTCGCTCTAAGATTTAAATGAAAATGTGCCGGAAGGAGAGTAAGAATCACCATCCGGCATTTTTTAAATAGGCGTATTCCAATTTAAGTTTCAGCTTCTTGAATAGCATCTCGATTTCAGATCTCGGCTTACCCTACTTCTTAACGCATTTTAAGTCCTGCTCCCATACTGGTGAGTCTCCCATGGGATCATCATAACTTAACACCGTTTGAAACATACCGATGTTACCACTGGATGCAGCTTTAGGAATAGCGATTGAGACACGCATGTTGTGAACGTTCCACCCTCCATAAGTGATTGAGTCCGATCCTCGAGGATAGGTTCCATCGAGATTGTCGATACCTGAATCAGAAGATCCTCTGATCGACATAGAAGCTGATGAGACTGACATTTGGAAATCGATAAGATGTCCAGAGGTCGTTGAACAGTAATAGTTCGAAGCAAATGTAGAAGTCGTCATCAGTGCTGTGATCAAAAATAATTTCATACTTATTTCCTTTTGGTTGGGTGCAGATCATATTAAGTACCCGAACCCAAAAAAATATAATAGCGGTAAGCCCTGCGACGAAAACTTACTGTTATCAAATTGTGATAACAGATAAAAAGGGGCCGGCTGCGAGGAGGAATCTGGATTCGGAGGAACTGAACCGATTAAACTTCAAAAATGAATGCTGCGTGGGAGTTTTATAATACTGGACACCCATCAAACACTTCACCAATCGGTGAACGCTTTTGATTTTGACCTCGTGTAAGAGTAGACGTGTTGCTTTTAGCCGAGAACAGTTTGATGACCCTGTCCATTGTGAAGAATCTGAAAACTACATATATTCGCCTCATCTGATTTAGCACCAATGCTGAATTGAACTTTAGGAGTTTATATGAAAATGCTTTCTGGATTTTTAGCTTTGGCAATCACAATGGCTTCTCTTTCATATTCGAAGCCTTCTCATGCTGCGGTCGGAATGATCACGCTCAATCCGGTCATGGCCCTTACGGGTCTTGCCATGTCGGGAGCAGGTGCCGGAGTAATCATTGCTGACCCGTTCGAATATGAAACCAACGGAGAAGCTTTAGGTAAACTGGCCGCAGGATTTTTCTTCGTCGTCGGACTTGTTGTTCTTGACGGTGAAAACTCTCAAGAAGTTCAGTTCAAAGCGATCTCTCCAAAGGATCTTGTCACATTACAGATTACTGAAAAAGAAAGACTCAGTTACAACTCAGAACTCGATCAGGTGAATTTTATTTTCTCTGAAGTGCAGTCTGAAATTGCAAAGGCCAACAAACCGAAATTACAAG
Source organism: Bacteriovoracaceae bacterium (assembly GCA_947451425.1). Classification (GTDB taxonomy): domain Bacteria; phylum Bdellovibrionota; class Bacteriovoracia; order Bacteriovoracales; family Bacteriovoracaceae; genus Peredibacter. The sequence continues at coordinate 40,289 of CANGAC010000003.1, read as the reverse complement.
ACGTGAAGGCGATCTGGGACAGCTATCAGAATCTTGTTTCAGAAGAAACATTTAAGGCGATGGTTCAAGTGTCGAGGTCCGCGAAGAAATAGTTATCTTATGCGGGATTGCGCGAGCGTGGGGGGGGGGGGGCGAGCCCTCACCGGGCATCATAAAAGTATTGGGATGTATAAAAGCCAGGACCTCGCGCTCCTGGCTTTTATTTATCAATACCTAAGCAGTAAAAGAGACAGAAGATTTCTCTCTCTGTTTGTTCGAAGTAAAGGTCGTGTTATCGAATCTTGTTAGAAGTCCCTGCATTTGACTGTCTATCACAATGGCTTTTCTTTCTTATTCGAAGCTTTTTGTTCAAGTTCTCAGCTCTTCAGGTCCTCGCTTCTTTGCCTCGATATAATAAAATCCGCTTCAGGATCAAGTTATAATCTGAAAAATTATTTCTCCAACGGAGGGTTCATGAAGAACTTGGTCGTTCTATTTCTTTTCGCTTTCTTCCTTTCCATTCCAGAGCTCCGGTCAGCAACGGCGATCCCCGAAATCGTCGACCTCACCTGGAATCACTGTGACTGTGAACTCCGGAGCCAAGGTTCCGCTTTCCATCGCTCAGGCGCCGAAGAAGTTTAAGCTCATCAGCAAGGTCTGATGTAGTAAGAAATAAGACATCGGTTCTAAGGGCTTCGAGCTCGATTTTAAATAGGAGTGATTGCAGACCGTGTATTTTAAAACTTCCAATTCGGTGGAAGCGACCAGGCACGTGAGCTGGAACATGGACAATGAGTACGAGCAGGATGGCGAAGTCGAAAACATGCCGAATGGAAGTAAGTCCTACTACATTGGCCTTGGTCGAGGCGGGATTGATGTGTATTTCACGCTCATCGTGCGGATCTCTGATTGCAAGGTGGTCAAAGAAATTTCCGCCGCCGAGGATTAAAAGTGAGATTTATTCTCTGACTTCCTTAAGAATTCTTAAAGCTTGATATTTTTTTCCGGAAGTCTGTGCGGTTTGTGAAAAGTATGGAAATATGCGTGCCTTAAAAGGAAATCCGATGAAGCTCTTTTTTTTCGTGTCTGCACTTTTTGCTAGTTCTCTCGCATTCTGTGCCCCTGACTTGGTAGTCAAGAAGGAGCTCTCAGAGAGTCGCACCATCAGTCTGACTGTCTTTGGAGTCCACGTGAGTAGGTCAAGGCCCTACTACACTCGGCTTTTCAGACAAGGGAACCTCGAGAATTCCTACTTCTCTCCAGACAGCCCGATCTTTGAACTGGAGCGCTTCATTCCTTGCGCCCTCGCTGACGTAAAGTATGAGTCCTGCAAATCGTTCACTCCAGAGCGCGAGTTCGAGAGACTGGATCCGAAAACGGTGAGTCTTCTGAACAGCTGCGCGCTGAGGATGGCCGAGTTCGATACTCTCGATCTTAAGATGGGCCCTGAGGGAGATCGGATCATTGAGATTCGTTTGCCCGCGACCTGTGGGGCCCTCATCCCTTAAGAGCGTGTAAAAAAAATCACACGTGTCTAAAATTTCAACACTCATTGATCGTGAGAGCCTCTTAATCTTTTCCGAATTTGGCATGCCATTTGCCCTTAGTTGAGGAAAGAGAGGCCTTTATGAAATCATTCTTATTCCTTATCTGTGTCCTTGTTTCTAGCACTGGCTTTGCCCTTACCGAGCAGACTCGTGGCTCTTTTGAAGTGAGCGATGGCCTCGTCCTTCGGGATGCTGATTCCAACGCCTCTCTTAGTTTCAGGCCGGGCCGCTACGAGATCGAAGTTCTCCAGCAAGATAACCTTATCATGTCCGACAAGCTCCTCGTTCGTTACAACCAAAAAACTTATAGTCTTGACCTCTCTTCTGAGGCGATCAAGAAGCTCCAGAAGAATGTGGCCTTTGCTAGTAACCTCGGCCGCGACTTTGTCGTCAGGGGCAGAAGCCAACTGGTGAGACAAGTTAAGCGCGAAGAAGAAAAAGAGCTCTTCTGCACTTACTGTGGCTACTGCGGGCACTTAGATGAAAACAGCCAGCTGAAATTTGGCTACAGTGACCGGTGTTCGGGGACCCGCCGCGAGCTCCGGGAGATCACGAAGAACCTCCGTCAGATCCAGCTCGAATTTTACCGTGGATCTACTTTGATCGCCTCCTACCGGTCATCGACTCTCAAGGCGCAGGAAAGCGAAAGAACTAAGGCGCAGATCACGGCCTGTGAGTAGTTACTTGATCAGTAAACAGGACACTTTAAATTTGCCCGGGTTCATATCCTGCGTGGTTTTAATCATTATTTATTTGGCGACCGGAATGGCCTACATTCCGAAGAATTGTGAGAGGAGTTTCTTGGATGTCTGATCCCTGGCAAAGCTTATCCGCTAAATCCAATCGTGACTCGCGCCACTGAATTGGATAACTTAAGTCCAAGGTCAGTGGTTCTTCTACCCTAAAGCCGCGGGCACCACTAAAGTATTGAGATGTATAAAAGCCAGGACCTCGCGCTCCTGGCTTTTTTTTATCAATAATCCTTAGAGACGAGCACTTTGACGTTAATGTCAGTGATTTTCATCACTTTTTTACAGGACTTCTGGTTTTCCCCCACAGGTTTGATAGAGGTGGCGTATCGTTTACCATCCGGGGTTTCTATGAAAGTTTCTTTTATCGCTTTAATCACATTTATTTCCATTTCCGCGCTGGCCAACGAGAATTGTTACGACTCTGCAGGCTTCCAGGCCGATTCGGTCAAGGCAACTTTTGTTTCTTGTTCCCCCGCTTTTGACGTCAAAGTTTTTAGCAAGTTAGAAAAGTCTTTATACCCTCTATTCTTTTTTTCAAATAAAAAGGTCATCAAGGGCTTAATTGAAGTTGAAGATGCGTACTGGAAACTTTCTAGTGACGAGAAAGCGTGTATTATGAAAAATCGAGATTATAATTTTGAATCTCTGCAAGACTCAGTTCTTGGTGCTTTGAAAGATTGCAATCGAAATTAAAGAATATCCCGAGCTCGCGCTATATCAGTATGCTTTATCAATAACACTCCGACCTTTTAGTATGCTGCTTTTCTCACGAGATCATTAAAGATCGCAGTTTCACGGAATAAGATAGGGCCCTGGCTTCACTTTGGGTAAGGTTTGCGATGACTCTTCCTCCGAAAACTTCCGATGGAAACAACTAATAAATCTCAAGCCTTGATGAATGTTCCGTGGAAGCCAAGAGGAAGATAGATCCCGGCCCAGACACGAGCGACGAAACTTAAATCTTTGGCGTCGCGAATCTCGAGAAAGCCTTCGTCTCTCGCATCGTCGTAGCCGGTGAAGGCGAGCCATCCATCATCCTCAAATTGAGCATTTGGTTTTTCGACGAAGAATGGTTCTCCGCAAAGCTCTCCTTGAGAAACCGTGATGGTGAGGGGGGTGCGGGTTTTTAAATCGTACTTCGTGATCCGGTGAAGACCGAAGGGATCTGCAGCGGGGCCCATTCCAGTCATGTAGAGATAGCGATGATCTTGTCCGGTGAAGCGCTGATTGAAAACCGGGAAGTCGTGCTGCGAGAAAATTGTTTCATCTTTCAGAAGTTTCTTCGTCTTAAGATCGAAGACCATCTCATGGACTTCCGGATAACTGATCTCTCCTCTCACGGGCCCTTCCCAGTCCGAAATGAAATTCATGATCGATTCATCTTTTGAAAGGAAGGTCTGAAGCTTGAGCTGATCTCCCGAGGCGACCGCGTTTCCGTGGTGGAAGACGAGGCTCGGCGGAAGCTTTATTTCGATGGGCTTGGCCTTCCCTTTCCGGTCAAGGACCAGAAGTGTAGTGCCGATTTTCGGATCGTATTTCACTGACTCGGCAAGTGAGCCAAGGGCAAGAATGATATTGGTAATTTTAAAGAAGACGGGCGGAATTATGAAAATCAGATGATCGTCAGTCATCGTCATGTCGTGAATCATGTACACGTGCTTCTGGCTTAGTGAATAGAGCTCATGACACTTTCCTGTTTCACGATCGAGCTTGAAAACTTTGAGCGCTTTGCTCATTCCTTGTTCGATACCAAACCCAAAGGCTTCGCCGGTTTTTAAGTCTACTTTTGGATGTGCTGAGAAAGAGACGTTCTTTGGAAGAGTCCCGTTGAAGTCGGTGAGTTTCCGGAACTCAAGAGTCCCTGGATCAAGGGCCGCGGGATGGCCTCCCTCAGAAAGTGCGAGAAGATCTTCGCCCCAGGGAAAAAGAGAAATATTCGGCTGATTCTTCCGGCCTTCACGATTCCTTTTAGGTGCTGCGGTTCCGAATTCATCGTAGAGCATTTTTCCGGACGACTGTTCTTCCATTCTTTGCGGTGTTTGGATGAAGCGGGCAGTGAGTTCGATTCCCTCATCGGTGATGGCGAATCGGCTGACATACCCGTCGCCGTCGAAATAGTGCTTGAGCTTCGTCCCGAAAATTTCTTTCGTCGCTGGCCCAATCTTATAGAACGAACCTCTAAGGTCCTTCGGGATTTCGCCTTCAATGTCGGTGAGCTTCCACTGACCTTCGATGTCCGTCGCCCGGTTCCCCCGGACACTAAGTCTTGTTCTCTCCCCGGCGATGAGCTGGCTCGGAGAAAAACAGAGAAGAAGGGCTGCAGCTGGGGTGAGTTTTAAGAAATCCCGGCGTCCGAAGTTTGTCATAGAGATGATTACCAGTTACGAAAAATTTGATCAGTGAAATTCGGAAGACCCTTTTCTGCAGCGAGGTTTCCGTAGAGGTAGGGATCTTCAAATCGCTCGGAAGAACCGAGATCGAGCGCCCCGGCCGTGAGCCATTTCCAGCTCCCATAATAATGAAGAGCGCTCTCGGCACCTCCACCAAAAACGGACTTCTTCGTCAGCGCCCAGAAATGACCCGCCTTGAGATCGGTGCTGGTGATCCCCAGGTAGCTTCGGACGAAGATGAACTGCTTCCGCTCACTCCGAGCGTTTTGGTATATGGTCTCGGAGATGCTTCGTTTCACAACAGTGTCCTGATCCGAGTAGACGACCGTGACCGCTGTCGTCGGTGCGATCTCTTTAATGATCTCGGCATCGGCGCCCGCAGGGTTAAAAATAATCAGTGCCTGCGGTTTCAGTTTCAGGTTTTCTTTAAAAGCTATTCCGGCCGCCATCGAGGCAACGTACGCACCTTTCGAGTGGCCACTGAAAACAACTTGATCAAGATTGACGATTTCCTGAATTGATTCCAGAGCGCAGGCAGCGACGTTGACGTAGTCTCGTCCCATGCGTTCCCAGTCTTGATCGAAGAAGCCTTTGTCGTAGCGATGAAAGACCGAGGCAACTCCCTTACGGGCCAGATGCTCCAGAGTTCCCCGGTAGTTCTCAAGCTCCAGCGCCTGGCCGTGTCCGTAGACCACCACCGGGATCCGGTCCATCGTGCTTGCCGGAAGAATCGGAAGAAAGAGAACGACATCACGCCCGAGGCAAGTCAGTTTTTGTTCGTTGAAACTAAATGGGTAAACCTTACTTCCCGGATGAGCGGGATCGAGGGGGGCAGAAGGCAATTCAGGAAGGGCAAAGGCCCCTCCTGAAAGAAGAATGAAACTAAGAGCGAAGAACAAACTACGGATACGAACAACCTTGTTGCTGTGTCAGCTGCAGTTTAGAGATATCGACTTGCTCAGATGCTTTCGCGACAGCTTCTTCGTAGAGTTCGTTTGAAAGAGTCGGAGTCTTGGAGAGAATGTAGAGAGACATTTCGCTCGGGTCACTCACGACAGCGTAGCTGTAGTCATCGGCGAGACCAATGATCCAGTACTGGCCTGTGTGCGGAAGACCGAAGTCCACAGTGAATTGAGCATTCGTCATAGGATCATTGTTGGTGGCGATGCCACGGATCTCACGCAGAAGACCGGAAGCAGGTTCGTTGCAGCTATTGTAAACGCTGATGCGTCCATCTTCTCTTCCAGCGAGAACCTGGCGAGAGCAAATGCAATTTCCTTCGAAGATCAGAGGATTGTGAGCGATCTGATACCAGGTCCCTGCGTACTGGGCGATATCTACGTGCTCTACGGTTCTCATTTGTGCCTGAGACTCGGTTGCGAAAGCGAACCCAAAAAGGGCAAGTGCCAGTGTGATAATCTTCATGATTTCTCCTCGTGTTTATTGTGGTTAAATTATAGGAGTCCTTTAATCGATAAATCTCGGGACTGCGCGTAATTGGTGCTGAAATTATGTTAAAAACGCTTTGGAGTAAAAGCATGCGGATGTTTCTGGTACTGACCGTGTCAGTGTTTCTTTCTTCCCTGGCCTATGGAGAAGGGGCCGTTCTGCAATTGATCACTGTTACGACGAAGGACATTCAGGGAACTCTTCGTCGATATGAAAGAAAAATGGTGTCAGGAAACTGGAAGGAAATTGGTAGTCCGTTCAAAGTCGTGATCGGAAAAAATGGTCTTGCCGGTGAAAACCTGAAAAGAGAAGGTGATGGGAAGGCGCCTTACGGTTTATTCACATTGGGAAATGCATTTGGATATTCTTCTTTCCCGGAATCAAAACTTAATTACGCCAAATCTCTTCCGTCACACGAATGCGTCGATGACGTGAAGTCGAAATATTATAATCAAATTGTCGACCGCTCCTTGCACAAGGATGCTGACTGGAACAGCTCTGAACTGATGAAGAGAAACGATGATCTCTATAAGCTGGGGATTGTTGTGAATTACAATACGAAGAATACTGAACCTGGTAACGGCTCGTGTATCTTCCTACATATCTGGCGGAATGATTCCACCGGAACGGCCGGATGTACGGCGATGGAAGAGAATAATATCCTGGAGCTGATGAAGTGGCTGGATCAAACTAAAAATCCCCTTCTGGCGCAATTACCGGAAGGGGATTATGAATCTCACAAAAAAATCTGGGATCTTCCTTAAGACTTAGTCGTTATGTTTAGGGTGAGCGAAGTGAAGACGGCGGTCACAACCGTAACTCGCTTTGGCATGATCGATCTCGATGAAGCCGATGTGCTTCCAGCCTTCTGTCGCCTTTCTGTCTTTCGTCGTCTCAGAAACTTCCACTTTGAGTTTCAGAACCTGGTTGTCATCTACCGCTCTCAGTACTTCGCGACGGAAGTCTGATTCATTGTTCATGATCACTCCATCGGCCGAAGAGACGCGCATCCATTTCGGCGACTTCACTTCTGTGGCACCAATTTTCGCAATCGGAGTCACCGGACGGAACATCGGACTCTGATCAGCGAGCTTCAGGACGTTGGCAATCTTAAGACCGAGACGGATGAGACTGAGGTTAAAACCAGTCTCTGGCTCGTTCGTCACACCTGTTTCAAGGAAGCGGGGAGTGTTTTCTCCCATAAGAATATCGACCATGAAGAAGTTTGTTGTACCAACTCTTTCATTAGGATTCATCGTCGGGAAAAGTTTCCCGGCAAATCCGAAGCCGCGGTCACTTTTTGAAGTTGTTTTTTCCATGGCAACTGATACTCGGCCAATGAAAAGTGCATTGCTGCCTTTTTTAAAGAGACCAGAGTAGACACTGTCTTCTGTCATATTCCATTTACCCGAGACGCAAACGCCATTCGGGTGAAGGAGTTTCTCAATCCGTTTGTAGAAGTCATCTCTTTCGGTCACAGTTCTCTTCGCGTTTCCGCCAAGATCTTTCCCCTTACCGAAGACACTTCCCATGTTCATTGCATACTGGGGAAGTTTTCCTGATTGATAGACAGCAAACTCGTCTTTTTCAATCTGAGACGTTGGAGCAAAATTATTGTCGTTAATAACGTCGCTGACTTCATTGAAGGTAGACCCTTCATAAGCGGCAGAGACCTGAGTGGAAGCGAGGAGGGTAAGCAAGGCAATCTTTCTGATCATAGAATTCTCCGTGAGGATGTTGAGTTGCTTTAGCTTCTAACACATCGGTCCGGAGAGGCAGGGGAATCCGTTGACGGAAAGATGGAATTCCGTCAGTCAGGGGGTCTTAAGAGGGAGCCATTTCAGGGCGGCTTTCAGGGATTCGTCATCGAGCTGAGGGGCCACCACCAGGCCATGAAACACGGATTGCAGGGCTATCCTCTCGGTATCTGTGAGGTGGGGGAAGAGTCGGGCGAGCTTTTGCTGGTAACGGATGTCGTATTCTTCGAGCTTTCTTCCGATCTCAGTCGGAGTCATGCGCCAGCGCACGTAAAAGGCACTGAAGGCGTAGTTCTTGATAAAAATTTCACGGGTGTACTTGATGGAGCTCATGAGATCACCGGACTCGATCATTTTCGTCCGCTCGGCACTGAGGCCATAAAATTCCTCGCAACCGATCCGGATGCAGGAATCGAGAATCTCTTCCTTGGTGGAACCCAGGTAGTAATAGACGAGGGACTTACTGACCTTGCTCGCACGCGCTACCTCAGAGACTTTCCACTTCAGGTGTCCCTTCTGGTTTTCATGCGCGAGAATCGTATTCACGAGACTGAAGATCTTGTCGTTCTCTAACGTTTCCATCAGTCCCTAGTATTTGTGCTGAACGTACTCAATGTCAGAAGTGTTATACCCGCCGTCTTTCAATTTCTTGAGAACGGCATCAGTTTCTTCTTTCGTGAACTTCGGATCCTTACTCATGACCCAGAGATATTTTTCATTCGGCACACCGATCGCGGTCCAGCGATAATCTGGATCAAGGGCAATGACGAGATAATCGAACTTGAGAGGCCAGAAGGGCTGAACCTTCCAGCGCGCATTATTTTCGCTCACAATCCAGGCCTTCTGCGGGTATTTTTTAAGTTCCCCATTAAAGCCGCCTTTGTTGAAACGGAAATCCACATCGATACGTTTTTCTTCCTTGTTCCAGGAATATGTTTCGATGGAATTATAGACGTCCGTCTCGAGCGCCGTGAATCTTCCTGCCATTACGTACCAGTCACCCATAAACCGGTCGCGATCAACTTTCTCAACAGTCTTGTCATATTTTGGAGAGCAGGCGCTGAAAATAAAACCCATACAAATTACCGCCATTGTTTTCATTTTTTTTGATCCTTTAAGTGAACATCGAGAAAGCGGATTCCTTTCTCGACAGCATAATCATAAACCGCGAAGGCAAAAGCGTGACCCCAGAAAGGAACCTTATGACGTTTCACAAAATTCCCGTGAAGCTTGAGTTTTGCCTCGAAAGAAGTACTCTGCGCGTATTCCACGAGCTTGTCATTCTTCGCGTGGTAAAGGAAAAATGGCGGTGCTCCGGCCTTGACGTTATACGAGGGACTCGCATCAAAATACTCTTGTAGTTTCTGGTCACGGAAGCCGCCGATATAAGGGCCGATGAGAGGAGAAAAAGGGTACCAGGTTAAATCATAAGGAGCGCCACCACTCACAACTGCCTGCACTGCTTTCGGTGTGCCGATTTTCTGAAGGGCGTAGAGTGAAGTGATGTGACCGCCAGCCGAATAACCCCAAAGGCCGATCTTGTCAGGATTTAACCTGAAGTGTTTTGCGTTCTTCTTGAAGTACTCAATCGCGAGTTCAAGATCTTCAATTGGTGCAGGATGAAGATGCTTCGGCGGGAAACGATAATTGATATTGAGAACTGTGTAACCGTGACTGGCGAGTGATTCTCCGATGGAGCGGTTGTCGCCGTAGTCTCGGGAATCCCAACCACCACCGTGAACCATGACGATCCCCGGGAGATTTTCCCCGTCTTCAGGTATGTAGGCTTCGGCTGATTGTCGGAGGTCGTGGGCATCGGTGTAGTAGACGTCAGTCTGAGTTTTATAAGGAACTTTCCCTTTGTAACTCGCGCAACCAATCAGAAGAAAAACTATTAACAAATGTTTCATGGGCCAACTTTTTTTGGACGGGTGAAAGGGATGAGTCGAGGAACGCGGTTGGCGTATTCCAGATACTCGGGACGTTTTTGATATTTTTTCTCGAGGAGGGGAACTCCACTGACTTTCAGGATGAAGAAGTTAATGGTGAGAGGACCGATGATCGTCCACCACGAGGAAGTTGTGAAGGCCGCCAGATAAATTCCGTACCAGAGAGTGATTTCTCCGAAGTAATTCGGAAAGCGGCTGATGGACCATGGCCCGGACATGCAGATGGTCCCCTTGTTCGCGGGATTGGCCTTGTACTTTTTCAGGTAGCGATCGGAATAAGATTCGAACAGCCAGCCGGAGATCCAGATGAAAACACCCAGTGTATTGAGCAGAGATAACTCAGGCTCTGCTCGTTCCATTCCCGCCGTAATGGGAAGTGAGATGAGAAGCATGAGAACACCCTGAAGGATGAACACTTTGAAATAAGCATGGAGATTGGGATGAGCACCCCATTCTGCACGCATGTCCTGATAGCGATGATCTTCCGGCGCTTTCCAATTTCTTGACAGGAGATAAAGAGAAAGCCGTAGTCCCCACAATAAAACCAGAAAAAGAATGACGGCATTTTTGACGGAGTTGAAATGATAGAAGTAACTCACGAGGGCGATCAGAATAAATCCCTGGCCCCAGGCAATGTCGACGAGTCCGAAATTTTTTTTCCAGACTGCGAGAAGAAAAAAGAAATTCATCAAAGCAAAGACAGAAAGGATGATGGATAAAACCATAGGTAAACCTCAGGATTATTTTACAGGGAATAAGCTTTTCCACAGCAAATAAACTTCTCTGCTCAGGTTTTGTGGAGTCGGGTTTGCAGATTCTTACGACGAGAATTCAAGAAGGAGTAATTATGGCCGCAACTTTCTGGCAACACTTGAGACACCATGAACCGCGTAAAACGGAAGGCGAAAATGCGCGAGGCAGAGAGGCGCGGCATCCGGGGGAAATTCCCGCCAAAGGATGGAAGGATACATTGATGAGGGTTAAGAATGAAGTAGGGGAGGATCGCCTCTCAATGATTGCCGCGGCCATGTCATATTACGCTCTTCTTGCCTTTGTTCCTGCGCTGACTTCAGTGGTTCTCATTTACGCGTGGATCAATGATCCTTCTGCAATTTCCAACCAGATTAACAGCATGTCGCGCTTCCTCCCTGCCGAAGCACAAACGATTCTGAAAGATCAGCTTACCTCACTTTCGAGTAAGGCTTCATCGGCACTAGGCCTTAGTGCAATTGGTTCTCTTTTATTTTCTTTGTGGTCGGCTTCGAAAGCGAGTACCGCCGTGATGGATGCCATGAACATCATCTACGACGAAAAAGAAAAAAGAAGTTTCATCCGGAGAACTGGCATGGCGATCTGGATGACTCTCTTTGGTGCGATCTTAAGTATTGTGGCCCTTCTCGTTGTTGTTGGTATTCCGCCGGTCCTTGCGAACTTTCATTTTCCTGCGATGTTTGAATCTCTTGCCGCAGGTGTGGGATGGATTGTTCTTCTTCTGATTTTTTCTTTCTACCTATCTTTTGCTTACCGCTTCGGTCCCTGTCGCGAGAAAGCGAAGTGGTCGTGGGTCAGTCGCGGATCCATCATTGCCTCTGTTCTTTGGGCAGCAACGTCACTTCTTTTCTCCTGGTACGCAGCGAAGTTCGGTAACTTCAATAAGACCTATGGATCACTCGGAGCAGTGATCGTCCTCATGACCTGGTTCTATATTTCGAGCTTCATCATTCTCCTCGGAGGAGAAATTAATTCTGAGCTAGAGCACCAGACGAAAAAGGATACGACCACAGGTTCTCCTAAACCATTGGGAACGCGTGGTGCCCGGATGGCAGATACTGTTGGTGCCTCTGCCGATGAGCTAAAGAAAGCATAAAGGCCGTGGCCCTTTTTCTTCGTTCGTGATTAAAAAAGAAAAAGGGCCATAATGCTTAAGTTCCTCCTGCTCATTCTCGTTTCGCAGTCACTTTATGCCTTCACATATCCGGAGCACTGGTGGACTCCCGTTCCGCGTGAAGGAGCTCCGTCCTGGGAAGTTCTTCCTCAGGAAGCAGGACCGGGAGAAGTCATTCTCTCGAAAAGAAATGAACTCGGAATCCTTTCCAATTTTTCCGCCACTCCCTTTCTTCTTGATGAAGTGAACTATGCGAGTGTGGAAGGTTTCTGGCAGATGATGAAATATCCCGAGAATACTGAAGATCTTCGCTCGACCATAGTTTACCCGTTCACACGCGAACAGGTTTCGCAGATGACGGCTTTCACGGCGAAAGACGCGGGAAAAATCGGCGAACAGAAAATGCAGGAACTGGGAATCGACTGGGTTACTTATCAGGGAACGCGCATGACGTATTGTTCAGTGGAGCGTGGCCTTCATTATGAGCTCATCAAAAGAGCGATGTGGGAGAAGGTAAAACAGAACGAAGAAGTGAAAAAAATCCTTCTCATGACCGGCGATCTTATACTTCGCCCTGACCACCACCCTGAAGGCTGCCAGGCCCCGGAGTGGAAATACTATGATGTCTGGATGGAAATCCGCTCAGAACTCCAGGCGAAAATTCCCTGATTTCAGAGGGATAGGTATTCCTCCTCAGCCCCCTGTTATTTCAGGGGTTTGATTCATTTTTTTATCCGAAAAGACCGACAAGAGATCCATTGAGGAACTCATGAAAGTCATCCTATTTTTTCTTCTCATCATCAGCAATCTGGCATGGTCGCGAGCTCCGCTGACCGTGGAAGAATTTGAGCAGATGACGTCAGAAGAAAAAGAAGATGTCATCGCGGTTTACCAGCAATTTTTCAAATCGATTTCCCCTCATACTGAATCCGAAAAATTTTCTGGTTTTCGTTTTCATTTGATTGAAGAGGCGTATGCGACGGCAACCTTCGATTGCTTCTACGCCGGTTGGCCCAGCACAAGTATTACCAGATCGGGCGCCAGGCTTTGTCGTTCTCCCCGAACCGGCAATCCCAATTACACTTCACAAGCTTCTGCCTGCCGAACCGGCACCATGCTTTGTCAGCCAATTGTTTTCGGAGATGGCGTCTGCGTAGATGTAAGCACCCAGGCCCTGAGAAATTCAGCTTACACGCAATGTGAAGCGAGATTCCGTGAATCAGGAAAAACAACCGCTGATCTTGTGGCAGCACTTTCGACGCCGGAAAAGAGAGCGAGTCTTGAAGAATTATTTCAGACGAGTGAGTCTGTCTGTCAGTCCGGTTTTCAGCGCGGATCCACGATGTGCAGTCGCCTGAAAAAAAAGATCGCTGAAATTAAGACTGCTTCCCAGGGGAGACAGGCACTGGCCCTGAGACGAGTGGCCGAATCTGCAGTGACGATAACGGCGCAGCCATTTCACCCGGAAGTCGTTTGCCCTCCCGATGATCCGACGACGCGTGCTCAGCCGGCGGCTGATCCCACGTCTGTCCGGAGACGAAGATGTCCCCAGCCGGCCCTTACGGGAGCGGCTCCAGACATCGCGACTCTTCAGCCAACTCTTGATCAGAATAATATCCGGATTGTCGCAGGAACTTTGACTGATACGAGACAGCTTCAGCGGTTCCTTGATGACTTCAATCGTTTTCCTGAACCCCTTCGTGAAGAGATGAAGAGAAACGGATCACGGATCAATCTCATCATCGGAACGGGAGTGACTGACGATCCTTCGTGGCAGGAAGAGGCGAGGCGCGGAACAAGACCTCAGGACTGGGTCACCACACATGATGGTCGCTCCTGGAATAATATCCCCGGCTCTGGTGGATCTCTGGGGCGATCGGGAACTCCGACGAGAATCGTGATCAACCGACTCTACGATGGTCACGGGGCCACGAGTTTATTTCTTCACGAGTATGGTCACACTCTCGACAGCATGTATGGTGAGCACGCGATTGCCCGCTCGCAGGTCTGGAAAGACACGCTGGCGCGCGACTCACGTTCTACAGAATTCCTCACGGCACTTTGTCCTGCCAATTACTGCGCAGACCCCGCCCATCCTGAAGAATCATTTGCTGAGCTCTTTGCCTACTATCATGCTTGCTCTGAGACGAGATCACATCTGCAGAGGATTATGCCGAATACGGCTTACTTCTTTGATCACCTGACAAATGTCCGGGATCTTCTCGATGGAAGAGTCGATATGAGAATGCCGGCAGCAGCAACCAATCCTTAATCATTGAATCGGCGGAGCTGTGAGCTCTGAATGTTTTTCTTCTGATCCCTGATCATTCACCCAGTTTGATTCATTCTCAATGATAAGACGTGCCCCGCGCTTGAACGTGAGGTAAGTCCACGCCCATTGGAAGAGAACGGATATCCTGTTTTTGAAACCAATCAGGTAATAGATGTGCACGAAGAGCCAGGAAGCCCAGGCAAGGAATCCCGTGATGTGAATTCCTTTGTACATCGCAACGGCGCGAGAGCGTCCTACGGTCGCCATCTGTCCTTTGTCGACGTACTGAAAATGATCGCGCTCAAGGGGGGTTCCGCCTTTCCTGATAATCTTCGCGACGTAGCGACCCTGTTGCATCGCCACCGGAGCGAGACCCGGAAGGACAGTGTTCTGCGGGCCATATTCATAGTGGGCCTGATCTCCGATGACAAAAATATCCGGGTGATTTTTTAATGAGCAGTCCCGCTGAACGATCACTCTTCCCTGTTTATCCAGATCCACATCTAGTTTTTTATTGATCGAAACTGCGGCGACTCCTGCTGCCCAAAGAATCGTGTGAGAGGCAATAAACTCTTCTCCGACTTTGATGCCTTCATCGCTTACTTCCATCACCCGCGAATTCGTGCGGACGTCAATTCCCAGGTCCTGGAGTTGTTTGACGGCTTCGTTGGAAAGATCTTCCGGCATTGTCGCCAGAACTCTGGGGCCTGCTTCAATCAAAATAACGTTGGCGGCTCCAGGGTTAATGTTGTGAAAATCCCGGATGAGACTGAAGCGTGCGATTTCTCCCAATGCGCCGGCGAGCTCCACGCCCGTTGGACCGCCACCGACGACGACAAATGTCAGGAGGGCGTTTCTTCTTTCGGGATCTGATTCTCTTTCTGCTTGTTCAAAAGCGAGGAGAACTTTTCTTCTGATCTCTGTTGCCTGGGTAATATTTTTAAGTCCCGGAGAGAATTTCTCCCACTGAGGAGAATTGAAATAGGTATAAGTCGATCCGCAGGAAAGAATCAGGTAATCAAAATCGATCCGGCTTCCTTCAAGTGTCGTGAGCCATTTTTCTTCCTTGTGGATTTCATTCACGTGACCCAGAAGTATTTCGATATTCGCGCCCCGAAGAATCGAACGCAGGGGATAGGCGATGTCCGCCGGCGAAAGGGCGGCCGTTGCCACCTGATAGAGAAGCGGCTGGAACAGATGATAATTTCTTTTATCAATGAGAGTGACTTTGAAATCCGTACGGGAAAGTTTCTTCGCGGCCGAAAGGCCACCAAACCCTCCGCCCACAATCACAACATGCTTTTTCATGAAAATTCCTTAGAGGAAAAGATCCGGTTTTCCGGAACCGACTCTGATCACTTCCGGCGGGCCCAGAGTGAAATCCACGATGGTCGTGGGTCCGAGGAATTCGTATTCTCCCGGATCAATAATAAGATCAATCAAATGCCCGAGGTTGTCTTCGATCAATGCGCTATAGAGAGGAATCCCGTCATCTTCTGCTTCAATCATCTCGTGATTGATGTGACTGGAAATCAGAACTCCGTCATACGCTTCAATGAGACTCAAACAGAGTTTATTAGGCGGGAAGCGCACTCCCACTTCGTGATCGGTCTTTGATGCCTTGAGAAACTTCTGAATTTTTTTCTGTGCCGGGAGAATAAACGTATAGGGGCCCGGGATGACTTTCTTCATCAAGGCAAACGCACCATCTTCGATCTGAGCTACTTCCATCGCCTTCTGGAAACTCGAGCAAAGAACGGTGAAGTGCTTGGTGTTGTCGACATGGCGAAGCTGGTAAAGGCGGTCGATCCCTTTTTTCTCAGCGGGATCGGCCACAACGACCCAGTTTGTTTCCGTAGGAAAAGCGATCAGTCCTCCGGATTTTAAAATCCGGAAAGCATTCTGGAGAACTCGATCATCGGGACTGTGAGGCTGGACGTAAGCAATCATAGGATCAGTATAATAAAAAAAGCCTCCCGTGAGGGAGGCTTCTTCTTAAAATGCAATAAAGTTGGTTTCTAGTGGCCGGCCGGAACTGACATAACAGTCCCGAGAGACTTAGAGCGACGTTCGAAGAAGTTTTGATTCTCTTCACGCTCTGATTCTTCTTTGCAAAGGATGCACATTTCCGAAGTCGGACGAGCAAGAAGGCGAGTGTAAGTGATCGGGTCACCGCAATCGTCACACATGCCGTAAGCTTCAGTTTCAATCTTCGAGAGAGTCTTCATGATTTTCTTGTAATAAAGGCTCTCACGGTTCGAGAAACGCATATCAGCGGCGAGGAGAATGTTGTCGTTAGCCGAATCAACTTCATCTTTAGCACCAGTGATTGAATTGGTTTCGTACTCCTGCTTCTTCAGTTGAAAGTTAGCCCGGATGCGCTCTGCATCTTCCATGAGCTTTTCTTTCAGAGTCGTAACCTGCTTGTCGGACAAATGACTGTTTTGACGAACTGCCATCCATAGTCTCCTTGTTACATGCGGCCTCGCGGCCGTTCTGTGTGTTTGGTAAGAGAAATTAAAACAGGGCCACCCTTTAGTTGCCAATGTCGGTTCTTTGACAAATGCCCGATTTGACAAACATTTGCTTTCAAGATTGCAAGCGCCTGTAAGGTTCTGATACACCCTTAACAGGAATTAGGTAGATGCATGTTGAAAATGAACGAAGAAAAGTTTCTAAATGACGTATTTTTGACGCTGAAAAAATATATTCAGGAAACATCATCAACAGACACAGTTTCACCGCAATCTTCAATCGAAGAGCTCAAAAAAATTCTCCCGAATCTTGAAAAAAACGGAATCTCCCTCGAGGAAACGCATAAAGAGCTCGAAGAAATTCTTTCACAAAGTGTGCGCACGATTCATCCTCTTTTTTTAAATCAGCTTTTTGGTGGCTTCGATGTGGCGGCCTGGAGTGGAGAAGTGGCCTCCACTTTACTGAATCCCACGATGGCGACGCGGGAAATTGCGCCGATTCTGACCTTAATTGAAAAACGCCTGGTGAAAGAACTCCTGACGCTCATGGGATTTGAATCCGGCGAAGGAATTATGGTCACCGGAGGAAGTAATTCGAACCTTCTTTCCATCCTGTGCGCACGGTCGCACTATAATCCTGCTATCCGTCAAACTGGTTTTTCTCACAATCATTTCCGCATTTATGTCTCTGAAGACGCTCACTACTCTTTTGATAAGGCCGTGAACATCACCGGCATCGGAACGCAGAATCTTATTCAGGTACCTTCGAACCCTCAGGGCGAGATGATTCCGGAAGAGCTCGAACGGATCATCGCCACTGATATAAAAGACGGATTCACTCCTCTCATGGTGGGGGCAACTTTCGGCACAACTGTTCTTGGTTCCTTTGATCCGGTGGAGAAAATCAGTGCTATCTGCGAACACTTCAAAGTCTGGCTTCATGTGGACGCTGCCTGGGGTGGAGGAGCCGTTTTCTCAAAATCCGCTCGCCATCTCACCCGGGGTATCGAGCTCGCCGACTCAGTAACATTTGATGCCCACAAGACAATGGGTGCTCCGCTGATCACTTCATTTTTCCTCACAAAACACACGGGCATTCTTCGCAGTACCAATCGTGGGGGCGGATCCGAATACCTCTTTCATGAATTTGATAATTCTGACTGGGACACCGGCACCTATTCGCTTCAGTGTGGAAGACGCGCAGACGCGCTTAAGATGTGGCTTCTCTGGCGCTCTCAGGGAACTGAGGGGCTCATCGCAAGGACGGAACATCTTCTCGAACTGTCACGCTTTGCGGCCCATGAAATTGCCCTTCACCCGGGTTTTGAGCTCATCCACGCTCACTACCTGAATGTCTGCTTCCAGGTAAAACCACTCCGGATCAAAGAAAATATCAATTCGTTCACTCTCAAGGTGAGGAAAGAACTTATTGCTTCAGGAAAAGCGATGGTGAATTACGCTGAGCGCGCCGACGGCACGATCTTCTTCCGTCTGGTGTTCCCGAACCACCTGACAAAAAAAGAACACGTGAGTGAGCTGTTAAAAATCATCTCTGAAACTTCTGCCCTTCTTGAGCAAAACTCCATTTCTTCGGAACCATTGCATTAGGTTTCCGCATCCTTCTATAATAAGAGAAAGTTTTCCACGGAGCCTTCATGCCTCTTCATCCGGCGGTCGTCCATCTTCCTCTTGCACTCACTTTTGTCCTTCCGGCACTGATCATCGTGTTTATCTGGGCGATCCGTTCCGGGAAAATGTCGCGGGAAATGTGGGTGGTGATCGTGGGGCTTCAGCTTCTGATTACAGCATCCGGATACATTTCGCTTGAGCTGGGGGAAACGGACGAAGAGAAAGTTTCCAAAGTTGCAGGTATTCTTCTCATGCAAACGCATGAACAGACTGCGGAGATATTTGTGGGAACGACTGTCGTTTCACTCGCCGTCGGCGTCGTGGCCATATTTCTTCAGGCGCAGTTTCAGATCTACGCGCGTTTGGGAGTTCTTGTTCTTTCACTCATCTCATGTGTCTTTGCCTTCAAAACCGGCCAGCTTGGAGGAGAGATCGTTTACGCCCAGAATGGTGCTTCTGTTCACTCCAACGCCAGCCCGGTGACGGTCCGCGAGCACCCGGCATCGGAAGCAGAACCCGAAGCTGAGCCGGATAACGAAAGCCTCAAGACGGATGACAATGATTACTCGGGAGAAAGTGTCTCCGAGGATGAACCGGGAAAATCGGAAGACTGATTTCTATTTCTTGAAGATGAAGTAAACTGCTCCGATCATACAAAGCCCCGCGAAGAAAAAATTCTTATTCAGGGGCTCTTTCATAAACCAGATCGTAAACACCGAAAACACCACCATCGTGATGACTTCCTGGATGATCTTGAGTTGGGCCAGAGAGAAATGCTCAAAGCCAATGCGGTTCGCAGGAACCTGAAAGCAGTACTCAAAGAACGCCACTCCCCAGCTTGCAGCAATGGCTATCCAGAGCGGCTTACTGCCCAGTGTTTTCAAGTGACCGTACCAGGCATACGTCATGAAAATGTTTGAGAGAAACAGAAGGCCGACTGTCTTAACCATATTACTTCAGAAGCTCATCCACATCGTGATTGAACTCTTTTTGCCATTCTTCGTAGAATTTCCCGGTTGAAGGACCGGTGAATCCCGCGTGAACTTTTACCACTTCGTGTTTCTTATTCAGGAATACAGTCGTGGGAAACGAGATGAAATTTTTAAGACCAGGAATCTTGTCCATGGGCTTGTCTTCGGGAGTGGAACCGGCGAGAAGAACCGTGAATGGAATCTTCATGCGCTTGACGGTTTTCGTAAGCTGCATGCGGGCATCTGCTTGAGTGAGACTTCTTTCAAAGGCGAGCGCGATGATTTCCACTCCACGGCCTTTATTTTTCTCGTACCAGGGAGAGAGGTAATTTGTTTCATCGATGCAGTTCGGGCACCACGTTCCGTAGAATGTCACGACAACTGGCTTATCCTTAAACTGCGGGTCGCTGAGAGAAACTTTCTTTCCATTGATGTCGGGGAATGTGAAAGACATCTTATCCAGCTGGGTTTGCTTGTAAGGATCGGGGAGATGGGCCTTGGGGTCTCTTTTGCCGACGACATTCGTCATCCAGCTCGCCAGGATGGAGGCTTCAATCTTGTTCTTTTCCACGCGGCCCTTGAAGACATAGTTGTAAACGCCATCAAAGCTTGCTGCTTCAAAGAGCTCGCCGGAAACATATCCTTCGAAGTAACGGTAGTCGCCGGTGGTACTCAGAATGGTCCCGTTGAGTCTATTGCCTTTTTGCTCGAAGACCACAACTCCCTGGGATTCTTTCCCGTCCTCGTCTTTCAAGGTCACTGCCCAATCACCGTCGAATTTCGCGAGAGGTTTCTCATAATTTCCGTTATAGCGTTCAGAACCTTTTTTCCCGTCCAATGGCATGCGGACTTCCGGGTTTTTATTGTAGCGGACGTACTCCCCCTTGATGGTTTCCTTATTCAGGACCTGGAGTTCCAGGGCACTCTCGTAATGCTGTAACGGGATAAGAATAGTGTCCTTTTTAACTACGATTCCTTCGAGGCGAATGTTCTCTTTTCCGTTCCTGAGCGTCCCGGAGAGGCGTTTCCCATGATATTTGAACTGGATGACAAACGGGATGGTGGCGTAAGTTGCTTTCATCTCAAAGCGCCAGGCCCCTGCTTCGATAATCCGCTTAGTGCCGGAGAGCACCGGAAGGGAGATTGTAAGGAGGAGAAGACAAAAGAAATTCTTGATCATGTGCTTTTACCCGGGAAAGGATTTTTGATAGTATCTTCATTCAAGATTATTCTTTTGTCATCACGGATAGGATAGCAATGAAGCAGTTCATCATAGGCCAACGCTGGATATCGGAATCGGAACCTGAACTCGGACTCGGTGTGATCATCGAAGTCGAGGCGAAAACCATCACCTGTTTTTTTCCTGCTGCAAAAGTTGATCGCCGCTATGGCGCTCAGACGGCACCACTACGGCGGATCCGCTTTGTCGAAGGCGATGAAGTCAAAGGTTCAACCGGTGAAAGTTTCATCGTCGAAAGTGTGACGGAAGATAAAGGCATTGTGACTTATCTTGGTCAGGGGAAATCCCTTCCGGAATCTCAGCTTGCGGACACACTGACTTTCTCCAAACCAGAAGAAAGACTCTTCGCCGGAAATATCGATTCCACGGAACTCTTCAAACTTCGCTATGACGTGCTTTTGAATCAGCGGAAACTTTTCATCAGCCCGATCCGGGGATTCACCGGCCCCAGACTCTCACTCATTCCGCACCAGATGTACGTGGCTTCTGAGATCACCCGTCGCGCCCGTCCGCGCGTTCTTCTCGCCGATGAAGTGGGACTCGGAAAAACGATCGAAGCGGGTCTCATTCTTCATCATCTGATTCTCACCGGGAGAGTGGAGCGCGCCCTCATTCTCGTTCCGGATTCCCTCGTGTACCAGTGGTTCGTGGAAATGCTCCGGAAATTCCAGATGACGTTCACGACGATCAATCACGACTCCAAACTTGAAAAAGGCGATCGTCCCTTTGAAGATGCGCAGCTTTTCGTCGCCTCTTTAAAATATCTCACCCGCGAAGACTGGCTCATGGAGCAGGTGATGGAATCGAAATGGGATCTTCTTGTGGTGGATGAAGCCCATCAGCTTCGCTGGTCGCCGGAAAATTCCTCGATGGAATATGATTTTGTTTCCGTTCTCGCGAAAGATACGCCGGGTGTGCTTCTTCTTTCGGGGACACCGGAGATCCTGGGTCTCGCCGGTCACTATTCGCGTCTCCAGCTTCTTGATCCGAATCGCTTCCATGACTTTAACCAGTTCATCGAGGAGACCATGGGCTACAAGCCCATCACAGATCTCGCGAATAAACTTATTTCCAATAAGCCAGTGACTGCGACCGAGAAAAAAACTTTAAGGGATAAGCTGGGTATTGATCTCGAGACGGTTGAGCGCGAGAAGGCCCTCCAGATGCTCGTGGATCGTCACGGGACAGGCCGCGTGTATGTCCGGAACACCAGAAAGACTATGGCGACCTACAGTGAGTTTTTCCCGAAGAGAGTTTTCCATTCGTATCCACTGGCCGTAGGGAAGACAAAAAATGTCGAGAAAAAGATCTTTGAACTGAAAGCCGAGTGGCTCGCCAATTTCGCAGAAAACCACAAGAACGATAAAACACTTCTCATCTGTCACGACAAAGATATGGTGGTTGATCTCGAGAAAGTCCTGAAAGACAAGACAACGATCAAGGCCGCGGTCTTCCATTCGGGAATGAACCTCATGAACCGTGACCGTCAGGCGGTCTATTTCGCGGACCCAGAAGGAGCGCAGATTCTTCTCTCGACGGAAATTGGTTCCGAAGGAAGAAACTTTGAGTTCGCGAAAAATCTCATTCTCTTTGATCTTCCGAAACTTCCGGATCTTCTCGAGCAGAGAATCGGGCGCCTTGATCGCATCGGCCAGAAAAATGATATCCAGATCCATGTTCCGTACGTCGAGAAGTCTCCCGATGAGCTTCTCCTCCGCTGGTATCACGAAGGGTTCAATGCTTTTGAATCCTCTCCTCGTGGGGCAACCGAATTATACGCCACCGTCCGCGATGATCTGAACGTCCTGGTCGCGAAAGCCGAAGAGGGGGAGTTTCCGGAGAAAGATTTCCAGAAATTCCTGAAGACCACGCAGGGCCTTCATGAAGAGATTGAGAAGAAGCTGGAAGAAGGTCAGGATCAGCTCGTTGAACTCAATTCTTTCAATCACACCAAGGCGATGGAATTCGTGAAGGAACTGAAGAATGTGGATGAATCATCCGAACTCAGGGATTTCATGATCAATCTCTGGAACCAGCTTGGCGTGGATACGGAAGACATGAACGACCCGTGGACGTTTCTCATCCGTCCGGGTGATAACATGTACCTTCCGCATTTCCCGGGACTCGATAACGAAGGCATGACAGTGACTTTCAAGCGCGAGAATGCGCTGAAGTTTGATGATATGACTTTTCTCACCTGGGACCATCCGATGGTCGTGGGGATCATGGATTTCATCTCAAGTAAGGAGATGGGTAACTGCACGATTTCATCCTGGAAGACTCCCTCGAAGGAACCCTTTCTCTTTGAAGGCTATTTCCTTTTGTCTGCAGTTGCAGAGAAAAAGCTCCAGCTGCAGAAATGGTTTCCGCCAACTCCACTCCGTGTCCTTCTCAATGCGCAGATGCAGGACGTGACTCAGAAGATGCCGAAGAAGTTCATCGACGAAAATACGGAATCTCTCACGCAGGAAAAACGCGCGGGCCTTAAAGAACTTCCGAAAGACTTTCTCAAGGAATGCATCAAGCGCGGGAAAGAGCTCTGTGTGGCGCGGGCGAAGCAGTACAAGGATAAGTTCCGCGAAGACATGGTGAAGGCGATGGACACCGAAATTGAGCGCCTCGAGGCCCTCCGCAAGGTCAACCCGACCGTTTCTGAGACCGAAATCATCATGATGAAATTTAACAAGACCAATATGCTGAAGGCGATGGATAAAGCCGAGCTCTCGCTCGACTCTCTTCGCATCATTATCAACTAGGATATTCTTTTATGGCGATGACTGAGCTGAATGATGACACGATTTTCACGACGATCGATACGGAGCCCATGGTCTTCATCGATTTCTACGCCAGCTGGTGCGGTTCCTGCAGAGTGGCCGCTCCGATGTTTGAAAAAGTAGCTGCTGAGTATGGCGTGAAGATCTTCAAAATTGATGTGGAAAAAAATCCGAAGATCAAAGAGATGCTCGATCTTCCGGGCCTTCCTTCGGTGGGATGCTTTAAAAATGGGGAGCCCAAAGATCTCGTGAACGTCACGAAGGAAGAAGCTTTCCGTGAGTTTGTGCAGAAGATGAAGGCTTAGGTCATGGACGTAAAAAACATGAAGACCCTGGCGGAAAAATACTCCTTTGAGGAACTCCAGAAATTTGCGGATGAGTTCGAGCAGACGGGAGTGGCACCGGTGAAAACTTCGGACGATGCCGGCGATCAGATGAGTGACTACCTCATGGCCGCGGAAATCCGCTTTCTCATGGATAAGGAAAAAATCACTTTGCAGGAAGCTCTTCGCGAGTTTTCCAAGCGCGTTCGCGGAGTACTGACATAATGGAAATTAAAATCAGACCTGGACTCCTTTTTGACATCCAGGTTATCGCTGACTATCAGGTCAGGATGGCGTGGGAAACTGAGCAGCTGAAACTCGATCCACCAACGGTGGAACTGGGAGTGGCGGCGGTTTTCGATGATCCTGCTAAAGGGAAATACTGGCTCGCGGAAGTGAACGGGGAAGTCGTCGGATGCCTCCTTACTGTTCCCGAGTGGAGTGACTGGCGTAATGGAACTGTCCTGTGGATCCATTCGGTTTACGTGAAGCCGGAATTCAGAAAGCATGGGGTGTTCAGGAAACTTTACGGACACCTGCGGACGATGGTCGAGACTTCAAAAGATCTGAGGGGTCTTCGCTTGTACGTGGAAAAGGCCAATCTCACTGCTCAGAAGGTTTATGAGTCGCTCGGAATGTCCGGCGAACACTACCATCTTTTTGAGTGGCTGAAGTAATGCCGAAGATTCTCATCTTGGGCGGAACCCGTTATTTCGGGAAACGCCTTGTGGATCTTAATCTTCAGGAAGGTAACTCCGTTACCATTGCGAATCGCGGTCTCACCCCAGATGCCTTTGGGAATAGTGTTAACCGTCTTCACCTTGACCGACTTGATACTTCGTCGGTCAAAAAAGCTCTCTCTGACTCGGACTGGGACATTGTGTACGACCAGTTCTGTTACTCTTCTCTTGAGGCCATGAATGCCGTCGAAGCTCTTAATGGCGATGTCGGGCATTATGTTTTTACATCGACACAATCCGTTTATGAGCCGACTGGTGAAGTTTCTGAGAAAGATTTTCTCCCGGAATCTCATCCCGCTCTCATCTCTGACCGGAAAGCAACCGGGTATGGTGAAGCCAAGAGAAGAGCAGAGGCCGTTCTTTTTCAGAAAGCTTCTTTTTCCGTGACTGCGGTCCGCTTTTCCTTAGTTCTTGGAGAAGATGATTACTCGGGGAGACTTCAATTTCATCTCGACAGGATGAAACAAGGCAGAGCACTTGTTATTCCAAATCTTCAAAGTCACGTGTCACTTATACATTCGTCTGATGCGGCGGAATTTCTTATGCTCATGGGGAAAAAGAGATTTCATGGCGCAGTAAACGCCTGCGCGGAAAAAGTTTTCACCATGAATGAACTCCTGATGATGATGGAAAAAGAAACAGGTCAGAGGGCAATGGTTCAGGCAGAAGGTAGTGCGGAAGACGAGACTCCCTTTGCTGGCAGAGAGGACCGGTATATGTCATCCAAGCTTGCCCGAAGTCTCGGGGGAGAATTTAAGTCTACTGAGGACTGGCTACCCCGACTTATTCATTACTACCGATCAAAATAAAAAAGCCCTCTTTCGAGGGCTTTTTTAAATTCAAATTTAACCTGAGAAAGAGGATGGAACGGTGGTGGGGTGATTGACTGGCCTTAGAGGAACAAGCAGCTGGTTAAGCTTCAAATTCCTGGGATAGTTTGTGAACTGTTGTGGAGTTCATCACCCTCTTCTCAAGGAACTATAAAGCAGGAAGCGTGCCAAGTTTGGTGCCCCTATAAGTGACTGTTTTACCGGAGTGAAAGCGGCAGGATTGATATCAATTTGGCCTCGCAGTTTCCTTCTGGCACCGAGGTGCTGGTGTCAGAGGTGGGGGCCTTTGAAATTTTTACAATAAAAAAGCCCTCGGATGAGGGCTTTTTTAAAATTGAGTAACCTTGCAGGGGAAAGAACATTGAGATTGTGTGGAGGGCCATTTTTTGTGGAAGTACTCTGGTGGTTGGCCAGGTTCTTCGGGGAATTTTTTTGAACTTTTATGGAGTTCATCCCCCCTGCTTGTGGTCCTATAAAGCAACCGACATGCCAATTTGACCGCAACCATAACACTCCAAAATCTTATGCTAACTCGTGTGCCCAAAATAAAAAGTCCATTAGTCAGATTGCCCCGGCCTGAGAGGGGCAATCTGGCAAAACGCCCTTAGAAAAAAGACAGAAGAAACTCTGTAAGAGAGTGTAAGGTCCGTAAGATCATCATCTTAACGTGAATTTATTTGATGTAAGTTCCTGTCAGATGAGCAGCAGAAAAGGCAAAGTGCCTTGATTCATAAAGGGCAATTTAATTTGTCTGAAAGCTAAGGACAACTTTTTCTTCTTCAGTTCCCTCAGAGTTTTCCATCTTTGCTTCCGGTGAAATATCCACGCTCTTCGCTTTTTTTCTAAGATCACGAACGATGCTTCCTATCTCAACCCGATCACCTGGTTTCAATTGAAGGATCGTCGTGAGTGAAAGAGTTTTCTGGTCAGCAGGTGGTACCTGATTGATGACAATGGTTCCGGGTGGGAGATTGGCCGGAACCACCGGCTTAGGATCACGGCGCGCGTTCAGCGTAATCTCATAAAGTTTTTCTGTGATGAAGCGGCATTTCCCTTCGATAGCATCCTGGTTCACCAGAAAACTAAAATCACTAATGGTGACGATATCCATCACGTCTTTGCCATTTTCATTGAGTGATTTCGTTTCGAGTTCAGGAAGCGATGAAGCTTCCGCAGTCGTCGAATCTTTCTTTCCGTTCCGAATTTTTTCCACCCGAAGGCGACAAGGATCACGCCTGATTTCAGCACTTGAAAACTTCACGACCATTTCTGGGGAGAGACTCCTGGTGTAGTTCTGGAGAAGTTCCCGGCGATGTGGGCGCATCTGGATCGTGAGGCAGCTATTTTCGCTTTCGACCCTGTCCGAGGGAACCAGCAGGGCGGAAAGTTTTTTTTGAACCTGGGCGCGAAGTCCTTCAGAGGGAAAGCAGTATGTTTCCAGGGCGAGTTCGTCCTGAGCAAAAGCACTTAAGAGAAATAAGATGGGCAAAAACAACATGTCTTATTATAATCCAGAATATGCAGAAAGATCTCTCCTATGTGACGCCGGAAGGTTACACCGTTTTTACCAGCCAGTTTCTGAAAAATCGCGGCACTTGCTGTAAGTCGGCCTGTCTTCATTGCCCATTCGGGTACACACTGAAAAAACTTCGTTTACAGTTTCGGGAAGCCGTCGCTGGAGAAGAAGCTGAGATTGAAAGGATCATGTCCGAGTCAGGAACAGCTGCCATCGACTTCAAACCATTCCTGCCGGCGAACGTTCAGTTCATGCTGATCAAGGATACGGTCTGCGGAGTGATGCTGAAAAATCACATCGTCGTGAAGCACGTTTTTCTTCTTCCGCATTTCCAGAACCAGGGACTTGATAAAGACATCATCGAGTCCTATTACTTCTGCTAGTAATCGAAGACATGCTCAATCGCAAAGCCCGCGTCTTTCATCGTCCGGATGTTGGCAATGAGAGATGAGACCGGCCCTGCGATCAGAAGTCGTTCCTGCTCAGGATTGGTGACAACTCTCGAAACCCCCGCAATATTTTCTTTCATGCTTTCCGGCGCGGAATTTTTCTTTCCGGTGACGGTGAACATGATGTGACGGTTTCCGGAAACTTCAATGAGCCTGTCGGGAGAGTTTCCGAGGCCGATCAGGAGATCACGAAACACATCATAGCGGGTGACGGAGATGAGGTGAGCACCCTGATCCGTAGTGAGGACTTTCACGTGCGGAGAACGGATCATTTCATCACCTTTTACGACGGCGTAGATTCTTTCCGCTTCCGTTCCGTAGGCCGCTTGTGATCCCAGACCCAGCGCCCAGGCGTAGACAGTCTTGACGAGAAACTCTGTGGAAAACCACATCTTCCTTTCCCATTTCCGGATGAAGTTTTCTCCTGTGTAGCCTGAGTTCGCCCAGAAGTCTTTCAGGCATGACCAGTAGGAAAACTCGACGAAGGGTCTTACGTGAATGAATTTTCCGTATTCCTGATTATACTTTGCAATCAGCCTGTCTTCTTCAGTACCAGCTTCGGATGTTAAGGCTTCCGTCATTCTTCCGATGGTGTTTTCGTAAGTGCCTTTCACGAGAAGTTCCAGTGAGTAGCTTGAACCGATCACCCAGAGCATCGCCTTGTAGCCGAAGTTTCCGGGATATTTCTCTGTGAGTTCATCCACCAGGGAATAAAGATTCCAGTACTCTTTCACGCTTTCCCAGTAAGGAAAATCGCTGGGCTTTTTCTTCGTGAGAACATCGGCATATTCTTCGGAATTGAAGACGATGTACCACTCTGGAAGTGCGAGGTAGCTCTGTTCTTCTCCGCGTTTATAATCGGGAATTTTTCTTGCCGCTTCCGAGATCATTCTTGGTTCCGACATATAGTATCTCTCCCAGAGCTTGTTCTTCAGGCGGAAATCAGGATCTACTTTCTGCTTCAAGGCAGCGAATTTTTCAAATCCTGCGTAGGCTTTCTGAAACTGATCATCGGTCGCGTGAATCTGGTAAGGAAGATACCAGCGACCACCCACTGAGAGAATTTCATCCTGCATCTCGCGGGTCCAGTTGGCGGTCTCGGATTTTGCTTTCGGAGTAACGGCCTGCTTGATGTAAATCACAAAGCAGAAAACTTCCTCTGTCGCCCAGGCCAGATAGGAACCGGTGTCGGGAAGCGCGTGGCGGATGGAGACGTTAATCACATTCACATCATTCTTATTGAATACTGTCCGCATCTTCGGGACAAATTCATGGAACTTTCCGACCGGGATGAAATATTCCTGGAGAACGTAGGTGTACTTGCTCCGGCTTGATGGTTCGAGTTCGGCCACGTCATAACTGGCCTCGTAATTTCTCCACACGACTGTTTTCTTTTTATAGACGAGGGGATCAAGAATGGAAGAGCGGAGATCTTTTCCGAAGGGAATTGAGGAAATGACTGACAGTGCCTTGGGCTGAAGCCAGTATTTCTGGTTTCGCAGAATCATCCTGTCGGTAATTGTGAGCGGCTCATCAGTCCGGAGCCAGTTCACGGCACTCACTTTATTGTAGTCCGGAGGATAGAGATCACCGTTATGAAGGACGACATTCGTATTGTCCCGGATATTTTTCTTAAAGTAGTCCGGGTAATCCGCTTCGCTCACGATTTCCACCTGGCGCATGAGCTTGATGTTATCAGCGAGCTGAAGAGTGGCTTCGACAATCACGCCGATTCCTCCGTACCCGCCGATCGCTCCGTAGAAAATTTCCTGGTTCTGTGAAGGGCTTGCCACAACCAGATTTCCATCGGGAAGGACAATCTTGATTTCCTCGACAGACCGGATGAGAGGTCCTTGTCCGATGTAGCGGCCATGAACGTTCACACTGAGAGATCCTCCGACGGTGAAATTCGAATACGTCTGCATGATCTTGACTGAAAGATTGTGAGGATCAATGGCGTCCTGGATATCACGCCAGCGGATGCCGGTCTCAACCGTGATCTTCTTATTTTCCTTATCAAGCTTTACCACTTTATTCATTTTCCGCATGTCGATCTGGACACCGTGATCAATCGCCGTTTGCCCGCCCATGCTATAGCGGCCTCCCCCAATGGAGATGGGGCCTTTGGAGTTTTTAATGATCTCCTGGATTTCCGCGATACTGGTGGGAGCATAAACGTGCTCCATCTCGATGGGATTAATCTGGGTCACGTCATTGACGATCTCTTTAGAGAACGAGAGAGAGCAATAGAGGAGAAGGATGATAAGGAATAATTTGTTCATAGGTAAATTGAATAGGATGTACTAATCTTTGTCTAATCAATTGGAGAATCGCATGAAGAGAAGAGAGCTGTTCCAGCTTGGAGTTTTAGGTCTCATGACTTTTGCTTCCCGTTTTTCTCATGCCCAGGACCTTTCCGATTTCGTCTTGGGGAATGCCTCGCAGAATCCCGGTAATTTTCACAAGATCTACAATGATCCCCGGCTTAAGGCCGAGTTCCTGCTTTTCCTGACGAATGTTTATCACTTGTATCCGGAACAGAAGTTTCACGATCTCATTTCGGAGGCCGTGAAAAAGTTCAGGACGGACGGAGAGATCTACCATTACCTCCAGGAGCACATCTCGGGCATCAAGCCTTTTTTATCTGAACTGACTTACGCGCTTCCGGCGCTCTCGACTCAGAAAAAAGAAATCGCTGATCAGACCATGGTCTTCCTGGGAAAAAGAAAAACGGTCACGGGTTACCTCGAGATCGGAACTCCCGGCCGGTACATTGGTGAACTTGAAGATCGCATGACAATCCATGAACCGCTTTATCTTGTGAATGCCACGAAACCTTCGATGGGGCCTTTGGATATTGCAGAGAGAGGTCAACTCTTTCCGATCGCGGACTATCTGCCACTCGCCGATTACCAACCAGTTGATGTGAAACCGGCTTCACTGGAAGTTGTGACAAATTACATCGGCTTCCATCACTGCCCGCTTCCGAAACTGGATGCCTTCGTTAATTCTGTTTCAAGATCCCTTAAGAAAGGTGGCAGCCTTATTCTCCGGGATCACGATGTCGTCTCTCCGGAAATGAATGCAATTGTGGCGCTTGCTCATGACGTCTTCAATGCCGGTCTCATGGAAAAATGGGATGTGAACCATCAGGAGCTCAGGCACTTTCGCTCACTTGATCAGTGGATTACTTATCTTGATCAGCGAGGGCTGAAGAAATCCGGGTCGTCCCTCTATCAGAAGGGCGACCCGACAAAGAATGCTTTGATGGAATTTATTAAAGTCTGAATGTGAATGTGGGGACTAGATCGCGCCGATCAACGTAAAGATCAGGAACGATCCAAAGAGCATCATAAAAGATCTGCAAATCCAAAGTTCGTTTTCTGTAACCATATACCCTCCCGTGGTGTGTGTATAAAAAATGCTTTTGTGACTCGTTTCATTCGAAACTGAGAACTAAGCTGTGTGTGTTCTATTGCAGGAAATACTTATCAAAGATGTCGATGTTACCGTCGACGGCGGTGAGGATTTCTATGAAATCCCAGGCCATTTCCGAAGCGAGTTTTTCATCAACGCCGTAGCGGTTCACAAGTTCCAGCTGGATTCTCGCAAATATTTCGGTTTCATTGATTTCAGAAAAAGATGTGTGCATAAAAGCGCGTGCGTGCATATAACGTCCTCCTTGACGAGTTTATGTGGGGTCATGTGTGTCTGAATGTTTTAAGGTATCAGTAAGTTCTGATGAGTCCGACTAAGAGCCCTCGGATCTCGCATTCCTTGTCTTTGACAATGATAGGTTTCATCGTCTTATTGGCAGGGTGAAGCTCGATCTGCTTGGCCTTCTTGAAGTATCTCTTGAGTGTTGTTTCGTTATCCACGACAGCCACAACGATCTGGCCATTCTGCGCATCAGTGATGTGCTTAATGATCGCGATGTCGCCGGAAAGAATGCCTTCCTCAATCATCGACTCACCTTTCACTTTAAGCGCGTAATGAGTTCCACGTCCCAGCATGGAAACAGGAACGGAGATGGTGTCAGAGTTTTCAATCGCCTCAATCGGCGTACCGGCTGCAATATTTCCGAGAAGAGGAATCTCTTCCGAGTTCTGCTGAACGGATGCGGGAGCAAGGCCACGAACGGAATGGGAATCATTATTCAGGTATCCACCATTCGTGAGGTACTTGATGTAATCCTGAACCGAACCCAGAGACTTAAATCCGAAGTTGGCCTGGATTTCTTTTTGAGTCGGTGAGTAACCATTTTCGCGAACGTACTCAGTGATGAAATCGAGAACGTCTTTCTGTTTTTTTGTGAGTGCCATCTTCGTCTCCGTAAAATTTCCGTACCTGAAATCAGGATAACCGTAAATTTTCCGTAGATCAATGGAAAATTGAAATTTATGGTGATTTTCTATAGGGGCACAGACGGGGCGGCTACCTTATCGAAACGACGGATGTAGGTGCACTTGCGGCATAGTTCTTCGGTGAGAATTTTCTTCTGAAACCCGTCCCGCATCTTTAAAAGTCTGGGTTCTTTGAGCACATTTTCGAAACCATCGGCGAGAACGTTTCCGAGTGGAATGCCGGCCTCTTTATCAAAACAGCACGGAACGACAGTGCCGTCTGCGTGAATGCCAATCTGCTGAGAGAGCGCGTGACAGAAACCTTTCTCTCCCTGATCCGGGTCACCGTAATCGGGCCAGCGAAAGCGCGTATCAAAATGGAAGTAGATTCTTCCCGTGAGATTTTTACTTTTTCCAAAACGGGCGTCGACTCTTTCGTTGATCGGCACCTGAAAAAATTCGCAAACGTGATTGATGATCTCGTCGTTCTCGGAGTTCTGTTCATTGGCAACCGCGAGATTCCAGAGGCGGAAGTTGATGTACAGCTCAGGGCGTATCGTAAGCGCTTCTTTTGAGAACGTGAGAATGTCGAAGAGGTATGGCCGGATGTCCTTTCCAGGAAAATTATCCTTGAAACTATGAAGCGAGAAATTTATCTGGCGCAGGCACTTAGCGTTGAAGAATGTATCAAAGCCGTACTGGGCCAGAAGCGTTCCGTTTGTCACGAGCTGAACGACAGCTCCCTCTTCATCACAGATAGAGAGGATTTTTTTGAACTCCGGATGTGAGAGCGGCTCTCCCATGAGGTGAAGACAAACCTGTTCCGTGTAGGGGAGGACTTGCTTTAAAATTTTCCGGAAATTCTCCGGAGTGAGGATTTTTTTTTCGCGATCAACTTCAGGACAGAAAGTGCACTGAAGATTGCAGATGTTGGAGATTTCAATGTAGGTACGGAGGAAACGCATGGGTCATACTTATCACAAGGATGACCCGGTCGAGAAAACTAATTCTGCTCGGAAGCGATCTTTCTTGTCTGAACTTCTGACTCAGTTCCAATGGAAGAGACTAAATTATTGATACTCTTGCTGATGCCCGCGAATACCTGTGGAACCGAGAGTTCCTTATTGAGTATCCAGTGGGTGGTAGTGCCCTTGTAGATGTAACGGAGCTCGGTTTTGCCCGGAGCAATCTCCGTCAGCGTATAGCGGATTTTCGACGTTTCGAAAGGTGACTCTTTCTTGAACTTCACCGATACGAAGTTCCTGGCCTCATCGTTATTCAGCATCTCTTCTTCGATCACGACTGTTTTTTGTTTCAGTGGATTAACAGTCTCTTTGATTTTCACTAGCTCGTAGTAACCGCTTTCACCGCGGTTATAAACTTTGCGTCCAACGACAAAGCGATCGACTTCATGATCTTCTTTTGTCCACGTACCCTGGCGGATCGTCTTCACGACAAAAGATTCGATCAGATTTTCATTGTGATAACGGCAATCAAACTCAAGTGGAGTGTACTCGCGTTTTTTTCTGAAGGCGTTGTTGCACTTATCAGAGAAGTTCAGAATGCTGTCTTTTACAACAGTGACCGGGAAGTTCAGGACTTTGATTGTTGAGGCCTGATAACTGCGAACGCCTTTATCTTTCCCCGACGCAAGATTCACGTCCTTCTGTCTTTCCTTCCGGTCAAATTTCACCTTCGCCGAAATGTCGAAAGAGATCAGGGTCGTGAGGATCATAATCGTGCGGATATAAAGCATGCCATTCCTTTTGGAGCTCAGGTCTCGTAACAAAATATTATCGTGGAATGGAATTCTGGGATGCTGGGAAAAAAGGGCCTCCCGGAAAGGAAGGCCCATGTTAAGGAATGTTTTACGGACGAATATTCGGGAAGCGGCACCAGAGCATGGTGAAGGGAACGTTCATCTCAGTGGATGAGAAGTTACCGCGATACGTTCTCGCCCATTGTGGTCTGACATCCGGCCAGAAATCGACTTCAAGGTCAAAGCCCGCTCCCTCGTAACGAACGCGATTCCCAAAGGCTCCGCGACCTATAACAGTGAAATTTTTGATTTCGTTTACTTCTGGAGATTGCACTCTGACGGCCGCGCGACGGAAAGAACCGGCGAAACCTTCTTCTACAACTGCTGTGATATCCTGCTGGCCATTCCGACCGGTACACTCAACTTCTGTAAAAGCAGCAAAGGCAGACAAACTAAGGAGAGACACGAGGGCTGCGAGAATCAGTTTCATAAAAACCTCATTCGATGGATTGATAAATAATCTTCACTATCTCTAACGTTACTTCGCCCGCTGGTATTTTAACAAGTACCTCATCGCCGACTTCTTTTCCGATGAGGGCCTTGCCAATGGGAGACTGCCAGCTGATGTGACCTTTCGCCGTGTTAACCTCATCAACCCCCACAATACTGTATGTTCTGAGCTTGCCCTCTTCATCTGACACCTGCAGTGTTGCTCCGAATTGTATCTTTGAGGACTTGATGCTTTCAGGGTCAACAACAAGTGCCGCATCGAGACGCTGGGAAAGAAAACGCACTCTGCGGTCGATTTCCCTGAGGCGTCTTTTTCCGTAGAGGTAGTCGGCATTTTCCGAGCGGTCACCATTGCTTGCGGCCCATTGGACGAGCTTCGTCACTTCGGGTCTTTCGACACGCAGAAGGGATTCTAGTTCATCCACCAGTTTTTTGTGTCCCCGGGGAGTGATGTAATTATTTTTTTGAATCATTCAGGTCTTCAATTCCCTGGAGAATGACGTCTTTTAGCTCAGCGGTACACGTCGGAGAATTGGCGTAAACCGAAAGGAGAGCCGTGGGTGGTGTAGGAGTTTTATTCTGAAGGTAATCATCGAGACTTTCGATCACAGGATCGAGGTCTTTGTCCGGATTTTCACCCCGGATGGAAAGGCATGCCTGGAGGATGTAACCCATGATGAGGGCACCCTTATTCTCTTCGTAAGAAAGAATTTTTTTCTTCTGGTAGAAATAGTAGAGCACACCAAGAAGGGAGAAAAGTGCGAGTTCATAGAGCAGGTTTTCCATAGCTCTCATCTTCGCCCGGGGAAGCTATTCCGTCATCCCAAAAAACCGAAGTACCGGCACATTGATGAAGAGCGGAGCAGGAAGAACGACCACCAGCCAGCAGAAGATTTTCCTGAGGAGAGGAGAATGGTGGCGGAAAAATTTCTTATCAAGATAAAGTCCAGTGCCCTGGATGATAAAGTATCCCAGCATGGTCCCGAAATAACTTTCCCCGGTGAAAATCCAGTGCGGAAGATTCACCATGGCTTCATGAAACAGGCCTGAGAAAAGAAAACTCGCAATGATTTTTGTCTTATGAGAGCCGTGAAAGGACCGGTTCACATCCGCAATCCAGTCCTGCACCCAGAGATTCCATCTTCGCCCCCAGAATTCACTGAGAGAGGGTGAAGAAAGAGGCCGGTGGTGAATAGGAAAATAATTTTCCTTCTTCCAGAAGAAAAAGCACTGTCCGAAGGCTCCCAGAGATTCCGTGAAAAAATAAATTCCAACACCGAGGAGAATGCGGTCAAAGTATCCCAGAGGTGAGAGAAAATAAGAGACACTGACGAAGATGATCCCCATGAGCACTGAGTACATGAGGAGACTCATCCAGGGAGATGTCACGGGAGTCGGAGCTGCTATTCTCAGGGATCGGACGGAAAGATAGGGGTTCGAGAAAAGAAAGGAAACTATCTCAGGCCGTCTGGCCTTCGGGGTCATGATCCAGCTCAGAACTTTCATGCTGAAAAAGCAGAGCAGGAAATTCACGACAAAAATACACTGGTAAGAGAGATCCATTCGGCGCCTTAGTTGAGCTTCCTGGTGGGATAAGCAGTATAAGTCTTCATTTTCCGGCCGCAAAGAAAATATATTAAAAGGATTAACCCTCGTCAGTAAATACCGATAAGAAATCAGGAAGGAGTGGTTATGTACCATGCCAAAAGTCTCAAAGATCTTTTAAAAAGTGTCCCTCTCACAGAAGATTTCTATTCAAATCTGGACCCCTTCCATTTGAACTTTATCGATATGTGCTTCAAAAAGTCGCTCGACGAACAGATCGGCATGATGTCTGAAGTCGAATTCGGAAACTACAAACTCTTTCTCAAATACAAGAGTGAGTACGAAGAAGATTTCTATCCTGAAATTAAAACTTACAAGAAAGCCTCCTAGTCACAAACCTGTCGTCACCGTGATTTTTCAGGTGCTATGATTTTCCTGTCAAAGGAACAATCATGAAATACCTCGTTCTGGCACTCATGCTGGTCGGTCCTGCCTGGGCACAAAACTCACTCGTCCTTCCTGCTTTCCGGGATGCCGTGAAGATCTATGTAGAGAATCACGATCTCTCCCGCACACTGGTTCTCAAGCCAAAAACTCGAGCGCTGATCGAGATCTTCGAGAAGAAGAAAATCACACCGGAAATGCTTGAGCCGTACCTCGCTGTCCTTGAGGCCAAGACTGAATTCGCCCTTCCCCTAGATGACAAGTACGACAGCTGGATCAAGAACCGGAAAGCTGATACCTCGGCCGTTCCCGAGCTCGCGCTTCACGCCTTCGGCTTCGATGTTGTGGAAGAGAGTGATGATTTCTTTAACGATGATATTTACTGTTATTTCTTTGTCACTGATGGCGTGATCCCAACCGGAAAAGTCACATCGATTTACAAGGGCCTGGATGAAGGAGAGACCTTCTTCTTCAATGAGGTTGATCGCGCGATTTACCCGCTCCTGGGTGTTCCCGCCAAGGCTCCGGACAATCACCTGATCATTGATTACGGCATCATCGAGTCCGATGGCGACGACATCAAAGACCTTCAGAAGTTGTCATCCATCATCATCGATATCGCCATTTCTGTTTATTCCCAGATCGATCCGGAACATGCGCAAGTGATTGTGAATCTTCGGAAGGAAGTGAAGGCCCTGGCCGATCTTCTTCTGTCTCTCAACAACGACGATCGCCTCGCCAACGGATCCTTCGGCTATACCACAGATGAGTTGTCGGAAATCCTCCGGGAACACTCGTATGTGGAGTTCAAAAAAGTTCACAAAAAGGAATCGCGTTTTGACGATTGGGAGTATCATCTTAGGTTCAGACTCCTGAGGAAATAAATGACGATCTCCCACTGGCAACGCTCACATTCTTTCACGGTTCCGGACATCCAGACGGATGTCCTGATCGTGGGTGCGGGCTACCTGGGGCTTTCCACTGCCTGGTGGATCACAGAGAATTCTCCCGACGTCAAAGTCACAGTGATCGAACGATCGCGCCCCGGTGCCGGTGCCTCCGGAAGGAATGCCGGCTTTCTTACTCACGGTAGTGCTTATTTTTATCACCACCTGTCTGAAAAATGGGGCGTGGAAAAAGCTCTCTCGATCTGTCGGTTTGCAGAAACTTCTCTCGAGCTGGTGAATCAGAATATCCTGAAGTCCAGTCCTGAAATCAAGATAGATAAAACCAGCGCCCTGACCTTAACCAGAAAAAAAACGGACCTGGAAAAGCTGCATCCGGATTTCGGCTTTGAATGGACCAACGCGATCCCGGAAAAACTCAATTCCACATACGAGGGAGCTTTCCGCAAAGAACCTGAGTACAAAATTAATCCGATGGAGCTTCTGAACACTCTTCGGAAGAGCCTCGAGGCAAGGAAGGTTCAGATCATCGAAAGCTCCGGAGCCTTTGAACTTTTTCCCGACGGTGTCCGTACTGTCATGAACACTGTCCGTTGTAAAAAAGTGGTTCTGGCCTTGAACGGCTATGCTCCGGAATTTCACCCTGCCTTTATTCCACTGATTACGCCGAATCGCGCGCAGATGCTCGCGATCGAGACGGATGATGAGTTTGAAGCAGCTTCTCTTTATTACGATCCGGCGGAACGGGTCTACTGGAGAAAGGCCGGTGAGAAAGCGATTCTCATTGGTGGCAAACGCCTCCTCGATGAAAAAGGCGAGACGGGAAATTTTGAAAAAGTCTCTCCCAAAATTCAGGAGGGCCTGGAAGATTACGTCAGGACTGTTTTAGGGCTGAATTACAAAGTGATTCACCGCTGGTCCGGAATCATGGGATTCACGGAGCACGAACTCCCGATCCTCAAAAAAATTGAGGCCCCACTTCCTACCTGGTTTGTCGGAGGTTTTTCCGGCCATGGGATGGGTCTTGGCTTTCATGCCGCCAAAGAGACAAGCGAACTTGTGTCCGGAGAAAGAAATCAATCCTTTTTCCAGGGATTCAAAGATCCGAAGATTTCCCTATGAAGAACCGCACGGCTTTATTTGCGGTCTTAATCACGGCCCTCTTCTGCGGAACCTACTGGATGTGGAAGCAGCTTGATCTTGGGCCACTCAAGCCGACGACGATCCGACTCTCACTTGATAACGAAGTCGAAAGTCTTGATCCGGCAAAATCCTATTCAGATGATTCGCTGGTGGTGTCTGCTCAGGTGATGGAGCCGCTTTACCAGTATCATTATCTGAAGCGTCCTTACGAAGTTCAGCCGCTTCTCGCTGAGACACTTCCGAAGCTCGAAGAGAAGGGAACCATTCTTATCATTCCCATCAAGAAAGGTATTTTCTATCACCCTCATCCGGCCTTCAAGGGGAAGAGGCGCGAAGTCACGGCCCACGATTTTGTTCTCCAGTTCCGCCGTCTGGGAATGGAAACATTGAAGAGCCCGGGGCGCGGATTGTTTGCTGATCTCGTGAAAGGATTCGGGGACTACGGAAAGCGTGTCAATGAAGACTGGAGAAATCTCCTCGATGTGAAGATCGAAGGATTTGAAGCACTGGATGACAACACACTCATCATCCGTCTCGTGAAATCAGAACCCAATATCATCTACTACCTGGCGATGAACTTCGTTGTTCCTGTACCATGGGAAATTGTTTCGTTTTATGAAAACAAGCTCGATGAAGTCCTGATCGGAACCGGCCCTTATATTTATAGCGGCTACAATAGCCGCTACATTGAAATGCATAAAAATCGCGATTACCGCGAAGACTACTACCCGACGGTCGGTGACAGATACGCGAACGTCCAGAACCTTCTTGATTCCTCAAAGGAAAGAATTCCTTTCATCGAAACAGTGCGCTTTTACATCAATAAAGAAGAAGAAAGATGGGAGAAGTTTCTCAATAAGGAAATTGATCTCCTGACTGTGCCGAAGGCTTTCATTCCGAGGCTCTATGACGAGAAGGGTGAGCTCACTCTGGAACTTCGGAAAAATGATTTTAAGCTAGGTCATTTTCCGATGCTGACGTCGCGCTGGTTTGGCTTCAACATGCGGGATCCACTTTTCGGAAAAAATAAGAATCTCCGGCTCGCCATTGCTCACGCCATTGATTACACCCGCTATCTTCAGCTCATCTCCCAGAACACAAATCTTCGCGCGAATTCCATTCTGGTTCCCGGGATTGCCGGTTACCGTCCGGCGCGGGATTTTCGCTTTCAGTATGATCCGATGCTCGCGAAAAAGTATCTCGCTGACGCCGGTTACCCTGATCCTTCAAAAATTCCTGTCATCACGTATTCCACCCGTGGGAACGAGGGAATTGCGCTTCTGGAAGCGAACTTCATTAAAGAGTATCTTGAGGCGATCGGTCTCAGGGTGAAAATTGAAAAACTTCCCTTCACGGATTTCCTGAAAAAAGGCCGCGCGGGTGAGCTTCAGTTTTTTACCGATGCCTGGATCTTTGACTATCCGGATGGTGAGAACATCATGCAGCTTCTGGTTTCGACAAATTTCCCGGGGATCAACAAGTCCGGCTATGGGAACCCTGAAGTGGATAAGCTTTATTTCCAGTTGAAAGAGACGACCAATGTTGAGTCGCGGGAAAGAATCCTTCAGGCGATGGAGGAGTTAGTCTTCGACGATCTGCCGTGGATTCCACTCATGTATGAGAGTTCGTTTGTGCTTCAGTCACCGAAAATCAGAAATTTCAGGAAATCTTCGCTCATCCGGAATTACGTAAAATATCTAAAAATTGAAGAGTGAGAGGTCCGGGACGGAGAGCCCCGGACTATAAGATCGAGATTATTGCTTAAAGCTGGCGTCGTACATCGGCTTAACAATGACCGGCTTCCAGCTTGCGATTTCACGGTTTTGAGCAGGCTTTTGTACCCACGCAAAGTGAACCACCATGAAAGCTGAGACCGACCAGAAGAAGAAATGCGTGCAGAAAGCAGAAAAGTTCCATGTCATAGAGACTCCTTTGTCTTGCCTTCTTATCGGACAATTTCACCCCAATCATTAAGTCCTTTTTTTTCTTTAATTCTGGGGCTTTAGCAGTCTTATCCCTATTGCCGGGCATGGGCTCTCTGTTTTATCATGGATCATCACCCAAACTCTCTTTTCAGGAATTCCGTTGAAGCTTCTATTTCTTTTCATGCTGGTTTTTATCGCACCTACTTCCGAGGCCCAGCTTCTGAAGGAGAAAGTTCTCATTGGTCGCGTGGAATGGGTTGATCTCCCTGATTTAAAAATCCGTCATCGTGCGCGCATTGATACTGGTGCAAAAACAACTTCTCTTCACGCTGTGAAGATTGAAGAAGTTGAACAGCGCGGAGATCTCTTCGTGAAGTTTGAAACCGTGGATGCTGATGGAAAAAAAATTGATCTTCTCCGGAAAGTCGATACCACCCAGAAAGTTTCGAACACAGCGGGTGCTGTGAGCAAGCGCTACGTGATCAAAGAAAAAGTCCGCATCGGAAGTATTGAACGTGAAATTCTCATCAACCTGAATGATCGCTCCGGCATGGAATACAAATTCCTCGTCGGGCGAAACCTTCTTCTGGGACGCTTCATTGTCGACGTGGCCCGCTCCCACGTGCTTGGTGATTAACCCATGAGAAAGAACATCATCCTCATTACGGCCTTCCTGATTTTTTTCCCGATGGGAATTCTCTTTTATAAGACCCAGGTCCTTCAGCTCACTCTTCTTCCGCAGATGATCGATCACGTCTGGAACTTCCATATTTCCGTGAAGCCGAAAGG
>CANGAC010000002.1 GCA_947451425.1 Bacteriovoracaceae bacterium | reverse complement strand
TCCTCTTGGGATTATTCTGTATTGGGATTATACTTTCTGCGCCAAGCACAGTCAAAAGGAGGCCCTCTATGAAAGCTATGTTCCTGGTCCTTATTCTTCTTCTGACAACTCCCGGTTTTACCGCAGATCTTCTACCGGTAGAGACCAAAACCATCGACATTTATCGTCGCGCAGTCCCGAGTACGGTCAACGTTTCAAACATTAAGCTCGCAAAAAACTTCTACTACGGTGAAGTGGAAATTCCGCAAGGACAAGGTTCGGGTTGGGTATGGGATGCCGAAGGCCACATCGTCACAAACTTCCATGTGGTCCAGGGTGGGAATAATTTTGTGGTAACTTTTTATAATGATCCGAAACAGTATCACGCAAAACTGGTGGGAACTGCTCCTGATAAGGACATCGCTGTCCTGAAGCTTGAAGAAAAACCGGCGAAACTTTCTCCCATTACGATCGGAAATTCGAAGAATCTTCTTGTGGGCCAGTATTCCTTTGCGATCGGTTCTCCCTTTGGACTTGATTACACTCTCACGACAGGTGTGATCTCTGCACTCGGAAGAAAGATCGACGGGATTGGTGGTGTAAAAATCAACGACATGATCCAGACCGATGCCGCGATTAACATGGGAAACTCCGGTGGACCACTCCTCGATTCATCCGGATCAATCATCGGCATGAACACGGTGATCTTTTCAACCTCGGGGTCAAGCGCGGGTCTCGGCTTCGCCGTTCCGGTTGATACGATTAAGCAGATCGTTCCCCAGCTCATCACACACGGAAAAGTCATCCGCCCGGGCCTCGGCATCGGCATCGTTCCTGATTCGATGAAGAGCCGCCTCACGGGAAAAACCAAGGGTCTCATTATTTCTTATATTGATGACAAGGGATCAGCTGCGAAAGCAGGGCTTAAGGGCATGACCCAGGATCAGTACGGCCGCGTTTACATCGGTGACATCATCCTTGCGGTGGCAGGAAAAGAAGTGAACAGCCTTGATGATATCTACCAGATCTTAGAGACGAAAAAAGTCGGCGATCAGGTTGATGTGAAATATCAGCGAGAAGGAAAGACTCTCACGACGAAGATCACGCTTCAGGCGATAAGTTCGCAATAGCCTGAGTCAGTGTTTCTTCTTTCTTCGCAAAACAGAAGCGAAGGAACTTCGCTCCCTCGGTGGATTTCAGATAAAACGCCGAGGGAGGAACAGTCGCCACCTTCCGCTCTTTAATTAGTTTCATCGCATAATCCACGTCATTCAGATTCGTTTTCTTCGAGATGGGCACCATCATGAAATAGGTTCCTTTCGGGGAGGCAAATTCAAATCCTAGCTTCTTCATCTCGGCGTAAAAGAAATCGCGCTTCCCTTTATAGAGGGACACGAATCCCGGAAGGTACTCGGGAAGTTTTTTAAGTCCTTCGGCGACTGCTTCCTGCATCGGTGTCGAAACAGCGAAAGTGACATACTGGTGCACGAGACGACAGACGCGGGAGATTTCCGGATTGGCGCAGATCCAGCCGATCTTCCAGCCGGTGAGACCAAAAGTTTTTCCCGCACTTGATACGGTAATGGTTCTTTCTTTCATACCTGCGAAAGTAGCAGTCGGGATATGTCTGGCTTCATCGAAAACCAGGAACTCATAAACTTCATCGGAAAGTATATAGAGGTCATTTTTTTCAGCGATGTCACAGACCATCTGAAGTTCCTCTCTGGTCCACACTTTCCCGGAAGGATTGTGGGGATTATTGAGGATGATCATCTTGGTTCTGGGGGTGATCGCTTTTTCGAGCTCGGCCTTGTCGACGTGAAAGTCCGGTGC
This sequence comes from Bacteriovoracaceae bacterium, assembly GCA_947451425.1. Taxonomy (GTDB): domain Bacteria; phylum Bdellovibrionota; class Bacteriovoracia; order Bacteriovoracales; family Bacteriovoracaceae; genus Peredibacter. The sequence continues at coordinate 42,876 of CANGAC010000002.1, read as the reverse complement.
GTGCATAGTGACCGGAACAGGAACTCCGCCGCTCATCTTAATGGAAGCAACGTAAGAGTCATAAAAAGGCTCGAGGACAACGATTTCATCACCGGGGTTAGTGAGAGCAGTAATCACGAGGTAAATCGCTTCCGTGGCTCCTACGGTGATGGAAACCTGAGTCTCGGGATCATAATCGAGCTGGTAAAAACTTTTATAGTAGTTCGAGACTTCTGTGCGAAGGGAGGGAGTACCGTGAAAGGGGGCGTACTGATTGTGTCCCTCTTTCATTTTCTTCGTCACCAGGTCTTTCATGAAATCAGGTCCGTCAAAATCCGGGAACCCCTGACCAAGATTTACCGCCTGATGCTCACGGGCCAGGCGCGAGATCACGCCGAAGATAGAATCTTTAAAGTCAGCGAGTTTCACAGATGTAGATTTCATTTTATTCCTTAGGGTCCATGGCGTCCCGTACCCCTTCTCCGATCAAAGAGAGCATCGTGAGAGTGAGAAACAGTGCCAGGGACGGGTAAACAGCGAGCCACCAGCCGATGGTGAAATGCTTCTGCGCCTGGTTCAGTAACTCTCCCCAACTCGGTGTCGGAGGAGTGAGACCAAAGCCAAGATAATCGAGCGAAGCAAGACTGACAATATTCCCGGCGATGACAAAAGGTGAAAAGGTAATAATCGGAGAAAAGGAGTTCGGAAGAAGGTGACGGAAGAAAATCCTGACGTGGCCAGCTCCCAGAGCGCGGGCAGCTTCAACAAATTCTTTTTTGCGGTTTTTCAGATACTCGCCGCGGACGTAATAGGAAATACTGATCCAGCCGAAGACACTCGAGAGAACAACGAGAAGAAGAAGTGTGGGCTTGAAGATCGAGATAATAATGATCAGGAGGAAAAACTGTGGCACCGTCGAAAGGATTTCCACAATCCGTTGGCCCCAGAAATCTGTTCTCCCGCCAAAGTAACCCATGACTCCACCGAGGACTGTACCGACGACGAAAGTGAGAACCCAGACGAGAATGGAAAAGATAACGGAATAGCGAAGGCCATACATAAGTCTCACGAAAATATCGCGGCCTCGGTCATCGGTTCCCATGAGGTTTATCGAAGTCGGCTCGGACGGATAAGAGACAACATCTTTATTCGATTCGTAAGGATTCCAGTGGATGAGGGGCCAGATGGCCGAATCGCCGTCTTTTAGTTCAAGAGTCCGGTAGTCCATCACGACGGCGTCTTCCTGCCCGAATTCAGACGGGTGATAGCTCTTGAAAACCGGAAAATAGGTTTGGTTATTGTAACGAAGATAGAGAGGCTTACTGTTGGCCCAGAATTCTGCCGTGAAACTCACAAAGCAGCAGATGAGAATAATCCAGACGGATACCACGGCGAGCTTCCGGCCCTTAAAGCGCCGCCATTTTTTCAATGTCTCGTCGTTCTTGATCAGTCTTTCAATCATGTGAAATCGATCCTTGGATCAACGAGGACATAGGCGAAATCCGAAATCACGTTCCCCAGAAGGAAAAGACCACTCTGGATGAAAACGAGACCCATGATGACATTATAGTCGCGTGATAAAATGCTCTTGTAGGAAAGTAGTCCGATCCCATCGAGCTGGAAAATTGTTTCAAGTAAAAGCGATCCGGCGAAGAAAACGGAAAGAAAGCCACCAAGACCGGTGACGATCGGAATGAGCGCATTCCGGAGAGCGTGTTTCATGTAGACGACTTTCTCTTCCAGACCCTTGGCACGTGCAGTACGAATGTAATCCTTCTTGATTTCCTCAATGATGGAATTCTTCATGAGGACAGTGAGACTGGTGAACGATCCGATCGTGTAACAGATAAGAGGCAGCGTGAAGTGATGAATGCGATCAAGGATCTGATCCCAGCCCGAGAGCTCGTCATACATTTCTGACTGAATCCCCCCCACCGGGAAAATCTCCCAGAAACTTCCTCCTGCAAAGAGAACAATCAGGAGGATGGCGAGCATGAAGGAGGGAACGGAATACAAGATAAAAAGGATGAAGCTTGAAGTGACATCGAAGACTGATCCGTTCTTGATTGCCTTCGCAATCCCAAGGGGAATGGAAATGAGATAGGAAAGAAGAAGCGAGATGATTCCGAACTGAAGGGAAACGGGGAACTTGCTTACGATCACATCAACCACCGGCTCTTCGTAAGTAAAGCTATCACCGAAATTCAAGGTCGCGATATTTTTTAGCCACAACAGATACCGTTCGTGCATCGGTTTATCAAAACCATATTGTTTCTTCAAGGCCGCGAGAACTTCATCCGGAACACCCTGGGTACTGCCACGGGAAGAAGTAGTAAGTCCTTCAGCCCCTCCGCCCTGGGAACCAAAGCGCATTTCGTGAAGCTTCTGATCAATCGGTCCACCCGGTGCCATGTTGATGATGGCAAAGACCACCACTGTCACTCCAAGAAGAGTGGGAATCAGGATCAAAATCCGACGGATGAAGTACTTAAGCATTTACTGTAGCTTCCAGTACATCTGGCCAATGCCGTAAACAAAAGTCTCTTTCGGCTTCACGACACGTTTCGTGTGAGCGTAAAGAGAGTATTTTGAGTTAAAGAAGAAGACGTATGGATAATCACCAGCGATCAGCTCGTGAGCTTTTCTGAGAAGCGGAATGCGCTGGTCTTTTTCATAGAGCTTTCTTGCCTGATCGATGAGCTTATCAACTTCAGGATTTGAGTAGCCAATAAAGTTTGAACCTGATCCAGCGGCCGAGCTTGAGTGCCAGACTTGCTTGAGATCCGTCTCAACTCCACCCCCACCCCATGCCATGCGGACAGCTTCGAACTTTCTTGAATCGAGAAGACTCACAAATGAGTTCCATTCAATGTTCTTGATCTGGATATCGACACCGATCTTACTCGCGTCTTCCTTGTATACAGTCTGGTACTTCATGAAATCCGGAGATGGTTCAAGAATGGTAATAGAAAGCGGAGTTTTCTTTCCGCCAATCATCTTATCGAGCGTTCCGTCCTTATCAGAATCCTTCCAGCCGGCAGCATTGAGAATCTTGAGCGCGGCTTGTGGATCATAGGCCAGCGGTTTCACATCGTGATTAGCATAATCAGACTGAACGTAGATCGGTCCGGTCGCTGCTTCAGAGAGATTGTATTCAAATTTCTCTTCCATGAGCGGACGATTGACGAGCATGCCGAGGGCCTTTCGCACTTCGCGGTCTTTGAGAATCGGATGGCTCATATTCCAGCCGATGAAGTTATAGCCTTTCGGAGTTTTGTTTTCGGTTTTCACCTTAACAATTTTTTCTTCCCAGATGGCGCCGACAGTTTTCTTCACGAATCCATCCGGACGAAGTCCAAGGAAATCGATGTCGCCTTTTTTCAGAAGCTCGAGACTCACGTTCTCTTCAGAAGAGAAACGAAGAACAATTTTAGGGATCGTGTAAGAATCTTTTTCGGCTGGAACAGTTGTTCCCCACCAGCTGTCATTCTTGGTGAGGGTGATCTTCTGGCCCTTGTCGTACTTGGTGAAAGTATACGGACCTGTGCCGATCAGCTTCTTCCCGAAATCTTTCTTGTTCTCAGGAGCTGAGTAAAAATGCTTAGGAAGCACTTCGATTCCTGCGCAAACGTCAAAGTTCAGGAAGTAATCATCCTTCACTTCAAAGCGCACTGTGAAATCATCGATCACGGTGACGGATTTCACGGCATCGTAATATGGACGGATCTGAACGGCTTTGTAATCGTCGGTGTAAATGACATCGTAAGAGAATTTCACATCATGGGCAGTGAAGTCTTTCCCGTCATGCCACTTCACACCCTTTCTCAGTTTAAAGGTGAAGACCTTTTTGTCCGGGGAGATCTCCCACTCGGTAGCGAGGGCTGGTTTCCATTCGTAAGAATCAAGGTCCCGCGTGAGAAGGCTTTCAAAAATGTATCCCTGAACCTGCGGGGAATATCCATCCGAAGATGCCAGTGGATTGAGAGTTGTGGGCTCACCACCGATGTTGAGATAGATCGCCTTGCTCGCTTTACCGGATTTGTTATTACAGCCGAGGAAGCCCAGGGCGATAACAATAAGTATGAGGTTGATAACCTTATGTGACATGGAAAACTCCTTTAAACTATTTTCTGATGTAGAGAGCAGGATCAAGCGACCAGCGGTCGAGCTTCAGATTGTGGTCTTCAATCCGGTAGGCTTCGAGCTTCGTGTCGATCTCATTTAACCGAGCTTCTGAATTCTTGAATTCGGCATAGGTGCGTGCTTTGTCTTCTTCGAGAAGGGCGAGTTCTTTTTGCCATTCGATCTCAAGCTTTTGCCTGAGAATTTCAAACCGCTTATTCACAGTATCCACTCGGTCAACATGTCCATCGAGGTCACGTTGGTGGCGATTTTTCTTGGCCTGCATGGCAAGGCGTTTCTTCTGAAGAATGCCGACAACTTCGCGGGCGAGATCTACGGACTGATTGAGATCCCCACTTTCAAAGCGGAGATACGAACCTGTCGTGAAATGCACACTCCTGAGACATGCTTCGAAATCAGGAATTTTAACCAGGAAGTAATCGTTCGTGCGACCTTCGATGAATCCACGGCAGCGGAAAGCGGGATACTGCTCGTTAAAGAATTCGATGCGATCACGGCGGTTAAGAAATTTGATGTTCGCAAAATCTGTGCGGACACGGATGAGCTTAGCGACCTGATTTGATCTGGAAACTCTCCCCGAAAAAAAACGGGAGTTCTCATCTTCCGGCGAAGGAAGAGGGCCCAGAGCATGGACTGCCAGACTGACAAAAAATAGCGATATCAAAAACAACTTAGACATTGATTTTATTATGCCAGAGAGTGGATTTTTGGGAAGGTAAGGCTTTAGTTTATTCTTTCTGGAGGATAATACTTGAGCGGAACTCTTTTTCGTGACGGGGCTCTTCAAACTTCAGGATCTGCATACCTTTGAACAAGTGGAGGAGTTCCTGCTCTTTCAGGTAATAGTCAGGGTTCTGCTCAGCAGTCTTGTTGGATTTCATCTCACTGAGAGTATGGGCCTCGTAAACGAGAATCCCACCGGGCTTTAACCACGATTTCATGCGCTCAATTAGAGAACGGTCGACGTAGTAAAAACAGATGATAGCGTCAAAAGATCCCGGAGAAATCTTATAGTCATTGAGTGACGCCACGATTCCCTTGAACTTCACGCCAAATTCTTCGGCCAGGAGATGCGCCTTCTTCACGGCAACGGAACTGATATCAATCCCTGTTACCCGATAACCCTTTTGCGCCAGGAACACGGCATTCCGTCCCTCTCCCATTCCCATGTCGAGAACTGAGGATTCAAAAGGAATGAACTGGTAGTTTTCCGAAAGGAACCGCGCGGGCGATTTTCCGAAAACGTATGTGGGTCTTTGGTAGCGCTTATCCCACTGATCCTTGGCGTCGCCCTGGACTTTGACTCCCGAGAGTTGCTGGTAACGGTTTCCGGAAATCGGATCGCGACCGAAAACTATACCCGAGGCCAGAATGAGGAGAAGGCAGATGGAAAATTTCATGAGTCCTGAGAAGAAGTATCATCCGCCGGGGTTTCTGTGAAGGGATCTTCCTGCGACTCATCGTAAAAATAGGCCGGACTCGGTTCCGGAATTTCTACGACCTCTTCTCCGCCAAGTTCTGCACTGAGGAAAAGATTAAGGGTCTCGAGGAGCTTACCCATTTTTTTGATTTTACGGTCAATGTAGGCCTCAACTGTTCCGGGCATGTCTTCAGTGGAAAACAGATACCAACTCATTTCTTCTGCCATGGTGTAGTACTGGTCAAGAAGTGTGATGAGCTCTTCCCCGCAATGAGAAAGATCCATGATGGATGTTGTTTCATAGCGGTTATGGAAAATTTTCGGGAAGTGAGCGCGGGTGCGACGAAGGGCAAAGATCTCGAGGTACTCAGATTTCCTGTCTGCAATCCTGTTAAAAAGATTATTGGCATCAACCTTCAGAAGGAGAAGGACCCGCATCGTAGCTTCGTCGTGCTTACTTTTCATGCAGCTCCCGAAACGGAGACGCGGTGACTGCCGGGCCAGATATCGCTCTTTTCAGATTTCATCTCATGGTAACTTACCATGCGATTAACCAGAACTTTGGCATCAATGGGATTCTTGATGAAGAAATAATTTTTAGAAAGCGCATGAACACGACTGTCGTTGAGTTTTGAAAAACTCGAAAGACTTAAGAATGTGAGGCGACGCGATTTCAGAACGAACTTCAGAATCTTCCGGACCTTATCATTGAACTGGCGATACTCGCGGAAGTTCGTGACACAGCTTAAAACCATCACGTGATTCTGCTCCGTCGAAGCGACGAGTTTCTGAAGTTGATCCACTCTTACGGGAACGAGGATAAATCCTGCGTCCTTCATGAGGCGGTCAAAGACATAAAACGAACCCGGAAGGGATTCATCAAGGGTAAGAAAAAAGATAAAAGGCATGGTCGTATCCATGCCTTCTTTTCGGAATGCTGAAGATTTAGTTTATAGGAGAGACTTGAGCCATTTGCGGATTCGTCTGACAAATCCGATCAGGATTCCCATGCCGAGTGAGAGGAGCCCATTCACTGGTACCGACGAGTTGGCGACGGCCACAGTTCCGCAAGACAGTGGAGAAGTCGACTTCTCATCCTTCTGGTAGGCCAGGGGTGAGACATAGCCGATTTCCTGGCGGTGATTCGTTTCAGCGACCGCCTGATCCATACCCTGAACATCGTCCTGACGGACCCCGGTCGAATTCAACTGAAGCGAAGGCGCCATGATCGCATCATTGATGTTCGAGTGATCGAGCCCCATCGTGTGCCCAAGTTCGTGAGTGATCGTCGTTAAGAGATAGTTGTTCTGCTGATTGTAGATGTGATTACCGTTGATGATAATCTCCGTCTTCGCGAAGTACGGTCCGTCCGTATAACGAACGGCCACTGCGAGAACAGAAGCCGGATCCATGTTGGTCTCGGCCGCAAAGTTTTTCGACCAGCGGATGACATTGGCCGTTCCTGAATTGGTGGTGTCCCAGAGGTTGAGTCCTGTGCTGTTCTCCCACTCCTGAACTGCCATCTTCGAGAGATACTCGAGTTTGGATTTCAGTGTGGCATCGGCTTCCACCACAGTGATATTGATCGGGAGGCTGGCCCAGTAGAAACCGTTTTCAAAATCGGTTGTGAGCTTGAATGCCAACGCCGGGGTTGTTAAAAACAAGCAGAGAATTAGTTTGATCCACATAGGTTTTTCTTCCTGAAAAAGCCGTTTAGATTTTCTCGATCCAGCAGAGCTTGCTCCCTCTCATCTGAACAAGGTAATCCTTACCTGGCTCAATCTCGAAGGGCCCGTGCTTTAACACGTCCAACGTCACAGTCTCATTCACGTCGCCCTTGATGGTGTGCTGGTTATCGAAGATCACTTTCTGGGTCGACAGCGGGTTTGTGGGTCCCACTTCTTCCATGACCTCTTTCACCTTCCCTTCAAACTGTGAAGGGCAGTCCAGCTGATCAACCGTGACCGTGGACCAAACATTCATCGAGGACAAAACGAGAGACAGTAAGAATACTGTTTTCATGCCTACTCCCTGGCATCCGGTTTTCTTCAAGCTGCGAATCCATCCGCTGCTTTCTACAACCAGATGATTGCATGGTGAGTGCCAATAGCAAGAGAGCGTAAACTCTCTTTTTTACTATCAGGAGTAATCTAGACAGGGACAAAAGGTAACTCAACATTATTAAAGGATGATTTTTCTGAGAGGCGAGCTGGCCCCATGTGCGAGCGCGGGAGGCCTTATGACACCGGCATTTTTTTCCATAAAAAAAGGGCCCCCGAAGGAGCCCTTTGTGAAATTTCGTTTAACGAAATGACATTACATCATGCCGCCCATGCCGCCCATTCCACCCATGCCGCCCATGCCTGCACCAGCGCCATGACCGTCATCTTTCTTAGGAAGATCAGCGATCATAGTTTCAGTCGTAAGCATCATACCAGCAACAGAAGCTGCGTTCTGAAGAGCTGAACGAGTTACTTTAGTTGGATCGATGATTCCTGCTTTCACAAGGTCTTCGAATTTATCGTCGCGGGCATTGTAACCCCAGTTCGCATTCTTAGATTCCTGGATCTTGTTGATCACAACAGAACCATCTACACCTGCGTTGAACGCGATCTGACGGATCGGCTCTTCAACTGCGCGACGGATGATTTTGATACCAGCTGTCTGCTCTTCGTTAGCACCTTTGAGACCGTCAAGCGCCATCACAGCGTGAAGGAGAGCAGCACCACCACCAACGATGATACCTTCTTCTACAGCAGCGCGAGTAGCATTGAGCGCATCTTCAACACGGTCTTTCTTCTCTTTCATTTCTGATTCAGTAGGAGCTCCGACTTTAATAACCGCAACACCGCCAGCGAGTTTCGCCAGACGTTCCTGAAGTTTTTCTTTGTCGTAGTCTGAAGTTGTTTCAGCGATCTGAGCGCGGATGGCAGAAACACGTGCTTCCACGTCTTTCTTGTTACCAGCACCGTCAACGATCATGGTGTTTTCTTTGTCGATGTTGATCTTCTTACAAGTACCGAGATCTTTCAGGGTAACTGTTTCAAGGCTCATGCCGAGCTCTTCAGCGATCAATTGACCACCGGTGAGAGTAGCGAGGTCTTTGAGCATTTCCTTACGACGGTCGCCGAAACCAGGAGCCTTAACGGCCGCAACGTTGAGGGATCCGCGAAGTTTGTTCACAACGAGAGTCGTAAGAGCTTCACCTTCGATATCTTCAGCGATGATAACGAGTGGACGTGAAGTCTGAACAACTTTCTCAAGAGTAGGAAGAAGCTCTTTCATAGAAGAGATTTTCTTGTCTGTGATGAGGATGTATGGGTTTTCGAAAGTTGCTTCCATTCTTTCTGCGTTTGTGACGAAGTAAGGAGAAACATAACCACGGTCAAACTGCATACCTTCTACAACTTCGAGAGAAGTTTCAGCGGTCTTCGATTCTTCAATCGTGATCACGCCTTCTTTTCCGACTTTTGACATTGCTTCAGAAAGAAGCTTTCCGATTTCGAAATCGTTGTTGGCAGAAATTGTACCAACGTTCGCGATCTCTTCAGCAGTGTCGATTTTCTTCGACATTGACTTGAGTTTTTCGATGATTTTAGCAGTCGCGAGATCAACACCGCGCTTGAGGTCCATAGGGTTATGGCCGGCAGCTACGAGTTTAACGCCTTCGCGGTAGATCGCCTGAGCGAGAACCGTTGCAGTTGTCGTACCGTCACCAGCATCTTCGTTAGTTTTCTGAGCAACTTCTTTTACAAGTTGAGCGCCCATGTTTTCGAACGCATTTTCGAGTTCGATTTCTTTAGCAACTGAAACACCATCTTTTGTGATGGCAGGAGCGCCGAAAGACTTCTGGATGACGACGTTACGGCCTTTAGGACCGAGAGTGACTTTCACTGCGTTCGCGAGAGCGTTCACACCAGCAAGGATGGAAGCGCGTGCGTTTTCTGAATACTTAAGTTCTTTTGCTGACATATATTCCTCCAAATGGAATTAAAAAATTAATTACTGAAGAACTCCGAGGATTTCTTCTTCTTTCATGATGAGAAGGTTCTCACCGCCAACTTTCACCTCAGTTCCGCCGCCCCATTTAGCGAAGAGAACAGTGTCCCCGACTTTCACGTCGAGAGCTTTGACTTCACCGTTAGCAAGGCGATGGCCTTTTCCAACAGCAACGACTTTTCCTTGAGACGGTTTTTCTTTGTGGTTATCAGGAATGATGATCCCGCCTGCAGTCTTTGTTTCTTCTTCGATTCTCTTTACGACAACACGGTCATTCAGTGGTCTCAGTTCCATATTTTCCTCCTAAGAAAAGATAATTAGCGCTGTGCAATAGTCAGCTATTTAAGGTCTTATTTTGTGTCATCACAATGTATGTCCGAAAGGACGAGTGTCAAGGTCGCCCTATGAAAAAAACATTTACCATTCGTGCAAGTGCTTGATTCCCTCATTGGAATCCTTCTGATACCGGCAAATCTATCCCCATCCCTGCGTTAAATTACGGTGCTTTGAAAACCTTTCAATGGGGCCCTTCCAGCGCCGATAAGGAGTCACGGTATAATTTAAACAGGCAGTATCCAAGGATGGAAAATGCTAACGCTCTCTAAAAAACTTTGCCCCTTCTTTTCCTTTCTCCTCATGATGAGCTGTGGGAAAAAGATGACAGAGTCCACTCCCAAAACAAAACCAAACATTCAGCATCAGGAACCTTCTCCGACTTTGATCATCGCGATTGAACAGAGAACACTGAATTTCATTCCGGAACGCTCGGGTCAGTATCTCCTTCCCGATCGCCTTCGTGTCCGTTCTGCCAACGCCACCGGAAAAACGGTGACGATCGTGTACAACATCCGCGCCGATGATCCGGAAACTTACGATGCGAAATGTACTTATAAAGGAAATGCTCCAGAAACCATGCCGGTAGAAAAATGCGTGGATCAGGATGGGGTGGATCTCGGAAACATCACCGACGGGTCAACGATCATGCTGATCGATGCGGGAAACACCATCAAATTCACTTCAAGCTCGGACGAACTTAAGGCCGACGCTATCTTCGACGTCAACTGGATGTAAATTTTCTTCTTATTTCTCTTTTCTGACTGAGGCCGGCTGACGGCCTCTGATCGCTTTCGTCTGGATGCGGGCGATACTTTGCTTGTAATTCGAATCAAGTGTTTCAAACTTATCAGCGTTCACCAGATAGCGGTAACCGTTTGTGTAGTTCATCTCCGCGGTCTTCTTGAGAACCCGGAAATACTCTTCATCACTGATTTCGTTTTTCAGCTGCCCGTAGTACTTCTCAAGAAGCGGCAGGCTCCGCGTTTGCGTGATGTAGATGAGAGTTTTCCCCTTGTCCGCACCCTGCTTTAAGAAATGGTCAATCAGAACTTCGTCCTGTCTTTTCACGACGTAATACATGAGACTCGGACTCAAGGGTGTGGGTCGGGAATTGATCACGGAGGCAATGTCACGCTTCAGGATCTGTTCGCGGTCGGATTTCTGAAGAAACGCCAGCGCCTTCTGGGTCTGACGGTAACCGTTCACGTAATAGGCCGACATCATCACAAAGACGGTGAAGCCGGGCACGAGAACTTTCCAGTTGAGAAACGATCCGATGGCATTGCGGATTTTTTTAGCAGGGGAAACGTAGTAATTATAGGCCATCTTATTCACGAGTTTCCACTCGAGGGAATTGATCCGGGAATCAAGATCCGGATGCGTGGAAAAGTGTCTGGCAAAGAAAGTTTTCTTCTGCGGCTGCGCCACTTTCCCTTTGAGATACTCCGGAATTTCCTCCGGAGAAGCGAGTTTCTGAAGCGCAGACTTCATCGATTCAAAATCTGCACCTAGCTTCAGGACGGCATAGGCATCCGCTTCGTATTCGTGAGAACGAATCGTATCAAAGAGAAGTGCGTAATTGAAAACGAACCAGGCAAAGCACGAGATAAAAACAAGCGAAGCGGTCATGCCCGAATGGAAGGAAGCGTCCTCCCCCCAATAGAGAAGGGAGATTCCGATCAGGACCATCATGATGAGTCCCACACCCGTCAGAACAGTCAGGAGATTCTTGATGAGATCAATCACGCGCTTGTGGATATGACGATTGGCCACGTGAGAAAGTTCATGCGCAATCACGGCATCGAACTCTGACAGCGTGAGAGTTGTGCGGAGTTTTCTCCCGATGAACATCGTCTGGTTCGAGAAGCGGAAGAGCTTGAGTCCCACGACGAAGGCGTTCTTGATATCTGTTTCAATCCAGCGCACGCGGAAGTATGGCATGCCGATCTGGTCGAGCCGCCGGTTAATGATATCGAGATACTCGGGCTCAGTGATTTCACGATTGGGAATAAGCTTCAGCATGAGAATCACGGAACAGGCCAGAGTCAGGACCGAAACAAAAATAATATTGAACACCAGCCCGATGAACCAGAGCGAGCCCCAGTCTTCGTAAACACCGTCCTGGAAAGTCATATTGATCACGGAGTACGTAAAGATCGGAAGGAGGATGAGGGCAAAGTTCACCCGCACTTCCTGAATGAGACGGCGGCGGAAGGAAGAGAGAAGTTCAAGGTGGGTTTGTTTTTCCACGTAGCGGATAAAAAACTGATAGAGCCAGTAACCAGAAAATAAAAGAGCGAGATACACCATCCCGAGACCAATCAGACCGATGGCAATCGCTCCTTCCGAAATGAAGTGAGCGACCACGATGGATAAGAAAGCTTCGAACACAAAAATGTAAAAGTGGTGAGAGAGAATCATTTCGCGATGAGACGTATCCTTGGCATCAATCAGAGACGACAGGAAACTGTTCCGCTCGCGGCGAAACTTTCTCCAGTTGTACACGACAGCAATTACCAAAAAGAAGGCGTAAAGCATACTTCCCCTTCCTGGTCTTTATCGGTATTTGTATGATGAATATGATATTTTCCGTATAAGGAGACCAAACATGTCAAATAAGCTCTTAGGCCTGCACGAGTTCTTTAACCTGCACAAATCACTGAAAAAGGATGAGGTCATTCTCGACGTCCGCCGTCCAGAAGAGTTTGAGGCGGGCCACATTGAAAATGCCCGCAACATTCCAGTCGATCAGGTCGCAGGATTTGTGGACGATCTCAGGAAATACTCGGCCATCTACATTCACTGTAAGCGAGGCGGCCGGGCGAAAACTGCGTATGAAATTCTTTCGAACGCGGGTTTATCGAATCTGGTTTGTATTCACGATGCGGGAATGGATCAGTGGATGGAATCAGGCTATCCGGTCGTTTAAAAACACTGTTCTTCGTGATTCACGACATAGACCTGGTCGGCCACATTGCCCAGATTCAGTCTTCCGAGATTGGCCTTCACGCGCACGGGATATTTCAGGGTGCTGAGACCCGTGCAGTTATAGCCAAGTAGTCCCTCGCGGATGAGTCGTGCCGAATGAAGAAGTAAGAGTGCAGTCATTCTTTCTGTCGGGAGATCTTCTTCAAAAGTCTTGAGACAGAGATCACGGCAGCGAAGCTGATTTTTCACGCGATAAGAATCGTAAGTTTCAAGCGTATATGTTTTGAGTGGTGTGGAATCCATCTGATACGATCCCGTCGTGGGAGAATACACGCGCACTTCGCAATCGCACTTCATGGCGAAGGCATTCACGGATACGAACAAAAAAAGGGCCACGAGATATCTCATGACCCTACTATCGGAAGCTTAGAATATTTATTGAATCACTTACCAGAACACTGGGACTCTTCCCGGTATTCGACCCCGCGGAAGACATTGTCCTTCATGAAATTGTATTTGTCCGGGCACTGGGCAAGGAGGGCGCGTCCGTTGTAGCGATAGGCCGATGAAGTCTCAGCATAATCCTCCAGGGGGCTCGTCATCGCGTAACGGGAAGGCATACAGGCACCGACGGAATCGAATTCCCACTTATCCCCTGTTTTCACCCACGAACTCATAGAGAGCCAACGCTGGTTGATTTCCGGCGCAATCGCCGAGTTCATGTTGTGGCCAATTTCGTGAATGAGAGTCTGGAAACGAAGCCCTTGTGGTCCGCGGAACCATGGAGCGTAAAGTCTCACGAGAGAATCGGCCCACACGGTCGGTCCCTTATCCGGATGACTTTCGGTGGCTGCGTATTTTGTGATTTCGTGATTACGCCCAAGGGGCATGATCGCTTGCGGGAGATCGGACATCGCCAGAAGCAGGTCATCCATTTCGGCATCTGTGTATTTTGCGGCATTAGCGTGAATGAGTTCTGAACCGTTGTAACCATACTTGAGGTTCATGAAGAGAAGCTTTCTTCCCACGTACTGGCCCCAGATTTTATCCACGGCACAGAGGACCTTATTACATTCAGGATTTACCTGGTAGTTCGCCTGAAGGTCAATTTCGCCTTCATGCTTATACACAATTTTTTCCCACCACTTCCAGTCACTGATTTTTGAGGTGAGATTCTTAAACACCCGGAGAAGCTCCGGGTTCTCATGATCAAACTTCACTCCCTGGATTTTTTTGCTCTTATTTCCCGTCATAGTCTCGAGAGATTGATTGAGCTGGGCGAGATCGAGCGTCTTGTGCTTACAAGGAGCGTTCATCACCTGATCATTGTTCGCGCTCCAGTGTTCCAGCCTGCTTGAAAATTCTTCCAGATTTGACGTCGAAGTATCCGGGAGAAATTCCGGATGGCAGGTGGCACAGTCTTCCGCCATTGCTGAGGACGCGAGAATGAGTGAGAGAAAAATGATCTTCACTGGAACCTCACACTTTCAACTTTCCCCGTTGAAAGTTCGACCTCAAGCTTTCCTTCCTTGTCCTGATACACAAGTGTTGTATGTGGTGCCGTAGGTGAAGATTTTAATTGCTTGGGATCGATATCAGCTTTCAGTTCCTCGAGGGGAAAATCTTTCTTTGTGAAATTGTAATGAAGGCTTGAGAGCTTATTGTCTTTGTAGGTGAGCTCAACGGCGTACTTGAACCCATCGCGGATCCAGTATTCCTTGTCCCCTCTGACGAGATCAGGCTTTCCAAGGGACTTACGGGCCGAATCACGATTGGTTTTTCCCAGCTCGAGTGTGCGCAGATCTTTCGGAAGATGCGCCTTAGCTTTTTCCGACCAGCCGGCAAACACAGAAGAGGAAATTAAGAGTGATAAAACGATGAGAGTTTTCATGCCGGTCTTATCGGCAAAGTGAGGTTTCTCTCAAAATTTACTTCAAGTCATACCAGTTTTGTCCGGTACCAATATCCACTTTGAGCGGGACCGAAAGAGTTACGGCGTTTTCCATAAGGTCACGCACCAAACCCTTCATCGTTTCCATCTCTTCCGGGACCACATCGAAGATGAGTTCATCGTGGACCTGAAGCACCATGCGGGACTTGAGATTTTTATCCCGGAGTGTTTGCTGAATATTGATCATCGCAAGCTTGATGATATCGGCGGCCGTTCCCTGGATCGGACTATTGATCGCCACTCTTTCGGCCATCGCCTTGATCTGGCGATTAGAGGACTTGATATCGGGCAGGACGCGTTTTCTTCCGAATAACGTCTCTGCGTATCCGGTTTCTTCGGCTTTCTCCTTGAGGCCATCGAGGAAGCTTTTCACATTGTGAAAGTTCTTGAAGTAACTCGTGATGTATTTTTTGGCATCACCTTGCGAGATGTGCAGGGACTGTGAGAGACCGAAACTCGTCTGACCGTACATGAGACCGAAGTTAATCGCCTTGGCTCCATTACGCTGATCCTTAGTAACCTGATCCAGCGGCACCTCAAAGACTTCCGCCGCCGTCTGCTTGTGAATATCGAGATCATTCAGGAAGGCCTTGAGCATGTTCTCGTCCTGTGAGAAATGAGCGAGAAGCCTGAGTTCTACCTGGGAATAGTCAGCTGAAAGAAGTTCTCTTCCTTTGGTTGGAATGAAGCCTTTTCTTAGCCTTCTTCCGTTTTCCGTACGGGCCGGAATGTTCTGAAGATTCGGGTTATCACTCGAGAGTCTACCGGTCGCGGCATTACTCGGCTGGAAGTGGGTGTGAATCTTATTGGTAGAAGATCTCACCATGAGGGGCAACGCTTTCACATACGTGGAGAGAAGTTTTTCCACTTCCCGGTAGCGAAGAAGCATTTCCGGAATCGGACTCACCTTCATCGCCGCAAGTTCATTCAACACTTCGGCATCGGTGGAATAGCCGGTTTTCGTTTTCCGGATGACTGGCAGCTGGAGTTTTTCAAAGAGTAACTCTCCCACTTGTTTCGGTGAGCGGAGATTCACTTTATCGCCGGCAATCTTTTTTACTTCCGTTTCGATTTCATCGATCTGCTTACTGAATTCAACTTCGAGTTCCTTGTAGAAGGAAACATTCAAAGCGATTCCTTCGAGCTCCATCGCTGCGAGAACTTTGATGAGTGGAATATCGAGTTCGTCATAGGGCCTTTCCACCTGGAGTTCATTCATGCGCGTCCGAAGAAGCGGATAAAGCTGGAGAATCGCCTGCGCTTTCTCTCCGTGAAATGTAATTTCTTCTTCCGTCATATTCCCGAGAAGATCGGCCTGTCCCTTCGGATTCTCAGGAAGCTTCTGTCCCGTGAATTCCTCGCAGATCGTATCGAGGTCGTGGCGCTGCTCGGGATTGATAATGAAATGCGCCTGAGCGAGATCAAAATACCGGAAGTCCGGGTTCACACCGGCCACCATCGCTAATTGCAGAATCGGCTTTGACTGGTAACAAACGACCAGGGGCTTTTCATGATGGATGATATCAATGAACGTTTTCGCTTCTTCGGAACTCAGGGAAATAAATCCGACTTCGGAGTCTGTAGCGACTGCCATCCCTCTCCAGCACTGATGCTGGTTAAGTTCATCGTCACACAGATGGGAAACAGAAATAGCACCCTTCCCTTCAATTTTTTTCCTCAGATCATCGAGTGTCCAGAGCTTCGCTTTCTTCACGGAATCTTTTACGACTTGTTTGACCGGAGGTGCTTCTTTTGTTGGTTCCTTGTGCTTGAACTCCTGGAGCTTTGTGATCCACGAGCGAAAACCAAGGCGACCCAGGAAATCTTCCAGCTCCGGAGTCAGTGCTAATTTAAAATTAGAATCGACTGCAGCATGAGGCAGCTTGAGATCGGTCACGATGCGAACGAGTTTTCTGGAAAGAATCGCATCGTCTTTATGAGCTTCGAGCGCCGTCTGTGCGCGCTTGTTTTTGATGTTGGGAATGTTGGCGAGAATATTGTCGAGATCGCCGTACTCCTCAATGAGATTCTGCGCTCCCTTGGGACCAATGCCCGCGACACCCGGAATGTTATCGGAGCTATCACCGATGAGAGAGAGATAATCCATGATCGACTCGGGATAAACCCCCATCTTGTCTTTTACGTCTTCGCGCCCGTAAGTGACTTCCTTCATCGTATCGAGCATCTTCACCGGGCCATCCACAAACTGCATGAGATCTTTGTCACCCGAAGCAATGAGGATTTCGTCGAATTCTTTTTTCCACTGAACAGCAACCGAACCAATGATGTCATCGGCTTCGTAATTGGCGATTTTAATTTCCGGAAGACGGAGCGTCTTCACCAGTTCATCCACGAGAGAAAACTGCGGGATGAGTTCATCCGGTGGTTCTGAGCGATTGGCCTTGTAGTTCGGATCAATCTCTTTTCGGAACGAGCCTTCCTTCGTATCCCGCGCCACAAGAATATGGGTGGGCTGATGTTTCTGAATGAGATTGTGCACCATCGAGAGCACTCCATAGACTGCGTTCACGGGAGTTCCATCCGGAGCATGCAGGGGCCTGATCGCAAAGAACGCCCGGAAGATGTAATTGGAAATGTCGATGATGATGAGTTTTTTCATAAGTCCTACGTTGTGGGAACGGCGCGGAGGTCGAGACGGGTTCCATCATTCGCGATCACAGTTGTGTCCGCCATGATGTCGCCAAGTCGATACGGTGATTTGTCTTTGAAGAGAAAATAAACTTCCATCGCGGAAAGGGGAAGCGCAAAAATCCCCGCGAAGATCCATCCGTAGAACGGAAAGATAAATAAAAAAAGTGGCACGGTAAAAGGAAGATTTCGGATGAAGGATTGCTTGGCCGAACAGGGAGATCCATCCACCAGAGAGACCACTCCAAAACCCATGAAACGTTTGCCGATAGACTGACCTTCGTACAAAGAATCAGCGATACAAAGATAGATCGTGCCAAGAATCAGACCCATCGGATAATACATATAACCGCCAAAGGCTACGAGACCGATATCTATCAGTTTCGCAATCAAGCGGTTTAGTCGCGCACGGGCGAGCGGTTTATCCAGGAAGTCCCTTCTCTTCATCCCCGACATTGTAGCCAAAAAATCACAACTTGAACCCTTTTTCGCGTATTTTCGGACCATGTTAATCAACCGGAGACCCTTGCGGAACTTGTACCAATGCCCATCATAAGATAAAGTGGAGAAATGTTTCTCTCTAAGGAGTAAGTATGGCCAATTTAACAAGTGTGACTTCAGCTAATTTTGAACAAGAAGTCATGAATTCAGATAAACCTGTTCTCGTGGACTTCTGGGCAGAATGGTGCGGTCCTTGTAAGGCGCTCTCTCCTGTTCTGGATGAAATCGCGACAGAAATGAACGGAAAAGCGACCGTCGTTAAGGTCAACGTTGACCAGGCTTCTGACCTTGCGCAGAAGTACGGCATCCGCGGCATTCCGACGCTGATTTTCTTCAAAAACGGCGAAGTGAAATCCACTCTCGTCGGGAACCAGCCGAAAGCTGAGATCATCAAGAACTTCAACAGCCTCATCTAATCTTTTTCCTATGGAAGCGGGCGTCGTTCAAATCTTTGAGGCGCCCGCTCTTTTTTTATGAGCTACATTCACTCCTCCCTCACCGAAGCCCACAAAACTCTCACTCAATTCATCGAAGATAAAAACAATATCAAGAAGATTGAAGAGGCCATCGCGACGTTCGTTTCGTCGTTCAAGAATGGCGGAGCGGTTTTCAGCTGCGGTAATGGCGGATCGATGTGTGACTCCCTTCACTTTGCGGAAGAACTCACGGGTCGCTACAGAAAAAATCGTGCCCCACTTCCGGCCACAGGTATTTCTGAAGCCGGTCATGTGACATGTGTCGCGAACGACTTTGGTTTTGATCACATTTTTTCCCGCTACCTCGAAGCGTGGGGATCTAAAGGCGACACTCTCCTGGCGATCTCGACGTCCGGAAATTCTGCCAACGTCATCAAGGCCGTTGAAGTCGCGAAGGCCAAAGGCATGAAGGTCGTGGGACTTCTGGGGAAAGACGGTGGGAAACTGAAATCAATGGTGGATGTTGCTCTGGTTATCGATTGCCCGATCACAGACCGCATTCAGGAAATCCACATTAAGTGTATTCACATCTTCATCGAGGGAATTGAGAGAGATCTCTTTCCGGAAAACTACCTGTGAAATTCGTCCTCCTTTTTTTAGTTCTTTCGGTCAGCGCTTCTGCTGTGGAAGTCGCGGTGATTGATGAATGGAAAAACGGGAGCGAAATTATGTTCAGCTTTACAGACGAAACTCTTCTCCCATCTCTCGATAAACTCTGGATCACTTCTCCCTGTAAAACCCGCTTCAGCATGAATGGATTTTTAAAAGAGACCTACACCAACCGCTGGTGCCGGGCCGAACTGGTCAAATTCCTCATGAATTCAGGCTATAAGCCCATCGATCTTGGGCGGACCTTTACCAAGTAATATTTACACCTCCCGCTCTTAAGGATTCAAGAACCGCGATCGGTTTCCTATAAGGACCTCACAATCTAAGTGAGGTTTTATGTCCATCAAACAATGGCTGCTCGTTCTTGCTATGCTCTTTTCGCTGACTTCTCAGGCGGGAGAGATCTTTACCACCGTCTTTAACGTTCTCGATGTGAAGGATCCGGAGAAGAAAGCCCTTCTCGTTCTTTCCGGCGCAGACGGAAGAGTTTATCGGATGGAAAAAACCGAAGACAACGCCAAGATGCTCAAAGCCCTCACAGGTCAGGTTGTGAAGCTCACTTTCTCGACTGACGGAAACAAGAATTTCATCACGAACATCCACGCTGTCGGCCGCGGTGAAGTTGATGAGACGACTTATGACTTGAATCACTTCCAGTATAACGAACTCCGGAAAGTTGCTCCGACGGACCTTCAGTCTCTCGAGCAGGCAACAACTGTCTTCAATGATCTTTTAAATGACGGCGATAAAGGCCGCTCTCAGTGCTTTAAGCGCGCTCACATGTGGGCCTTCGACATGTGGTCGAAGATGGGCATCAACTCACAGAAAATTTTCATGTTTTATACTGCCCGCTACCAGGTGGTGGATGAGTTTGAATGGTGGTTCCACGTTGCTCCTCTCGTCACTGCTGGTGGCGTCGATTACGTCCTCGATGGAACGTTCATGAGCAAGCCCGTTACGGTGAAAGAGTGGACGAACTACTTCATGCAAACAGATAAGCTGAATTGTCCGGCGATCACCAACTACAAGCAGTACGAAGACAATCAGTGGACGAAACTTTGCTACACGATGAAAGCTCCGATGTACTACTTCCGCCCGCTTGATCTCGAGAATCGGGACAAGCATGGCGAGAAGAGAAATCACTGGGTTCTTCCGGAACTTCAGGACGCGAGACGTGCTTTCAAAGGTTGGGAAGAAACCTACGAGGGCCTCGACACCGGCAAATCAACGACTAAATACTAAGAGGTTCATATGAAATATTTTACGTACGCGCTTTTGATCACAGGAACAGCGTTGGCCCAGTCCTTCACAGGAGTGCCGGTCCTGAAGGGTTCTCTCAAAACTAAAACGAACGTCAGAGGCACGAGCTCAACCTGCAAAGTGAAAGTGAGCAAGACCAGAAACCTCAAAGAAGAAGATGCTTTCGGAAATCCTGGGTACAGAGTGATCCTATCTGTGAATCTTGACGGCAAGAACGAGAATAACGAGTCAGTCGTGAAGTTCGAGCAGGAATACACTGTGACAAATTTCTGGAATGAAGGTGGCAAGGTTGTGGCCAGGGACTTCGAGTATTTCTCAACAGATGGTGCCACCCTTTCCATCAAAGAAGACGGAAGGCTGAAAGCTTTTAGTTTCCCACTGCAGGGTGAGAAGATTACCTGCTCTTTCTGATCTGCTAATATTAAACAATAGGGGCGCACACTTCGCCCCTATTGAGCACGCTGAGTAATTTCCTTTCGCCAAATTCAAATCCACATATAATTAAGTAAATCATTATTTTTCCACGGAAGGGGAAGTTAGTTATGACGTTACTTCAGGATATTGTCCGGTTCATCGTTGAGGGCGGGATCTTCATGTATGTGATCCTTGCCGTGTGGGCCTTTGCCGGAGCAGTCGCAATCGAAAGATTCAAGAAGCTCTCCTACACCTTCGACGTAGATGGCCCTTCATTTATGAATGAACTCCAACGCTACATTCTCTCCAATGACATCCAGGGCGCGATCCGGATTTGCTCCGGTTCACAAGCCGCTCTTCCGAGAGTGCTGAAGTCTGGTCTTAAGCGCGCAAGTCTTAGCCCGACACAAGTCCAGAACGCGATCGATGCGACGGCACTCGAAGTGATTCCAAAAATTGAGATGAGAATTCCTTATCTCCAGCTTGCGGCTAACCTCTCCACTCTTTTCGGACTCCTTGGAACGATTCAGGGTCTGATTCAGTCATTCTCTGCGGTATCGGCAGCTGATCCGACTCAGAAAGCAGAAGTTCTCGCCAAAGGTATTGCGGTAGCGATGAACACCACAGCTCTGGGACTACTCGCAGCTATCACCATCATGATGATCCACGCTTTCCTCATGGCGAAGGCCGAGAAAATCGTCAACGAGATCGATGAATATTCAGTGAAGCTCCAGGATCTTCTCGGTACCAAGAAAGCGATCGACGACTAAGGAAAACTTCTCATGTTGCGCGTTCCGACCAGCCGTAAGAGAAAAAGACCTGATGAAAAACTGAACCTGGTTCCGATCATGGATTCAGTTTTCATCTTCATCTTCTTCCTTCTGATGTCAGCCAGCTTCCTGAAGATCTATGAAATCGGCAGTCCGATTCCTATCGTTTCTGATCAGGAAGAAAAGAAAGACGAGAAAGATCCTCTGGCACTGGCCATGACTCTTGAAACGAACGAAATCATCCTGACGAAGGGTGTTCCGGCCCGTGAGATCCAGCGCTTTAAGCGCCTTCCCGACGGGACATTCGATTACGAAGCCATCCACACGACTCTGATTGATATCAAAAAGCAGAATGTCGGTGAGGATATGATTATCTTTGAACCGATCGGCGAACTGACTTACGAGGAAATCGTGAAAGTCATGGACGCAGTCCGGATGCTGAAAAAAACTGACGACTCCATCATGAAGCCGAATAAAGAAGGCATTGATGAACCTCTGAAGAATCTTTTCGATAAGATTATCTTCAGTAATCTGATGAGCTAAGAGGAAACCATGGCAGTACGGGCGTCACGCTTTGCGAACAGAAGAAAAAAAGACAGAGTTATCGATATCGATATCACGTCCCTTCTTGATATTCTGACCATTCTCCTTGTTTTCCTTCTTCAGAGTTACAATTCTTCTGGCGTGATCATTAACGTTCCTAAGGGAATCGACCTCCCCCGTTCAGCTTCTGAATCACTCAATAATTTTGGTGTGAATATCCAGGTCTCAAAAACGAATATCTGGGTCGATGATAAGGAAGTTCTGTCATCAGAGTCAGCGACCGATGGGCAAGTCTTCGATGAGGGTGGCCGCAGGATTGTTCCTCTCTATAACGAGCTGATCAAAATCAAAGAAACGATCAAGCAGTCTGAGAAACTTTCTCCGAATGCGGCGAAGTTCTCCGGAATCGCGAACCTGGTTGTGGAGAAGTCGCTGAAGTACAGTTATCTCAAGCGCGTTATGTACACGGCTGCTTCTGCCGGTTTCAGAGAGTTCAAATTCGTCGTTCTTACTCAGGGTAACTAAGTTACCCTCTTATCCTTAAGACCAGAAATTGCCGGGTCACTCTTCTCCGATTCTCCCTTAAAATCTTACTAACCACTTCCTCTAAGGAGAGATTATGAAGTTTCTAATGACCCTCGTTCTTGCTTCTGTTTCGCTTTCAGCATTTGCTGATCAGTGTGCCTGGAACACAATCACGGATGCGATTTCCGCTAAAGGACTTCTCACCAACAAAGACATCATCTTCTGGTGCCAGAACTGCACAGAAAAACCATCGGCCATCACTCGCGTGAGCTCTGCTACGATTGCCCGTAAAGACGGCTCGAACCAGCTCACTGTTAGTCTTGCAGGCGGAAGAAAAGAGTCTCTTGATCTTGCGTACACATATGTCCGCGTAGCAAGTGACATCTTCGCTAACGTTTCTCATCTGGTTGGTTGCGAATCCGAGGGTGCTATGACCTTCATCAAGACTGGTCCGGGGACGAAGAAAGTGGCCCATTTCTACAATGATCACGGCGTGAGAGTTGAAGGTAAGACTGCTCTTGATACGGATATCCGCCCGTGGGCAGCGATGACAAAGACAACTGATACTGAACGCCTTCCTGCAGCTACGACTCCGACAAAATAATCAGACAAAAAAAAGCCGCCCGAAAGGGCGGCTTTTTTTACTATTTTCATCACATCTTTTTCGGATAGAAATTCATCGGCTGTTTCACCCCGACTTTCCCGCCACCCATGGGCTCCGGAAAACGGATGCCTTTTAGAACACCAATCACACATTTTTTCACGTCAACCGGAAGCGTTGAAGCTCCCTCGATCCCTGCATCTGAGACGTTACCTGCAGCGGCGATAGTGAAATCAAGTTTCACCGTCCCGGATGTATCAGCACCTGTGCGCTCCAGCTCTTTCTGGTAGCAATATCTGAATTGCGGAAGGTGATCGAGAAGAATTCTACGGATCACATCCGGATCCATGGACCCAAGAACCACCGTCTCAGAAGGAATACCCGCGGTGTAGATCGCTTTCTTCCCTGAAAGTCCGCCAGCACCTTTTGAGGTTCCAAGGACACCTGTTGTTGCTCCCACCAGACTTCCCTGATTGGTCGCAATCTCAGCGGTCTTAATTGTTCCGGAACCAGTACTCACGCCCGTCGCAGAACCGGTAATGTCAGTTCCGCCGCCCGTACCAGTTGCCCCACGAGTCCGGATGCCGGACAGAGTTCCACCTTTGGCAACCATGGTGCTGACTGAAGAAGCGAAATCAGCAGATTTATAAACTTCAACCGGCCCGTTTGTTTTAAGCCCGGAAGTAGAAAAGGCGGATGCCGCAGATTTCGTTTGCAGGTTGTTGTTATTTTTTGCCGCAGCAACGTTCGTAGCAATTTTATTTGTCGGAGTCGTAACTCTTTCTGTTCCCTGCTTAACAACTTTCTTCTCGGTCGCGTTCTTTTCGCCGATGTCCGGTTTCTTCGTCTGATCTTTAGTTGTAACTACATCCGGCTTGTCTACTTCCGGTGGCTTTTCTTTAGGCACATCTTTTGCCACAGCGACTTTAGGAGGCGCTTGCTGCGCGACCTTAGGCGCTTTTTCTGTCTGAGCGACAGACTTATTTTTAGTCACTGTTAAAGGCTGCTTGAAGAGGATCGTTGCTAAACGTTCAGGGGCCAGTTCATCTTTCTTCTCGTCTTCGGGAATCTCCACCATGTTGAAACTAACTGAGATACAGGCCACAAGGAAGAGAAGGAGGAAGAGATATTTCTGGAATTCCGGATCACGCTTGAGGATAGGCGCCGCCGCGACTTTCGGTGGAGCAGCGACGTTCCGGACGAAAATCTGAATATCATTTTTCTGAAAGCGGACAAGATCCTGCCCCTGAAGATCGATCGACGCTCCGACATGGCCAGTGTCTTTCTTACGGTCCGAAAGAAAGAAGACACCGAAGCCTGGAAGTGTATGAACAGTCGCAGTCGTCCCTTTCACATCAACAAAAGGAACTTTTTCCGCCTTCGCGAAATAGGGGAATTCCAGTTCCTGAGAAGATGTCCACCATCCGGAAATATAGTAAGTGTCTTTTCCTTCCGGAAGGTAATCTACGCTGTAAATCTGATCTTTGAAGAGAATGATAACTTCAACTGCCTGACGGGAAGCTTCATACCGGAAGATGGGATAAATCTGTGCCTGGTCTTCAAAGATATATTCACTGAATTCGGCTTTCGGATCTGCTGCCAGTGGATAAACCACACTTGGCATCATCTCGGAAACCATTGGTGCAGCTTTCGGGAGATTTTTTATCTCCGGTGCTGTCGGGGGAACCGGCGGAGCAGTACGTACGGACGCGACTCCTTCTGAAGGCTCAAGACTGTCGAGAATTGGAGGAAGTGAAGCATTCGCAGCTACGTATCTTAGGAATTCATACTCTACGTCGGCAAGCCGGAAGAAATCCCCGACATGAAGATCCTTCGTAATGATCTTGTCATTATTGATGTACGTCCCGTTAGTGGAATTCATGTCATAAAGAACAGCGCGGTCTTCGAAGATTTCAAGAACAGCGTGGATCGCAGAGACGGACTCATGCTGCGCCATCAGGTCACAGCTCTCTGACCTTCCGAGAAGGATCCTTCCTTTCGGAAAGACTCCACCCTTGGAGCGGGAACCGGAATCCGTCGGCCGGATTTCAAAGAGCGTGTGCGATTTACTTCTCTCTAATTCCACAAAGGCCCCTTATGGTCAGCGAATGACTTCCACTGATTTTTTAATTTCTCTGTTAAAATTCGTGCGTTCCGGAAGCTTGTTGCGGAATTCATTACGAGCGCGTGGATTAATGGAAAGATCCCCGGGCGACCCGGCTTCCCCTTCGACACCGATTTCATCGAAATCAAATTTTTCGAATTTTTTATATTCGTAACGGATGGATTTACCTTTCGATTCCTGCGCCTGAACCTGGATTGAGAGAAGGGCCATCAGGATGAATACTATTTTCATTGTTTCTCTCCGAGATAAGATTCCACTGAACTGTAATAACGGGACAGTGCCTGAGCTTTAGGTTTCTGGACATTACTGAAGACACTTCTGGCGTCTTCTGCCTTGCCGAGTTTTTTAAGAGTCACAGCGAGATTCAACCCGACCTCAGCCTTAGACCACTGAGCTGAGGGAATCTTCTGGAAGTGGGCGTTCGCCTGGTTGTAGTCAGACATAAGAAAGTAAGCATTGGCGACTGCGTTTTGAAGATCGACGTCTGAAGGTGTTGCTTCGAGGAGACCTTTCAGAATAGGAAGAGCAGGCTCGGCGAGCCCGTACACGAGGTACATTTTCGCCAGATTATAACGTGGGGTTTTAGCAAACTTAGAAGCGTTGTTGGCGCGCTCGAATGCAACGAGCGCCTTCTGATCCTGATCCATTCTCGAATACATGACCCCAATGTTATTCAGGGCCGGGATGTAGTTTGGTTTCACTTCAAGCGCCTTGTTGTAAAACAAAAGCGCCTTGCGATGTGCCCCCTGGTTCAGGTGGCAATTTGCGACCTGGTTCCAGTAAGCGGCAACTTTCTGGTAGCGGTTAAAATATTTCGCAGCAACCTGGAAGGCTTTTGCGAAATCATTCCGTGAGCATCTGAGAGTTATTTCCATCAGTGGATCTGTCGTTTCTGCCATCGCTGCGATTTCTTCAACTGAATACCGATCGAGTGTTTCGTCCTGAAGCGCAGGATTTGCAGTGGCAGCCGTTGTGGAATAGTAGTCCTGAACGTCCGTGTTCTTCAGCGTGGTTTCTTTCTTAAAGGCCTGGGCCGTCACAGCTTCCGGGGCATCTGCGTTGCGGCCAGGTTTTTTGTCAGCAGAAGAGCAGGCAGCGAGGAAAATGAGTGCCAGGTAAATTGTTTTCATCGCTGGCCTCCACGATCCATCAGCACAATGTTCTTAGATGATACGTACCTCTTGAAACTTTCGAGACGACCGTAAAGGACAGAATAGTTTGAAGCGGAAAGGATTTTGTTATCCATGATGAGCTTCTTCACTTCACTTCTCTGTTTGCGGGCATTCGTGAGAATCGGGTTATAGACGTCAGACATCGCTTTCTGGAAACTTGCCAGGTACTCCGGAGATTTCCCTTCCGGGATAAAGGCTTTCAGTTCTTCACCAAAGCTTTCGTAGGCTTCAATCACAAGCCGATATCCTTCCACGATCCCTTTCCCTGAGCCGATTTTCTGGATCTCGTTCACTTCATTGGTCATCTGATCAAGGATTTTAAGTTTCGCTTTGACCGCATTGTTAAATTCATTTTCCGGGAAACGTAGGGTGATTTCTCCCAGTTGTGTTTTCATGGAGCGGACTTTCATCATGACTTTTTCCGCCATGAGATCCAGTGCTTCCACAGGAATTTCGTATTTCTTAGCTTTGGCATCGGCATAATACCGGAGCTGCTTCTGCTCGAGAGTCCGGGCCTCTTCTGTGTTACCGACTTTAAGGAATTCCTTCTTGAGATCTTCCATTGGCCGGATAACGAGTGCGTGATTCTTCGGATCTGCTTCGAGTTCTTTCAGGTCAGTCTCGAATGCTTCCCAGCGCCCGGCCTTAGCAAGATCCTTCATGAGTTCGAGGCTGACTTCGGCCATGACAGAGGGAGCGATATTACACTGGCGGGCATAGGTTCTGATTTCAAGTGCACGATCAAGCTCATTGTTCGCAAGCGAGATGAAAACGGAGTTTTTGAACGCGACCACTTTGTTCGGTGAATTCTGGTTACAAAGTTTGGCAAAGAGCCTGTAGGAGAGGTCCGCAGACTGACTGAATTGCTGGCGCAGGAAAAGACCTGCAGAGATCGAGAGGAACGAATCAGCAAACTTACTCACGTCCGCTGCTTCCATGTCCTTCACGGCAATCAGACCCCACTGATAACTCTGATTCGTGTCACCCATTTCGTAATAGAGGGCCGAGAGGTTATATGCGGCATTGGTTTTTGCTTTGGGAGTGCTGTCATCGTTCGTGTAAATCTGATGATAGCCCTTGAGAGCGACAGCTTTATCACCTTTTTCAAGTGACTGTTGCACACCTTCAATCTGGATCTTCGTCATGAGGTTCCGGAGAGCATCGGCGTATTTTTTTGAAACTTTGTACTTACCCTGGTTGATGTCAGAGATGTAGGCCTTAACCTTCGAGTAGTCTTTTTTCTTCCGGTAATGCTCCATGATTTTCGCGAGCATCCCTTCCTGAGTCTCATAGTCGGTCGGAAACTTCGCTGCGAACTTTTCCAGCGTTTCTTCGGAGTCTTCGATCTGGCCCTTATCGTACTGGACGTTGAAAAGCTTCACGAAAATGGACTTCGCTCTCTCAGACTTAGAATCAACGGACAGGTATCTGGTATAAACGGGAAGGTAGTATTTCTCCGCAGTCGCAAAATTCAGCCCGGGTTGTCCGAGGGAGGCAAGCATCCCTTCGAGAGTCTGAGACAGAATTTTTTTCTGATTGCTGGCGAAAGCAGCATCAAAAGATTTCACGTAATAATTGAGTGCCTTGCCAAAGTCGGTCGCGGCGTAAGCCGTTTCCGCCTGGAAGAATACTTTTTCTGCTTTCTCGGAAGGATTCAGTTTCGTCGAAAGATCGAAGTATTCAATGGCCTCACGGGATTTCTGTGCCTTGATCTTCGGCACGTTGGCATAAGTGTCAGAAGCGGTGGCCTTCTGAAGTTCAGCCGCTTTCTTGTTTACGTGATAGGTCAGTCGCTTCAGATCATCTTCTGCGATCGGAGCTTCTTCATGAAGTTTCACCATCGCCCGGGAGACTGCCAGATGTTCAGTGATCTTATTATATTTATCAAAGAGATCGAGCTGAGCGATGTAGATGGCAATTTTTCTATCGCGATCTTTTTCCACCTTGGCCGCTTCGTTGAGAAGTGACTCAGCCTGGGAGAACCGCCCCTGGGATACAATGAGGTTGGCAATTTTTACGAACTGTTCTGTGTAATTGATGCCGTTACTCTCGTAGAACTGAATGGCATCGTTCAGGCGGCCGGCATCCACATAGAAGATACCAATGTCCCTTTCCACCATACTGCGCATGTCGATGTATTTTCCATTCTGACTTTTCTTGTGAACCTCGAGCATGAGGTTAATCGCCTTGGTGTATTTTTTCGTGCGGTAATATGACCATGCCAGATTGAAGGCATCCTTGGTCCACCACTTTTCATCCAGCTGGGAGATAGCCGCTTCATACAAGGGAACAGCATTCTCGTATTTATGGTCGTTGAAATAATAATCAGCGAGTGCAAGCTTGGACTTTGCATTCAGCTTGTTGTTTCCGCCAGTCTTCGACGACGCCAGTTTGAAATACTTCTGGGCTTCGTCGTGGCGTCCGAGTTCTTTATTGTTGTAAGCCAGGATGTAATAGACTTCGCTGAGTCCCTTGAACTTGGGATACTTCTTCACAACCGTGTAAGCAGAGTTATTGGCATCAGCAAAGAACTTCGATGACTTCCTGAAAAAGTCATCCTTATCCATGTCGAGCCGCTTCTCTGGGGGAATGGAGAGGAATTTTTCGTTTTCCTGCTCTCTCCAGAGCCGGGCCTTCTCGAGGTTCAGCTCAGACATACGAAGAAGGATGTTCGGGTCTTTGTAATCCTGCTGGCGGGCCAGGCGTGAGACCTCGGCAAGTTCTTCATCAACGATAGAGATAATCTTGGTCCGTCTCTCGTCAAGAGAGAGCTTCTGCGCGAAGGCAGTTCCCAGGATGAAGGAAGTCAGGAAGAGGTATTTCAGCATTCAGACCTCAAGGCAAAGACATAATCTCCAAGCTCATCGGCCCAGAACTCACCATTGAAGTTCCAGAAGTACTGCTTGTCGTTTCTTTCAATGTATTTCACGTCACCGCGCTTGCCGGAGGATGAATCTTCCGTCCGATAGAGCTGTTCTTTTCTCTGCGCGAGAACTTCAAGCTTGATATAACTCATGCCCTGAAAAGCGGTGTAGAGCTCAGAGTATTTACCCACAAGTCCCGCACGGACGTAGGCACCAATGATCGTCCGGTACTCATCCAGAAGTGTCTGAATGTTTTTAATCAGATTTGAACGAAGACTTGAGTTCGATTTTTTTCGGAGTGCATTGTATTCGGTGATGGCGCCTGTGAGAGCACTCTTGAGCTCAATGTAAGCTCCGTCTTTACGGACAGACTTCAGGACAGAGTCTACGATAGGAAGCTCTGAGTTCTTTCCGTCTTCATGCGCGGCCATCAGGTCATAGTAACGACGGTAATTTTTCCCGTTACCCACTAGATAGTTTCTGAGCTCTCGTGAGGGATTCAGAAGATCCGTATAAAAATCATCAACGGTTTTTTTAGCGTCATCATAAAGACACATCTTCATGTACGTGAGGGCTTTCAGGACTTCCACTTCAGGCTTGAAGATGAAGTCGAAAACCGGAGCCTTATAAGAGACAAGTTTTCCAAGAGTGCGGTTGTAATTTTTCACGTAATAACTGGTCCAGGCTTCCTCGAAGAGAATTTCCGGCCAGACAAAGGAGTCTTTCGGGATGTCGAGGTAGTTGAGTTCCGCTTTTGCATAATCCTGGCGGGCGAACTGCGTGCGGGCGATCCCGGCAATACAATAGTCGCGGTTGACCTCAAGCTGCTCTTTCTGAGAAGGATTTTCTACTTTCCTCATGCGGGAGTCAGAGGACTCAACGCACTCTTTGAATTGCGCTTCGGCTTCTTTCGTTCTTTCAAGATGCGAGTAAAGGGCAGCCTTCATGTTCGCCACAAAAGGATAGGCAGAGTGGCTTGTGCTGATCGCGGAAAGTTCTTTCAGTGCCTCTTCGTAGCGGCCGCGTTTCATCAGGCGCTTCGCGAGAATGTAGCGTATGTTACCGGAACGGGAGTGGCGGAGAACTTCTTCAGGAAGGGACTCAAAGGGCTTAACCCCTGTCATATATAACATATTGTCGAGGGCCGTTTCCAGTTCCCCATCGAGAGTGGAATTGTTCTTCACGAGGTAATCTTTCATCCAGGGAACGACGGAGAAGTAATGCCCGTCTTTTACCAGTTCGAGCATGGTCCTGCGGTACCCGGAAAGAGCAATGGAACCTTTTCCATAGGCCCGGTCTGCGCCTTCATAGGAAGCAAGTACAGGGAAAGAAATTATCAGGAAGAGAAAATATTTTGAGAACATCCGTGTTCTCCTTTAAAAAAATTAGAAAGCGTAGTTGAGACCCACGGCCACGTCGTAATTATTGAAGTAATCTGATTTCTTTCTAACGACACCAGAAGATTGCGGTTTACCGAAACGATCTGCCTTCCAGTTCATCCCCGTGAAATCCAGACGGACACTCCAGTGCTGGTCGATGTAAAACCTCATCCCGGTTGTCCAGAGGAGACCAATAGATGAATCCGTTTTCAGAGTGCTATCACTTTGATTGACGAATCTTGCGCGGTTGTCTTTTGTCCCGACACTTGCGGCACCAGCGCCGAACAGCCAATCATAGTAGAAGATGCGGTTGAAGGTATTGATCTTCGAGTAGAACGGAGACCACATGAGCATCGCACCCGTGTAGGAATCGACTTTGCGGTAGAAGGGAACCGTTCCCTGCTCGCGGATTCCTTTCGCCGTCGTGTTTTCTTTTCCCATCGATTTCCCATAGAGGAGTTCAATACCCCAGTCTTCACTGAAGAAGAAACCTCCGCGAAGAGATCCTCCATACGCATCGATGAAAGCTCCACTCAGAGTTTTTCCGACGTTACCGCCGATGTAAACCTTTCCGTCTTTCCGGAATTTCCGGTTTTGAAGGACATAGATTTCTTTGTCCTTATCGAGCCAGGAAAAGTTGTAGAGGGATGATTCAGCGGCCATCACCATACCAGTCATGGTGAGACAGAAAAGGGCGAGAAACATTTTTGTCATAATCTCTTCACTTGTTAGTACGTATACAAAAAGTGTAACACGCACAGGAAGAGGTGCAAGACTCTGAATTATCTAGGGCAAATATCACCATAGGAACACAGACTGCAATGATCAGTTTTCACAATCCATGGTTCATTTTGTGAACGCCAGAGTGGAAAGAGTTCTGCGTTTACGGATTCCCAATTCACAGTGAGATCGACAAACTTCTCTTCATCCACGAAACATAGCTTCGTTTCGATACTATCTGACTTTGAAACCATGCCGAGAATATAGAGAGCATACGCATAGGCTTTCAATTGCACCCAATAGTGACCAAGATTATCCTGAGTAATTTTCCCGGTTTTAAAATCCCAGATCTGAGCTGCCGTCCCGGATTTTTTCGGAAGGAGGAGAAGATCTGGTATTCCGGAGATCATGAAATTGAAAAACCTGAACTTGAGCGGCTTCTCGGTGACGAAGTCAAATTCCGAGCGCAACTTCTCCATTGCCCCTATGGCCCATGCCAGTGGCTTATGATGAGGACCCTGATGGTGTTCGCGTGGAATGATGAAATTTTTCTGGATCGCAGTCGAGAGGATTTCGTGGATGAGTGTTCCCCGGGAAGCCGATGACTTAAACACTGGCTCCTCCGACTCTACGGTTTCATCGACATCGAAGAACTTCGTCTTGCCTGCGGTAAGTTTCAGGATGTTTTCAAAATAAAATTTCCGCGGACAATCGACGAGAGAGTTAAGCCGCGTGACAGACAACTCACCCATGATCGAAAGTTCCGACTTCCCTTCCCCTTTATCCACGATCCCGACCGGATCATGAAAGAAGAGCGGAAGACGAGGCTGAGATTTTCCGCGAAGAATCGTGTTCACATCAACGTCTGTGATTTTGTGATAAGTGACCTTGTCCTTACAATGAGATTTCTCCCCGTCTGATTCCCAGGCAAAAAGGCCATTAATCCAGGAATCTCCCGGAATCGAAAAGGCTTTCTCATCCATGTTGAGTTTTACCCAGCTGATTTTTCTCATCGCTCGGGTCGTGGCCACATAGAAGAGGCGCTTGGTTTCTGAGAAATTCTTATACTCGCTGATTTCTTTCTCGAAGAGAAAAAATGGTGATTTCCTGCGGTCCCGGAGAGAAAGATCGAAGTACCAGCTGAAGCTGCCGGGCATGTTCCCAAAGAATGAGCCTGAGCTTTGATCGCGTCCATTGGTATAGATGCCGCCCAGATAAACCGTCTCGAATTCAAGCCCTTTCGAAGCATGGGCCGACATGATCTGGACGAGGTGAGAATTTTCTCCGGAGCGAAGATCCAGGCTGATCCGTTCGTTGTCTCCCCCACCAATCTGAATCAGGATGCTTTCTGGATCCTGGTGATAAATTTCGGAAAGGGTTTCGATCACGTCCATGTTGATGTCGGCATTCTCATTGGTAATTCCCAGGGAGTGAACAAACTTCCGGAAGGCCGGGAGAAGTCCCCAGTAAGAAATATCCCGGTCAAAATTGATAAGCAGTGACTCAAGAGAAGCGCGGCTTATCCCCAGGACATTCAGATAGGATTCAAGAAGAAACAGCGGATAGCGCGTGACCGTTTTCGGATTCGTATCGAACTGCCGTTTCAGTAAGCAGAGAAAAATTCCCATCATGGGATCATCGAGGAGATCCGTTTTGAACTGAGCAGTGAAACCGATCTTCTTTTCCATGAGAGCGCGGATGAGTTCGGCACTGGGCTTCAGTTTACTGTAAAGAACAGTCACTGTTTCCGAAGGCCGCTCATTCCGGTCATTCTCAATTGACCTTGCGATGAGCTGGGACTCGAGACGGTTAATTTTCTCGTTACTGAACTTATCTTCTTCTTCCTTATTCCACTCCAGATCGAGTTCAAGGATATCGATCCTTCCCGGCCCGGTTGCTTTCACATCGTCGGGAACATTCTGATCTTCCGGCGCAACCCCGAAGAGATCTTTCCCGGTGAAGTCCTGACCCAGAGGAAGAATCGTCTGGAAAAGAGAATTGTTAAACTGAATGACACCGGGCTGAGAGCGATAGTTATTGGCGAGGCTTCTTGTCACCGGAACCAGATCCCCGGCGTCCTGGAAAACGGAAAGTTCTCCGCCCCGGAAACCATAGATTGCCTGCTTGGCATCACCCACGCAAAAGAGCCTTGAAAAATCTTCCCCGATGAGACCCTTGATGATTCTGAACTGGAGAGCTGAAGTGTCCTGAAATTCATCGACGATGAAATAGGTATAGGCCTTCTGAACACGGTCTCTCACCGCTTTGTCTTCGAGACCCTGGGCGACAAGATAAGCAATGTCTCCGAAGGTAAGACCAAGATTGGGATCAAGGTGCTCGTCGATGTAGAAGAATAGTTCGCGGCAGACTTTGATCCAGGGAAGAACTTTTTCATCGTAACTAGCAATGTAGTCTTTAACGACATCATCCCAGTCATCGGTCCATGATTTAAGCGCCTTCAGTCCCTCGTGGGCCATCTTATGCGCTTCATCTTTCTTGGCTTCGGTCATTTCAGGACTGAGCTTACTTTTCTCCGCAAAAATAACGGCGTAATTATGGAGCTTCTCCACACTATCCACTTCGGGTAGTCCCGTTTTCTGGAACTTCTCCACCACTTTTTCAAAAGCACTGGGTTTCTCAGACGGAATATCTAACTGATGAATCTTGAGTAACGCCTGATCGAGCTGCTGAAGCTTGAACGACTTACTTAAAATCTCCGGAAGCTTATCGGGATGAGAATTTGTCAGGGAGAAAGTTTTCCACTGAAGACGAAGCCCGGGATCATTGAAGATCCGGCTGAAGGCATTCTTGAGATCGTCCTTCTGCCGGATGAAAATGTCGGCAACTTCCCGGGGAACTTTACTTCCCCTCTCTTCAAACCACAGGTCGAGAAGTTCGGTGACCTGATCAATTCTTTCAGTCTCAAAAATGATGTCAGCTTCGGTGGAAAGATTCTGGAAATACCCCTGCGTAATGAGCTTCCGGCAGAATCCATCGATCGTCGTTACTGTGAGGAGCGGGATGGATTCATTGGCAGTGATCCAGAGACTCTTATCTTCCTCTGTGGCCAGAGAGATCTTCTGAATCCGGTCAGAAAGCCGGATACTCATTTCTCCAGCGGCTTTCTTAGTGAACGTCATCATGACGACCTGAGAGTACTTCTCGCGGATATATTCCTCGAAAGTGCCTTTGGGAGCAGCCTTCCAGTCACTCATCCATTTCCGGGTGAGCCACACGATATGCTCAACTAGAACGAAAGTTTTTCCAGACCCCGCCCCTGCACGCAGGAGGACGCCGCCTTCGTGTTCAATCGCCAGAAGCTGTTCGGCATTCGGTGTTCTTTCACTCATGAGTCACGACACTTTTCACGCAGACTTTATTTAACTCACAGAACATGCAGACTCTTTCTTTTCTTGGTTGAGCGACGAAATTTTTCTCGGACTTAATGGCAAGGGCGAGACTTTGCATCCGCTCACCGGCTTCCTTGAACAGCTCCCGGAAATCTTTCTTCGGTTTCCCCTGGGTACAGAGCTTTAAAGGCTTAAGCGACTTTTCCACTTCCGGGGAAGAATGAAAGAGATTGGACTCCACGGGCTTATCGAGAGAGACAAATCCCATGATGATTTCTTTCCGGGAAAAATCTTCATACTTAACGGATGCAGCCTTGGCATAGGCCCAAAGCTGGAGACTATCAAGACTTTCGATTTCGGAATTTGTGGATGCCGCACTCTTAGTGGATTTAAAATCAAGGAGGATGATGAAACGGTCACTGATCCCCACGCAGTCAATTTTTCCTTTGATCAAATAATCATCGGTAAACTCAAAGTCCACTTCGGGATGCCAGATCACCGGCTCGCCCAGTCCAGCGGAGAGATTGTCGAGGAAGATAATGCCATTCGTAGAGCGGTGATTAAAGAGCAGTTCCCACTGAAGATAAGATTCACCGGAAAGCTCCAGATGATTTTCTTCAATGTACTCATCCATCACTCTCCTGGTGAGCGCGGGTATGTCCTCGCGATTGAGCTTTTCCTTGAGGTAAAGCTCAATGATCCGGTGAGAGATGGATCCGGAGGTAAGAGAGTCAAAGTCCTGCTCGAGCGTGACGGAAGGAAAAACCTTGTCGACGTAGCTGAAATAGAAGCGTCGCTGGCAGTCGTGGAAGCTCTGGAACTTACTCGCCGAAAAATTCCCATCAAACGTTTTCTTCGGGATGTTCCGGTAATGATCCATGAGCTTTTTCTCTTCACGAATCGTCGGGAGAACGGCGGCCTTAAGTTCCACATTATGGAAGAGTTTTTTCCAAACGAGATTATGTTTTAAGGTCAGGGGGTTCATGAGAACTTTCACATCTGTTTGAGAGAAGAGATCATCGAACTCCCATTTCTTAAACTGAAGCTCGAGTTCATTCCTTTTCAAGGGAGCGAGGGCACCCAGTGCTTTCTGAATAGACTCCGGATAATTCTGACCCAGACCCTGGATATCCTCGAACCTTTCATCGATGCAAAGAAGCACTCTTCTCTTCCGGTCGATATTCTCAAGCATCGACATGTCCACGAGATCAATGGTGAGCGTCTCGCCTGAGAGGGGAACGTAAGAGGTTCTCGGTTGATTCAGGCAGACGATTTCATGAAGGAGTTTCAGGAAAAACAGATCGACTTTGACTTCCGTGTCCGAAAGCTCCCGGATTTCTCTGATGGCACTTTCATAGAGCTCAATCCCTTTGAGGATCTTAAAAGGAATTCTTTTTTTATCCTGAAGGAGATCACGTTTCCAGAGTGAGAGCACTGAAAGAACAGTCTGCAGAGAATTCGTTCCTTTGCATTCCGAGCGGAGATAATCGTGAACTTCGAGGAGTTCACCGTGAATCAATTCGTGAGTAATTTTATAGGAAACTTTCCGCGAGGGAACGATGTCCATGTGAGAGGGCGACAGTTTCGAAACCCCTAAGAGTACCTGATCATGATCTTTCACGAGATTTTTGAGCGTCAGCGCGATCTCGCGGGAGTTTACCTGAATCCATTCCGCCGCCGGTTTTTTATTCTCTCCACTCAGTTCGGTTTCCTCGCAGTGACTATCCATGAGCCAGCTGATCCAGTCGGTCCGTTTGAGAATAGGTTTCAGCGACGAAGGAAAAGGAACGATCACATTGTAGCGAATGGAAAGTGCTTTCAGGAGATCTACCTGCTGGCCGTTCAGATGCTGAAAGCCCCAGAAGATAAAATTCTTTTTGAGCTTTTCATTTTCCTCGGATGAGCGAAGAGTTTCGGACAGGGCCTGATAACCCGCATGCTCATCCATGTACCCCGTGAGCTCGAGAAGTTTCCAGAACAAAGTCACGGCGTGACTGATCTCGGCCGGCTCTTCTTCCAGCACTGGTCCAAGCGCCTCAGTGTTCAGGGTAAAACTTCTGAGATCGGAGAAAAGGTTATAGGCCTGGAGAAACTGCTCAAAGGAGAGATCGGCGAGATACTGATCTTTCAGAATCCCGAAAATCAGGAGGAGTTCTGCTTTCCGTTTTATCTCCGGCGGATCTCTGTCCTCAAACAAAGCTTCTACAAGCGAGGACGTAAATCTGGAGATGGTAATGACATCAGATGCATCCGCATTGTTCAGCCGGGAACGCAGACCATCAGCTTTGGCAGGACTAGGGGTAATGAACTGCTTTTCCCCCGGAAGATTTTCCAGGTGGGAAAGAAGCTGGTCCTTCTGCTCGAAATAAACAATCCGCATCATATGTGTTCCGATTCTACCTTTTGGGTCTTCAATCTGGTATATAATTTATAGGTCTCAATTCCTGGGACACTCCGGAGTACCCTATGCTGGCCGTCAGTCGTCTCTACAGTTTTCTTGACCATAAGGAAGGATTCAACGTTCATTTTCTGGAAGGCCAGAAGTTGATTCACGATCTCGTTCTTCTTCACCCGATGAAAGGCTCCGGTTTTGCGTATTTCCGGGACATGTTCCTGGGACTTATGCCAATGATTTTCTTTCTGAAGCCCAGTGAAAGCCTGGGGCTGTATATCGATTCGGAAGATCCCTACTTCCGGCTGAAAATTGAAACGAACAGTGCGGGCCACACCCGCTGCCTTTTATTACCTGAAGAATTTAATGTTTTCCCAATGAAGATTTCTGGTCAGGTAAGAGTGACGAAAATCTTCACGAGCGGAAAGACTCCCTATACGTCGATGATCGAACTGAAAGATGTGGAAACGAAAGAAGTCATCAACCAGATCATGAGAGAATCTTATCAGACGAACACCGAGGTGATCATCGGGGACATCAGTGACCAGTCGATCATGATCACCAAACTTCCTGGATCTGCAACAGCGAACGTTTCGGATGACTCTCATCTCCGGAAAGATTTCCAGAAAAAACATCAGCCGTTTTTCCATAAGGTCTTTGAAACTGCCAGTGATGACATCGAACAGATCGTGAAGATGTTCGAAGACCGTGGCTTTGCCTACCTCGGAAGCCGGCAGATTGATTTTTTCTGTCCATGCTCCATGGAGCGAATGGTTCTCAATCTCCGTGGCCTCTACGCAAACGATCTGGAACATCTCTTCGAGGGAAAACCCGAGATTCAGATCAAGTGTGATTACTGCCGGAAAGAGTACTGGATCACCCCTGCCGATATCCTCGGCAGCTGATTATCTCTTGAATGGATTGATGATCTTGAGTTCGAGTCCCTGCTGTTTTGGACCTGAGAGAATCCGCTCGAAAATATCCGCGTCGCTGTAAATTCCGCAGAAGTTTTCCGCTCTTGCTCCAGAGGCCAGAACCATATTCATGAGCTCCGTTCTTTTCGCCTGGAGATTCGTACCGTTCTTTTCAAACTCATACCAGTTTTTTCCCTGGTCCGGCATGTCGATTAAACGGGATTCCGCACTCGTCAGGAGCACGAGCGTCTCGCTGGAATCTTTCGCCGCTTTCAAAAAATACGTATAAGACCGTTCGAGTTCTCCCAGGATTTCCCGGGCCTTTACGAAATCCTTATTTTCCAGAGCTTCAAGGTAACTGAAGTCCCGGATAATCAGCATGTGCCTGCGCGAAGAACGGGAAAGTCTTTCGTAGACGGCGGTCGTATCCTCGGTGATCGATGTTCCACAACTTTTCTGACCACAGCTTTTTTCGTAGAAGATTTTGTTCTGAACAAGAGGAACATCGTCAGGCGACCAGGTCGAGGCACCGGAGGGAGCAATCTGTCTTTGCCAGAGATAAATATTACTGAGGAAAGTTAAGCCTTTTTCCCCGCACTGGGTAAGAGAAACAATGCTTCTCTCCGTATTGGCACCGATCTCAAGAATCCCTGTCTGATACCCACTGGCAGTGAGGTAACTCCACACTGGCTTCTGGTCGGCATCATCACATGTGCCGGTGATATTTTTCTTGCCGGTGATCTGAGAGAGAAAACTCGCGCGTGCATTCGGGCGAAGATTATAGAGATTATAACTCCAGCTTTTTCCGAGACAGGTGTTTTCCTCAAAAGATGTTCTGACTTCCCCCGGCTCTTTGAACCGGAGCATGGAAAGATGCTCTTCCTCTAAACCCGCTACCTGAAACCAGACAATCTGCAGAGGAAGAATGCCGAACTGGTGTTTCTGAAGATTAAGGCTAGTGATCTGAGCGCAGCCAAAAAGTGAAAGGAGCAATAACCATTTCATACAGACTTTCCTTCATCCAGTGAAAGCTCTTCAAGAAAGGCCTTGAGGCCCAGGCTTTCTTCAAAGAGAGAAAAGTAAAACATCGCCACGAGAAGAAAAGATTCTCCCACGACGAAAAGCCAGTAGTCGTTGAAGAGGCGAAACACCTGGAAGAGTCCCAGGAAGATGGCCATCTTGAAAAATAACCTTTTCTGATGCCGGGCTTTTCCTACTGAAACGCTAAGGAATCCCAGGCCGGCGATGACGGCCACGGCAAAAAAATATTCAGCGAACTGGGGAAAAAAAGCAAAGCATAAAAGACCCGCCATCAGGGGAAGCCGGGAGATGACTTTTTGCTGAATGCGGGAAATGGCACCCACGGTAGTGATGGCCTGAAGGAGGAGAGCGAGACTCCCCATGACAAGCGGGAGCGTTTTCCACTTGAGCCATAAGAATGGAGAAAGCATGCCGAGCCCTACCATCGCCTTCAACACAAAAAACATCGCCGCACAAAATGAAACGAGATAAATCGTGAGCCGGGCCGGATGATTGGGCCAACCAAACCGGACGAGAACTTTGACCAACGAATACGTTGAGAAGATTCCCAAACTGACGTTGACGAGGGTGAGAAAAGAGCTATCCATCATTGAGTCTCATAGCTAGAATAATAATCTGATTATATTCATTTTTGTGGGAAAGTCTTAGCGGATTTCCTGAAAAAATGACTCAAGGCAAAGTCACAGGAGGACTATGGACTACACCAGCCCAGCTTCAAGAGAAATCATGTGGATGATTCCGATGTGGATGAAAATCGCCATGTACGGTTCTCTTGTTGTCGCGACCTATTTTTTCTTCCAGGGACTTCTCGGAAAATTCCGTTACGTCACGAACGGGATCACAAACTGGAAAGACCAGTTTGCCCCGAGCAAATTCAATATCCCGAATTTTCTCAGAACGATTTTCTTTCAGGGAAAGGTTCAGCGCGATCCGTACGTGGGAATTTTTCACTCGATGATCTTCTACGGATTTCTCACTCTCTTCATCGCCACAGAGCTTGTCGGGATCCACGCAGATACGCCGTTTAAGATTTATACCGGTACTACGTACAAAGTGATTTCATTTCTCGCTGATATCGGAGGACTTTTCGTTCTCTTCGGAATCGGCCTCGCCTACTACCGCCGCTACGTCGTGAAGAAACAATTCCTTTCGGCGACAAAACCGAACCAGGAAAAATTCATGTACGCGATGCTGATCGCTTTGATCATCGTCGGCTATTTCCTTGAGGCCATCCGCCTTTACGTGACAAACTTCCCGGAAGGGGAAAAACTCTGGTCACCGATTGGGTTCACCCTTGCAGGAGTGATTGGACTTCTTCGTCTGCCGCAAAATGTCCTGATCGGAAGCTACCAGACCATCTGGATGCTTCACATGCTGAACACCATGGCGTTTGTGGCGACCCTCACTCACACGAAATTTTTCCACATCATTGTTCTTCCGTTCAACGCTCTCATGACCCCTGCCCGCCGCGGGGCCGTGCTGAATCCGATGGACTTTGCCAATGAAGCAGCGGAAACATTCGGTCTCGGCAAAGCTTCTGAAACAACTCTCAAAATGCGTCTTGATACACTCGCGTGTGTTGAGTGCGGTCGCTGTACTCAGGTGTGTCCGGCCAATCTTGCGGACAAGCCGCTTGATCCGAAACTCATTGTTACCAAGATGAGAGATGTGATCGACGTGAAAGGCATGACAGCCGAGTTCTGGGGCGAGAATCCGATTTATGCTTCCAATGAACTCGATGCCTGCACAACTTGCGGTGCCTGTATGGAAGAGTGTCCGGCCAATATCGAACACGTTCAGATGATCATGGATCTCAAGCGGTACAAAGCCCTCACCCTCGGAGATCTTCCTCCGGCAGCTGCAGATGCCACAAATAAGATCAAGAAAAACGGAAACCCTTGGGGAATTTCTCAGGATGACCGCTTTAACTGGGCCCAGGGCGTGGACGTTCCGGTCATTGAAGCCGGGAAAAAAGTCGATTATCTCTATTACGTAGGGTGTGCCGGTTCTTACGATGCTTCCAACCAGAAAGTGGTGAAAGACACGGTCGCTCTACTCAAGAAGGCCGGAGTTTCATTCGCGGTCATGGGGAAAACGGAGAAGTGTAACGGCGATCCTGTTCGCCGCTTCGGTGACGAGTATTCCTTCTACGAAATCGCCATCGAGAACATCGCGAACATGAGACAGTACACTTTTGATAAAGTCGTAACTCATTGTCCACACTGCCTGCATACGATCGGAAAAGAGTACGCAAAATTTGACGACGGAGCATTCGAGACAGTTCACCACACGGAACTCCTCGCGGAACTCCTGCGCTCCGGAAAAATCAAGGCGCTGAAAGAAGTTGCTTCCGAACTCACTTTCCACGATCCATGCTACCTCGGGCGGCACCACGGAGCTTACGATCCTCCGAGAGACATTCTCAATGCCATTCCAGGGATCAAGCTCAAGGAAATGGAAAAGAACAAGGATAAGGCCCTGTGTTGTGGAATGGGCGGCGGTAACATGTGGTATGAACTTCCGGAAGGAAAACATCTCGCAGAAAATCGCCTCGAGCAGATCGGAGAAGTGAACGTTCCAAAACTTGCCACATCGTGCTCATATTGTATGATTAACTTCAACAGCTCCAAAGGTACGGTCAAGAAAACCGAGGAACTTCAAGTTGAAGATATCGCTTCGATTCTGGCGAGATCAGCCCTCTAAAAAATTATCAGGCGCAGTCCTCCTTGGACTGTGCCTTTCTTCTTTCGCGCAAACTAATCCCATTGAAACTCCGAAGCAGACTTCCTACCCGGGAATCCTCGAGACATTCGAAAAACTCATCCAGGTCGATCAGGCCCGCTTCAAGAAGAAAACGGATCTTCTCATCAGTGGGGGAAAGACTCTTTCCGATGCGAGAACAGTCACCAATCTGGATCTTGAACCGGATTTTTTAAATTCCCTGATTCTTCATTCCGATGCGGGGTATCTCAAACTTGCCGGAACTTCCAAGTGTCGCCTCTACGATACGCTCATCACGGATCTTCTTCGCACGGCCGAGGGCCGGGTGAAAAACGTCATCGTGACTTACATGAACAAGAACAGCGAGCGCGAGACCTCTCTTCTTTCGAAGAAGGACTTTCTCGCCAAAGTGGTGACAACGGAGTGTCCGGAAAGCGCAAAACTCATTTCTGCGATGTCGCTCAAGAATCTCGAGGCGACGATGAAGGAAGTGAGCTTTGATCTCCCAACCGGTGAAGACCAATGCCACAACATTCACCTTTCCTGGCTCAGCAATCCGAAAACTCCTTATCTCTGCCAGATCCATGAATACATCACAGAGGCCAACACCAATCAGGGTGATCCCTCTGATCTGGCCCAGAGAAAGTCGCTCGCGCGCGTTCTGGAAACAAAGGTCGGACCCACCGGCCGCGAGTACCTTGCCAACATCTGCACGCACCTCGATGAAGAAAAAATTTTCTGCCAGGAATTTCTCTACGTCTCATTCTGGAACAAGCTCGCTATCGGTCAGGCCAATTCCATCTACGCCCGGGAAATCTGCAAGAAAGCTTTAAAAAGCTCAGCTATCACTCCCATGCAGCTTCGCGAGTGCCTGGCACGGATGAAAAAAGAAAGCGACCTCTGCCTCTACACTTCTAAAAAGGCCGGTCTTGTCCCCCAGATGGAATGTGACCTCCTCTCCACCGCCCTCAATTATTCTTCACTCCGTTCTGATTACTATGATGATCCGGCTTCCAGTGACCAGCTGGGTGTCACGAACATGGGACGGATTATCCTCAACGCCAACAAGACTCCGATCAAGCCTTTCGAGGGTC
>CANGAC010000001.1 GCA_947451425.1 Bacteriovoracaceae bacterium | reverse complement strand
GTCGCCAACGGCATTTCCGACGCAAAGATTGCTGAAGGGATCAAATGGGCCATTGAGTTCTGGAATGATGTCCCCGAATCAAGACTCAAGCTCGCATATGGCGGCAAATCTTCAGCTTTTCTTACAGACAGCAGTGTTCCGACGAATGAGAGTATTGTCGGATGAGTGACCTTGTTTCTCTAGAAGAGCTCTACCCCGCCAAATCCCCGCTCATGACGAAAAAACGAGAGGATTTCCTCGAACCAATAAAAAAAGGACTCCAAAGAGTCCTAAATATTTATAGGCTTGCGCCGTTGTGAATTTGGTTGCGGGAGTAGGATTTGAACCTACGGCCTTCGGGTTATGAGCCCGACGAGCTACCAGACTGCTCCATCCCGCGCCTGAAAAGAGAGAAACTCTTTTAAATTAAGGCATTTATACGCCTCTCCCACCCCTTTGTAAAGCTTAAAGCTGGAAAGTTTTAGTCCAGCATAAATAGCTAAATTTTAAGAGAAAAGGCCCGATAAATAAGGGGTGAGAGAAATCACAGGAGCATCAGCATGCATCACTTAGGTAAAAAAGAGCAGGAACTTCTCATTAAACTCAACGTTGAGGAGATGAATCCTACTCAGGTCCGCCTGATTAAAAATATCACCGCACTTCTGACGAGTGTCGTGAGTGCTGATGAGGAAGCAGAATTTTTTGATTCGAGTTCAGAGCTCTTCAAAAAAGTTGCTGAGCTTGTGAAGCATTCACAATTTGCTGAGGCCAATCGTAAAATTAATTATGGTGAGCAGGCTGTAGAGTATTCAATTGATAACCTGAATGAATCTCTCGATGGTCAATCACTCCACAACATCGACAACTAAACTTTCCGCAGAAGGTTCTTCGCATTCCAGAAGCGCCTTCTCGCAAATTTCCCCGTAGCTGGAAACATCCACTTTCTCTTCTTCTCCCATCGTGACAATTTTAGCTTTTTTCGACAGGGGAACCTTGTTTCCCACAGAATAATTGATGAGCTTTCTGACCTGACCACCGCCACAGCTCACGAGGTAGTCTGCCATGGAACCGCAATTGTTATTGAGTCCGTGGTAATCAAAAACGGGGTACCAGCTGCGCGTAAGATCAGAGTGTGAACTCTTCAAGGGATTCGTCATCTTCTCGGATATGCATTCCACTTTCTTTGCGAACTCATTTCCATTCATCGTTTCCGGATGAAGAACTTTAAAGCACTTTTCCTGCTTCAGATTTTCTTCATCTCTGGCGTAGATATCTTCTGAATAAAGATAGGCATCACCCCCGAAATAAGTGTGCTTTGCTGTGAAGGGAGTTCCGAAAGTTTTTCCATTTACGCGGATATAGATATGCTTCGTTCCCAGGAGAAGTTGGTTCATTCTCTGGCGTTGGAAAACCGGAAGAGGAATCGTGCAGACTTCGACGAGATCGGTAAGTTTCATCGGAACAGCCGAAGCCATAGCAGGCAGGAGAAATATGATGATAAAAAGGATCCGTCTCATAGGAGATGATCCTACGCCAG
Organism: Bacteriovoracaceae bacterium; assembly: GCA_947451425.1. Taxonomy (GTDB): domain Bacteria; phylum Bdellovibrionota; class Bacteriovoracia; order Bacteriovoracales; family Bacteriovoracaceae; genus Peredibacter. Next base: position 63,050 of record CANGAC010000001.1, on the reverse strand, counting down.
GTCCGGGTAAGGATGGGGAACATGGTAATAATTCCATGTCCCCCGAAACCGTTATTTCTGCTGTTTAATCGAGATTTCGTGGCCTTCAGAGAAGCCAACGAATTCCGGAGCGTAAAGAGGCTGGATAGTGGCCGGTCCTGCCCGGAATTTCCCGGCAATCGCAGCGCGGATCCGGTAGCGGAAAGTGTATTGCCCGTGAGGGAGACTTTCGAAGAAGAAATTCGTCCCGCTATCCCGGATCTCTTCGTACCAGTAAATTCCGAGATCGTACTTATGCTGAGAAACCGGATCGACTGGTTCAAACCCTGCCGCTCTGGGGTCTCTCAGGTGGACATACTCGGCCGCATGTTTTGATGAAAGAGAAATCTGAACTTCTACCTCATCCCCAACTTCCACTTTATCATCATCACCCAGCGGAATGAGTTTCATGCCCGACTTCTCGCCCACTCTTTTGAAATATTTCCGGGAAACTTTGAAGAAATCTCCTACGGCATCTTTCGGTAATTTTTCCGTAGAATAATGCCAGGTGGCCGAAGCGAAGGCGAGACCGTCAGTTGATTTACTCACTGTAACAGGAACGAGTTTTGATGAAACCTTCTCGCCATTAACAACAATCTGATTTTTCTTCCCGGTATACTTACCCGGATCAAAATCAAAATTTGTCGTCTCGCCATTCATGGAAACAGAAACTTTCTCGTGAATGCCAAGCTGCTTGGTTTTCTTAAGATACTGAGTGAGCGAGTAAATGACCTCGGAAGTTGCACGGGTAGATTTCCAATGATTCAGCTTCTTATTAAGGAACAACCAGTGGACCATGCCATCAAGACTTTCTCTTTTTGTTCCCAGCTCCGATCCGGTACGAAGGGCCAGAGCATGCGTTTCAATCGTATCGTTGTACCAAAGCCATGAGCGGTCTTCCTGCGCCCAGTGCGTTCCTTCGTCTTTAGATGTTTTCGCAGAGTCCATCACTGATTCCCAGACGAGAACAGCATCTTTCGTGCGTTTAGCCCGGTGAAGAGTGAGGGAGAGGTATGACTTGAGATAAGGAGAATGCTCTTTCCAGTGCTTCATGCTGAAGTCGAGCATGGTTTTCTTTTCACTCTCCGTGAACACATTCCCGGTCCAGCTAGCGTCCGGGTAATTTGAGATGACGTAATTCAGGAATGTCACAATTTCCCATCCCACATCATGGGCCATGAGCTCTCCTACGATCTCATTCACATAATGCTGATGAAGATACTGCCACGCTTTAACGATCATCGGCTTCGGCACATCCACTTTGAACTCAATCGCCTTGGAAAATCCGTAAAGAAGATAAGTTGTCACCCAGGGAGATGGGGGCCCGCCCGGAAACCACGGAAATCCACCGCTTCCCGTTTGGGAATTCTGAAGTAGCTGGAGGTATTTATTCCTCGTGTTCTTCGCAATGTCCGGATGGAGGACGTTAATGAGTTCCGTATCTTCATTAGTATCATTACCGCGCGCGAGATTGAGCCAGGGAGATTCTTCCAGAGCAAGCTTCCGATTCGGATCATTATCATTCCAGCTTTCAAGCCTGGTTTTCCGTGCAGAAAGATCTTTCGCCATCTTTGCAACTTCCGGGAACTGATCAAAGACTGACGTGATAATGCCGCTTGAAACAAAACTATTCATCATCTGTTCGGTGCACTGATACGGATAATTCACGAGATAAGGAAGTGAAGTGAGTACCGAATAGAAAAGTTGCGCATCGACGGTTACCACAAACAGATCATTGATAAGAGTCGGATCACTCGGATTCTTTAATCCCGGGAAACTCAGTTCAGCAGAATCTTTGTTGATTAAAGTCACAAACTTCGACTCGGCCAGATGCATTCTTCCCGGAAGGACCGGAATGGGTCTGATTTCTCCGTCTGAAATATTTCCAGAACGGGCAATCGCCTTGATCGTAATTCCTTTGGGACCTGCGGGAACTTTCACTTTCACGGAGACATTCGTACTGCTTCCAGGCTTCACCGAAAAAGACAGCTCCTCGTCAGACAATGCGAATTCTTTGTTTAGAGATTTTTTCCCTTCATCATCCAGAATTTCAAAAGTCGCTTTCCCTTCAAGGATCTTTTCAGAAGAGTTACTGATCACGATGCGAAGTTCTGCTTCATCACCTTCGCGGAAGAACCGCGGAAGATAAGGTCGCACCAGAAGCTCTTTAATAGTTTTTGTTTCTTTGACCGTGCTCCCACTCTGAAGGTCCCTCGAAATGGCGTGGGCCCAGACTTGCCAGGTGGTCACAGAGTCAGGAACAGTAAATTCAAGAGTCACAGTGCCGTTTTTTCCGGGGACGAGATGCGGCTTCCAGAAAGCCGTTTCCGAGAAATTCGTCCGCATTTCAACGGCTGCAGGTGCCGGTTCGGCCTGCTTCGATTCATTTGAGAGGCTGGCTTTTTTGGCCAATTCCCTAGGTGCAGCGGCACTTGGTGAAGCCATGTCCATGGCCCCTTCCGCCATCGAAGAAAAAGCAGCATCTTCCATGACGGCACTGCCCTTGGCCTTCATCATCATGCCTCCACTGCCAATACCGTCGCCGCGACTTCTTCTTCCCGGCCCGCCGATTCCATAGCGCGGATAATAGATCACGCTGTCGGAAACAAAACCTGTGTACTCATGCTGATAAGGAAAATAAGAGTGATTCGTATAGATCAGAGTTCCCGCGCCAAGCTCAGAGTCCGCGAAGTTCGCTCCGGTTGTAGAAGGAAAAATCCCCACTGGTATGGGTGGCTGGTGAGGGCCAAAACTCTCGAGGCTCTTGTCGTACATATAGGCGAGAAGCTCGAAGGTTTCCGGTTCGATTTTCCGGCCATTCTTACCTTTCAGAGTGATTGCCCAGGTTTCTTTGCCTGCGGGCCGGATCTTGTCGCGGAAGGTGGAAAACTCTACATCCACCAACTTGTTACTCCACGGAACCATGAGATTCTCCGTGAACCGGACGTCCTGATAATCGTTCACGAGTGAAAGAGTGAAACTTATTCCTCCCCGATCAGACTCGGTAACGGGAATTTCTATGAGGGTCGCATCTTTCCCCATACGGAGAACTTTCTGAGCAAATGATTTTCCGTTTTTAAATGTCTCAAGCATCATCCGCTGTGAGGGGAATCCGCTGGCGGCAAAGATTCTCGCCTTCTCACCAACCTCGACACTTGAACGCTCAAGAAGGAATAACCCGGGTAATGGGAAAATCGTTTTATCTCCTACGACGAGGAAATCTTTCTGGCCCTCAAAGGGAGTGTTAAAGCTGTCTTTCGTTTCATAAACCAGCCGGTAAGCCCCTTCTTTCAGTGCCGGAAGGGAAACATTCCCTTTTCCATTTTCACCGTGAGAAAGACTTCCCTTCGTCACTTCTTCCCCGGATTTCCATTCCCGGATGGCAAATTCCGGTCGGTAGTCAGGTGACCAGCGTGATTTTTTCAGATCGTCAGGAAAGACAAGTTTGTCTCCCTTAATGTTTGTAAGTTCTTTCGGTGCCGGGAGTTCCGATGGGGGAACAGTTGTTTTCGGCAATTGAAGCTTAACGAGTTTCCACGTGCCCTTACCAGCAAGCGGTCTCCCGCTGAGGTCAGTTCTCGTCACAATGAGTTCAGCTTTTTTTCCTGCGAGGAAGAAATTCTCATTCATGAGAAAAGAAGCTGTGACGGCACTGAATCCGATGGTGTTAGAGAGTTCCGTAGATCTCGTTTCTCCGCCCTCATCTGTGACGTCGGCTTTCACCTGGTAGTTGTAGTTAATCCCTTTCACATCTTCGACGTCTTCATTCGCTACCGGCCTGAATTTAATCTCAAAAGATCCGTCGTCTTTAATCGGTGAAGACCCGGCGGCAATCACTTCACTGTTCTGAACGTTACCCCAATTCCATCTTCCCCAGAAACACCACCACGGAAGGATCGCCTGACGTTTGACAGTCCAGCGGGCATTTCCTCCAGTCACCGGCATGCCGAAATAATATTTCGCTTTACCTTTCACCACGGCGTCTTTATTCAGCCTGAAGTCCCCGCCTTTTTCATCGAACTCAACCAAAAATGTTGGCCGCTTGTATTCTTCAATTTTGATTGATGTCCCACCGCCGTGAGTGCTTCGCATGGTCCAGTTTCCGAGGAGCTTACCCTTCGGCACAAGGAATTCACCAGAAGCTGAACCGAACTTGTTTGTTTTCACCGTTGCTTTCTGGACGACTTCGTAATTGGCATCAAGAAGCTCGACCGTCACGACCTGAGCGGCATCAACCTTGAATTCTTTTTCTGATCTCGAACCGCGGTACGCTACAATCTTCCACAAAATCTTCTGCTCCGGACGGTAGATGCTCCGGTCAGTGTAGATGAAGGATTCTGAAGTCGTGCTGTTATCAGTTCCCTGCGCATACATCGAATCAGGACCTTTCGATCCGATGACCTGACCGTCTTTTTCGACAACAAAGAAGAACGAATTAGACGTGTTGATGATAGACCGGGCAATGAAACGAGCCTTCCCATCTGTATTTGTTTTTTCATCAGTCAGAAGCTTGTGCCCATTGCGATAATCCGCACTATAAAGGGAGACAACCGCGTCTTTAATCGGCTCACCTTTTGCCCCACTTAGAACCTGAACAGTAAATTCCTGCTTCTCATAATTGCGACTCACCTGGAAGACATAGTCACTCACGAACATTTCTATGCCCATGATGACCCCGGAGCTGAAACTCTCCTCGTTGGAAACCATAATGGCGTAGAGGCCGGGTTTATGTGCTGGTGGAGTTACGTAGGAGACGTGTTGCTTGTAATCAGTTGTCTCAAGAAGAGAATTATCCCACTTATAAGTCGGCACTTCTTTCAGAAAAGGTTCAAGCTCTCTCCAGCCTGGTCGTAATGAATAGTCCTTTGTGGTGCGGATAAAATTCCTGAAATCAATTTTGTGACTGCGGAAATAGACCTTCTTCAGATTTTTGTAATTGAGTCCAACAGACTGCTTCCCATGGCCATCGATATTCATGCCTTCAATGGACAAAGCCGGTCTTTCAATCTCATGAATCAGATCCCGGCAACGGGCAGCTCCCGGAGAAGTTGCAAATGCCTGAGCACCTTTTGTCGCCCAACCGAGAGCAATTTTTTCTTGTCCATCACTCCGGAGAATTTCACCGAGTGTGGCGAAAACCATAGAGACCCAGGGATTGGTCATCTGTTTTTTTGCTAGTGACTCAAGGGTAGACTGGATCTTTTTCTTTGCTGAGACGGAAGTCAATTGCGTTGAAAGAACCCGGATGAGTTCGAGTTTCGCTTCCAGAGCGGCCTGTCTTTCGCCTTTATTTGAATGCCATGACTCAAGATCCCTCAGGATGTAAGCGATCTTTTGCACAGGATGGAATTTCGGATCACTGATGGGAAACTTAGCCTCTTTTTCGAGAAGCGCTCCTGCATCGAGAGTATATGTTCGACCGGAATCCTCTGGAGACCATCCCGAAGTATCAGCGAGAAATCCCGCGATGAGGTAACTTAACGTATCACGAAGAGTGCCACGGACTTCTGAGGGATAATTGTTCGGGCTGATAATTTCCGGGAGAGCGTCTTTTTTTACACTTCCCAATTCATCTCTGATTTTCCAGGCCTTCTCAAAACCTGCGTAAGCTTCTTGATAAATTTCTTCGGACGTCAGAGTTTTCAGATTGAACTCTTTCTGGCCGGACATTTTCTCGCGCTTTCTGATTTCCCAGGAATAGGCCTGGTGATAAAGCTGGAGAGATCTTGAATAAGCAATGCTCACCATTGCGTGCGCAACTGCTTCAGCTGGCCACTCTCTGGCACGAAGTTCTTTGACCGAAGTTTCATATCCGTGAAGGCCGATCTTCAGCATCGCCTCCTGGACGATGAGCCTCGCCCACTCACGGTCTTTTTTTCCGGATTTTAATTCTTCGATGTTTGCCTGAACCTTCTTCAGGGCTTCTGAATATTTTTGCTCATTGATGAGAGCATCCACTTCTTCTTTGGCGGTTGGTTTACTGGCCATGGAAGGGGAAAGACTAATAAAGAGGAAAACGAGGGCAAGCCCGAGGAGCGATTTTAAGATTTTTTTCATAGGGAGATTCTAAGAGAAGATCAGAAAGAAAACACAATGCGGAAGGCTAAAAGATATGATCGAGAATGAGCGGGATGACCTCAACGGCAATCAGAAGAATGACGATGATTTCCATCATCTGGTTTCTTGACTCGTTAACCTCCGAGTGAAGAAGTTTGGATACTTCAGCAAGGTTACCCAGTTTCTCATCAATACTTCTCTTCCAGTCATCAAATCTGAATCTTTGCGACGACGCCCTGAAGATTGTTGCGAGATAGAAATCCCCCACAGTCTTGAAGGAGTTTTCCACATTCTCCACGATCTCAGAAATTTCCAGATAGATCTGGCCGGCCTCTTCGGCGAGGGCCGAATATTTATTATTAAAAAGGCCCTTTTTCTTTCCCACGACTTCATTGTAAAGCGTGTTCAGCCGTTGATCGAGAATGTCATCGTAGACCCTCATTTCGAGAAGCTGGTTTAAGGAAAATTCGATGACCAAAGGTACGTCCATCGATCCGTTGGGCTCAACCACCAGGGCCGAGTTCCAGTCCACGACAACGAGGTCATCACGCGAGTACTGAAATCGATTATCGAGAATGTTCTTCTTCATGGAGTCGGACAGATGTTCTCTGGCTTCAGCAAGAATCAGTGCCGGGACGTCGACCTTCTCAATCAGCTGCGCCACGGGACAGTCGAGTCCATCAAATTCCTGGATGAAATAGATCACGTAATCTTCATTCCATGTCCAGTCAGTCACAGTGGCGATGGCACTCCGGATGTCGTTTTGAAATTCTTTTGCCTTGCTCTGGGCGAGATGATTAATCTCTCCATCGTTTTCCAGCCACGCCGCTGTCTCTACCAGCTCAGGCCATGACGTACCAGGAAGAATCGGTATCTGAAAACAAAGTGAGACTGTTCCGAAATGCCAGACTTTCGCGGTGAGGTCAGCGGTAATTTTTTTATCGTCGAAATTAAGTTCAATTGTTCCGAGCTGAATCGAAACAGGGGTACGGGAAATGATGAGGGATTTATTTTTTCTCTCGAGCTTGAAGCGCTCCTTGAGTTTTTTATCCTCAAAGAGTGCCTCAACCTTATCAAGATCAATCTCTGAACCAATGTCGTAAACGCGGTAGACGAGAATTCGTCCTTTCTTAACCTTTATTTCCATAACGAGTCCGTTGTTTTGCCGGACGTTTCATCGTCCGTGCAAATCTGATCGCCGTATCCTGAGCTTCTGCTTCTGCAACTTTGGTCGCTTCTTCTTCAGCTGTTCTCATCTGGGTTTCCTTGATGGATCTCACAGTCTCGTAATAGCTTTCCTTACGGAAACTCTGGAATCTCTTGTCATCCGCAGGACGCGCAGTTTTCGAAACGATCTTCGCGACTTTCGTCACGTTTAATGTCTTCTTCATAGAAACAAACTTACGATCCTGGACTTTCTCGCCGTGGTCATTGAGACCAAGGGCCTTGAGGAGTTCTTTTCTCGTTGTGAACATGTACTGTCCCACCGGAAGTGACTGGATGTTCAGTCCCTCGATCGCAACACGACGAAGTTTATCAACGGTCAAATCAACCGCATCACAAATCTTTCTGATCTCTCTGTTCTTCCCTTCATTCAGGCGGAATTCGAGCCATGTTTTATTCGGAAGCTGCTCGATCACGCGGACAGATTTCGGTTTCATGAGTCCGTCTTCAGTCATCACACCACGACGGATGCGCGCAAGAATCGCTTCATTCACGTGACCGAAGACTTTTACTTCATAAACTTTTTCGACTTCATAACGTGGGTGCATGATCATGTTGGCAAGATCACCATCGTTCGTCAGGATAAGAAGACCTTCTGAAAGATAATCCAGGCGACCTACAGGGAAAATTCTCTGCTTCACACCATAGATGAGTTCCATCACTGTCGGACGTCCTTCAGGATCGGAAAGAGTCGTCATGTAAGCGCGTGGCTTGTTCATCACGAGATAGATCTTATCAACGGAAGCGAGTTCGATCGTGCGCTCATCCACCTGGATGATATCCGTATGAGGATTCACTTTCGTTCCGAGTTCAGTGACCGTTCTTCCATTCACTGTGACGCGACCATCGAGGATGAGTCCTTCGGCCTTACGGCGTGAAGTGATCCCGCAGTCAGCGATAACTTTCTGAAGACGAACTTGAATTTCTTGATTATTGACTGAATCAGTCATTGTGTACCTCCATCTACCATCACGGCAGTTATTATTTGAAAGCCAGTTTTACTCTCGAGCCTGCGCTTGGTCAAGCGCAGGGAAATTAAGAGCTTAGGCTTCGGAATCGGTGTGATCGGCCTCTGAAGTCTCATTCAGAAATGCCAGATCGATATCGAGATCCCGAGCTTTTTCAATCGCCTCTCCGATAGAAGCGTCGAGGTTTTCCTCTTCACCATCCACCGCAAATTCCATCTCTCCTTCTTCAAGTTTTTCACCGGCAACCATGTCGGCAAAGACTTTATCAAGAGCAGCTTCGAGAGACTCAGCTTCAAAAGCAAAGGCCTGTGCCTTCATTTTCTCTTCCTGAGCATCGATTTCCGCCATGTCCTGCGCGCGGAGAGCTTCGAACTCTTCATCAATCACCGGAGCATTGAAGATGACACCTTCAAGCGAGATATCTACCGAACGGGCCTCCACGACATTCATGAGAGTATTGGAAGCGGTAGCGAGTTGATTCTGGCGAAGAGAAGCTTCTTTATTCACGAAATCTTCGAGGATATCGAAAGCCGACTTACGAACGATTGTTTCTCCATCAGTCTTTCTCTTCTCTTCTGATTTCAGGAGAGCAGTGAAGATGGTATCCGATGGGATGTGCTGGATGTTCTCAGAAAGCTTATCGAGCTCTTCAAATTCATCAACGGTGAAGCGGTTGTTATTCTCACCACGGAACACAACAGACTTAATGTCAGCAATTGTACCAATAGTATTTTTCGTCGCCATTTCCTCGAGTTCATACTCTGGTGGAAGGGCGTTGATGTCAGCGAGGTTGAAAACTTCGAGGAACTCAGAAGTTGTTCCGAACAGAGAAGGACGACCCAGTTCTTCCGAGCGACCGGTGATCTGAACCAGGCGCTTGTCCATGAGGGCGCGGATAATGTGTGAGGAATCCACTCCGCGGATTTTTTCCACGTCGTTTTTCGAGACCGGCTGCTTGTACGCAATGATCGCGAGAACTTCGAGAGCTGTCGGAGTGAGAACAAGCGAGTTGATCTTGAAAAGATTCTGAACGAATTTCGAATAAGTCGCTTTGGTACGGAATTGATACCCTTCCGCCACTTCCACGAGACGAATCCCGTGAAACTTCTCTTCGTAACCCGCCTGAAGTTTTGTGAGGGATTCGTGAATCACACGGAGAGGAAGTTCGGTGTCGATCTGGGCCTTAATTTTCTGGATTGAGATCGGACGGTCCGACATGAAAATAATGGTTTCAATGGCGCCACAAAGAGTATCAACATTGAGGCCGGTGCGTGCCTGCCACAGCATATCTTCCTGCGACTTCTCGTCGAAGAACGCAACATCAAGAGCGAACTCCGGAGGAGTCTCCGCTTCTACTTCCGCTATTTCAGTAATGGCCGCGTCTTCAAGAGCGAGATCCCATTCGTAGTTGATGTCAGTCGTATCCATGTCAGTTCCTTATTGGATGACAGCATCCGGCGGCGTGGCCGCTGGAGCTGCAGTCTGCTCAGATTCTGGTTCAAAACCGTTGGCGCTTTCCGGATCGAAAGTCTCAAGACTCTCTTTCACATCAATATAAATATTTCCCAGGTCTTCGTTCTGATAAATTTCCAGTTTCTTCAGGCGTGCAAGCTCAAGAAGAGAAATGAACGTAATGACCTTGTCGATGATACTCGTGTCGTTTTCGTCGAGAAGCTTATCAAACTGAGTTGTCTCACCCTGCTTCAGCATCGACTTCAGGCGGATGAGTTTTTCTTTGATCGAAAGACGGTCGCGCTTAACAACAGCGTATTTCTTTTTCTCGCGACGGATGAGATCCATCATGGTTTCTGTGAGCTGCTGGAGATCGATCGGTGTCAGAATGGAATTCTCAATGGCCTTACGATCAACTTTTGGCTTCACGAAGATTTCGTGACCCTTTTTATTAAGCCCCCAGAGACGCTGGCCCAGGCGCTGAAAGCGCTCGAGTTCCTCAAGCCGCTTGATAAGCTCGCCACGAGTCTGGATTTCAAGACCCATTTCGCCAGCAGTGATCTTGATCAGATTCTGATCCTGGGATTCATCGGCCACGGTCTGGGATTTCAGATAAAGAAGAGTCGCCGCCATGAAGAGGTATTCACCGGCGAGATCAAAATTCAGATCCTGCATCTTCTGCAGGTAATCGAGATACTGATTCGTAATCGTATTGAGCTCAAGCTCCTGGATACGCATCTCCTCTTTCTGAACAAGATGGAGAAGAAGGGCCAAGGGACCGTCAAACCGGTCGACCTTTACCAGGATTTCATTTTCAGTCATGCAGGACCTCTATGATGGTAGAGGGAAACAATCTCAAATATGAGGTCATCCGCAAACTCACTAAATCTTTCATCCCATGCCACCAAAGAGTCCGACGAAGCCGAACATCACATAATTTGCGAGGTCACTCGCCGGTTGAAGCAGGTAACTCAGCGTATGCACGCCCATAAAACTCAGCGCCATAATTCCAATAAAAATCATAGGAGTGTACTGGGCGAAATTTTCGTAGCTCCGTAAAGCATTTCCCTTGAGGAAGGAAGACACCATTTTTGAACCATCAAGTGGCGGAAGCGGAATCAGATTGAAGAAAGCGAGAATGAAATTGATGAAGACCGAATAGCGGAGCATGCGAAGAGAGATTGTATAAAATCCCCAATCCGCAGAAACTTTTGTGGCAATGATAGCGAGTAGAAGTGCCGAAAGAGTTCCGATAATGAGATTGGTAAGAGGCCCCGCAAAACTCACCCAGAAAATGCCCTGCCGGACTTTCTTAAAATTCCTTGATTCAACCGGAACCGGACGGGCCCAACCGATCATCGCAAAATTCGTGGCGGCGGCCAGAAGAGGAAAAAGAATCGTTCCAAAGGGATCGTAATGGGCAGCGGGATTCAGGGTCAGGCGCCCTTCGTTCTTGGCCGTCGGATCGCCAAAGTAATTGGCCATCCAGGCATGGGCCGCTTCATGGGCCACAATCGCTAAAAGAAAACCCGGTAGCGACTGGGCTATGTTGAAGAGGATTCCGTTGATGTCTGTCATGGGTCATTCATATCAAATCGCGAATTATGACGCAATTTATAAGTTGACGAATTTTGTCGGTGACACTTCGCAAAGCCTTTAAAAACTGGAAGTGTTTTTGGACAAATTCCCGACCGTCCTTGATAATAAATCATGGCCAAAAAAACTCGGAAAGCCCAAGTCGTGATCGCTGCGCTCGACGCAAAAAGTCAATCTCTGGCCTATCTTCTCCTTCAAACGAATGTCCGTCGCGGCGAATTCTGGCAAAACGTAACCGGGAAAATTGATCCGGGTGAATCCTACGAAGACGGAGCAATCCGGGAAGCGCTGGAAGAGACAAGCCTTCGACCGGAATGGATCGTCAATTTCATGGATCTGAAACTTTCCCATAAATTTATCGACGGAAGAAAAAGAGACGTTCACGAAAAATCCTATCTTCTGGTTTTAGACCGCACTTTTGATGTCACCATTGATCCCCATGAGCACCAGGACTATGTCTGGGTCGGTGAACCGAACAGGAATAGTGTTGAGCACGAAGGAAATTTTGAAGCGCTTCTCAAGGCGAGAGAAATAATGATGAAGGATTTCACCTGATGTGGATCTTTCTTTTTCTTCTCCCCTTTTTTGCCTTTGCTCAGGAAGAACTCGATCTTTCGGCCATTCAGAATCTTGAAGATATTCTTCCCGACAATGACATTCCCCGCGATGCTTACAGAAATGTAGAATACGAAAAAAAGAACCGGGATTTTCGTCCGCCAGTTAGGATCATTCCGCTCCAGGAGATTCTTGAGAGCGGAGCTAAAGAAGCTTTCATTAAAGCAGGAACAGTTATTTACAGAATCTCTGACAACAAAGCCATGCGAGTGAGTAAAGACATGTACCTCAGGGTGTTTCAGCTCGAAGATGAACTGGGATTTCGCTATTTTGAGAATAAAGACGGTAGTATGACTTACAAGGCAAGCGACAAATACGTCGAGCCCATAACTGAAGAGATTTCACTCTACGAACCTCCCTCTCGTTTCTTCACAGCAAAAACAATGGTTCGCTCCGAATACGATAAGAAATTAAAACTTGTTCCCGAAGGCGCCGTGTACGCAGGATTTGTTCAGTCGCGCTACATGCGCGATTTATTCAATGATCCCAAAGCGCGCACCGGTTCAACGAATCAATATGCGTTTCATCTTTTCACGAAATGGGATCTTCCTTTTAAAGTTGGCGGCTCAGTTCACTATGAAAGATCTTCCTATCACCTGACCGGTGGAGGTCTGATTTTTTATGAGGCCATGTCGATTGGCCCTCAGTTCAGGACGTCCGACTTCAATCTTTTTGAAACATTCTGGAGAATCACGACTCAGATCAGAGTGAGTCCGTTTGCTAAACTCCGTGGCGAAACAGTGAACGGTAACGTGGCCTTTAAATTTAACTCCACGGATGTGATGTCCACTTTTGAACACCCCTTTGATAACCGCTGGGGACAATTTGTTCTCGGAGCATTCCACCAGATCCAGTGGCTCAACATGAAAGACCAGCCTGAAATTATAAGTGTGCGCGCCAATAATCAAACCAATCAGAGCTTTGGGCTTTTTGTTTCGCAGGTGTTCCAATGAAGTTCATTCTGATCTTTTTCCTGCTGATCGGAGAAGCCCTGGCGCTGGAAGCAGTAGTTGTGGTTCTGGAAGCTCCCTATTTCCGATCCCCGGATGAAACCTCCAAAGTTGTACAGTACAAGCGGAAAGGAGACATCATCACGATCCATCCGTCTGTTAATAACACCGATAAATATAATCATCTGGCCCCTGAAGCAAAGAAGCTTGCCCGGGCGAGAAGCAAGCTCCGGAAAACTCCTGAGTGGAATGAAGATCCAATGTTTCGGGGAAATGAAGACGATACGTTTACTCTTCAGGATGATTTCATCGCCGTCCTGGATCGCAGAGGAAAACGGGCCTTTATCAAAAAAGAACACATCTACGTTTACTTCAATGACACCAGAGAATTTACACAGACTCCTTACCGCGGTGATGAAACAGATTATCGTCTCGAAGAGCCTCTTCCCAAAAATTATCCCCAGCCGAATCAAAGAGGATTCCGGGGAATTTTCCTCTTCGGAATTCTTCAGCCGTATTCCGAAAGTTACCCTTACCTGAGACAAGCGAAGACCAAGGGCTATCAAAGCCCACTGGATTTCTCGGTAACAATGATGAGGGAAAACTCTAACCGGAAAAATGACCGGTTTTACATTGGCGCCTCCTTCAACCTCCGGCACTATAAAAACCAGTACACGTTTATTGGCGGAAGCAGCTCAACGGAAGAAAATTATCGTTTTGGTCTGGGGCCTTATGCAACTTACGATGCTTTCAAAGGGGTAAAGGACCGGGTGAATGTTTTCGCCGGGGTGAATGTCTACCTTCTCAACTCTCTCAGCATTACCCAGAGAAACACAGCAGGCGACGCTGATAACCGGGCCTACCGTTCCTATACCTTTTCTCCGAGAATAGGAGTCCAGTATCACCGTAAAGAGATCTTTCCTGAAGTCGATTTCGTTCTCGGAACATCGTTCGAGGTCGAAGCTCCCTCCACTTATAAGGCCCAGGATGGGGCCCACATCGACGGAATCTGGAAAAGGAATGGCTCTGACTCCTTCCGCACAGGATTCGTTTATAATGTCGGCGGCTTCATCGGTATTCAATCCGCTTATTAGGCACAATTTGCCTCCCCTAAAATCTGTCTAAACTTTCGACGATCCCTCCCGAAAAGATATTCATCAGCACGAATCACAGGAAGTGATTACGCTAAAAAAACCACGGAGGGTTTATGACAAAAGCAAACACCAATACAGTTCAAAACAATGTTAAAGATGTTCTCTTCCAGAAGATCGGAAACACATGGTTCATTTTCTCCGAAGTGAACAATGAAGTTGTTTATTCCGTGATGCCAGCAGGCATGGATCCTAAAACCACAAAACTCGAACTCTTTGAGATCATCGAAGAGCACATGACTAAGGTAGCGTCTCACAAGAAACGCTCTCCTGAAGCTTCAGTTGCTTAATTATGGGCGCTCCGAAACTTTACTCTAAGCTGTACTCAGAGAAAGACCAGGAGACTAACCTCCGTGACAAACAGATCATTGAGGCGCTCATAAAGCGCCTCAATGAAAGAATTCAAAAAAATCCGGAAGATTGTAAGAAAGCCGCTCTCGTTCTGGAAAGCTGGCTCAAGAAAAAATAAAACGAATTACGGTTTATAAGCGTTGATCGTGTTGATCACGAAATCAATTTCTTCCTGTTTGATATAGGCAAAGGCAGGAAAATTGATCACTGATTTTGCGATCCAGTCCGCATGACCGTGAGAAATTTTTCCCCCGAGATGAGCAGTTGCTCCTGGTTGCATACTCATCGCCCCAGGATAAACGTTTCCGAATCCGATTTCGTGCTTCTTGAGATATTCCATGAATGCAGGTCTCGATTCCGGAGTCATGAGGGCAACCGAGAGATACCCATTTTCCCAGACATCTGCTGAAGGCCCGATCATTTGGATAAGAGGATTTTTAATTTTCTTTCTGTATTCTTCGCAAGCGTGGCGACGACTCGCGAGTTTTGCGTCGAGGTGCTTGAGGGATTCGAGCATGAACATCGCTTCATAGGCACCAAGACGGGAATTCCAGCCAATCATTCCGTGATCATAGTGACCAGTGCGTCCGTGATTAAGAAGAATTTTCGTTGTATCAGCAATTTTCTGATCAGTCGTGAAAACAGCTCCAGCATCCCCACTCGCACCAAGAACTTTCGCCGGGTAAAAACTTGTCGTTGAAACAAAAGCACCTGCGAGAAGACTTTCGCCTTTGATTTTTGTTCCGATCGCCTGAGCACAGTCTTCGATGAGAAGAACGTTCTGCTCTTTACAGTATTTTCTGATCTCGAGAGTTTCCGGACAGGCCCAGCCGTAGAGGTGAACTAAGAGGAGCGCTTTAGGCTTGAACTTCTCAACTCCCTCTTTCACTGAAGCAAGAGTGAGGTGAAGCGTTTCTTTAGAAACATCGATGACGTAAGGAACAGCTCCCACGTTCACGATGGATTCGAACGTCGCCCAGAAAGTCATATCCGGAAGAAGAACCTTGTCATTTTTTTCCACACCAGCGGCTCGAAGAGCGAGCTGAATGGCATCAGTTCCGTTCGCACAACCGAGAGCGAAGGGAGTCTTTGTGTAATCTTTCAGGGCTGTTTCAAATTGACCGACAACCGGCCCGCCGACGAAGTGACCGTTCTTGAGAAGCTCACCAGCTTTCGCGCAGACAGTTTCATAAAATCCATTTTCGTAACGAAGGATATCGATAAAAGGAACTTTCATTTTTTCTCTCTTGTTGAAACAGAATTTACGAGTGATTTTACAAAAGATTCCCTCGAGCGTCTTGTAAAACCCACCAAAACAATCCGAAATACCCGACTGATACACTTGGTCTCTCTTCATAAATCACGCACTTCAAAATGATATTTTTCCGAATGAAAATAGCGGAAAAATTTTCCTCAAGACTCAAGAAATCGAACCGAAACGCTAGGTCAACAAGCACCAACACAGTGTTGGAGCAAAAAAATCAAAAGAGGCATTGATGCCTCAGATGGGAATTGAACACCCCGTCGCTGCCAAGGAGGTAGTAATGGTATTAACCGGAGGATAGTCTATGGGTTTTAGAATTAACACGAACGTTGCTTCACTTCAGGCGCAAACATCGCTTGGAAAAGTAAACAGAGAAACAGAATCTAGCTTTGCGAAGCTGAGTTCTGGTCAAAGGATCACAAAAGCGGCAGACGATGCAGCTGGGCTCGCGATCTCGGAGAAATTGAAAGCCGAGATTCGTTCTACTCAGCAGGCTACCCGAAACGCTAATGATGGTATCTCGATGATCCAGGTTGCAGAAGGTGGTTTGAACGAGACCAGTAACATTCTTACTCGTCTCCGCGAACTGGCAATGCAATCAGCATCTGATACTGTCGGTGATACAGAGAGACAAATGTCGAACCTTGAGTATCAACAGCTGAAGTCGGAAATGGATCGTATCTCGAAAGTGACTGAGTTTAACGGCAAGAAACTTCTCGACGGAAGCGGAGAGAAGTATGACTACCAGGTTGGCTCAGGGAACGACGAATTCGAAGACAGGATCTCTTTCAACGCCTCATCTTTGAATGCAAGTCTCGAATCGATCGGGATTGAAAGTGCAGACGTTTCTTCGAAAGAAAGTGCTCAGGATTCTCTCGCTGCTCTCGACGGTGCAATTGAGAAAGTTTCCGGCCAGCGCGCGGTTCTTGGTGCTACTCAGAACCGACTCACTTCTACAGTGACAAACCTCCAGGTTTTCTCTGAGAACATGAGTGCAGCTAACAGCCGAATCCGCGATGTGGATTATGCTGAAGAAACTGCTAAGCAGGCCCGTAACCAGATCATCACTGCGGCAGGTACTTCGGTACTCGCTCAGGCAAACGCAAGTGGTCAGCAAGCTCTGAAATTGATTGGCTAATGTTCAAAGTTCTGAAATGACGACGGCCCCTCTGGAAACAGAGGGGCTTTCTTATTTACGCACCACGATTAATCTGCTAATTTCCCCACTCTTATGACCACAGAAAGACCCGCTAAAAAGATGGAAGATAACTTCTGTTATCAGAAAGATTTTAAGTACACACATACCAATCCCTATCACGACAAACTTGGCGTCTTCGATTCCTTTGTCCTCCGGGATGAACTGGCAGAAACAAACGTCGGTAAGTGGAACGAGCAGTTTGGCAACTCCCGGCCTCTCGAAGTGGAAATCGGAACCGGTTACGGCGATTTCATGCTCGATTACTGCCAGAAAAATCCCGGGATCAATTTCATCGGGCTTGATCACCGTTTCAAGCGCTCTTTTTCACTCGCCCAGAAGCTCGATAAGCTCGAGCATAAAAATTTCCGGTACCTCCGCGCCCGCGGAGAAAGACTTCAGTTCATGTTTGATGAGAGTGAAGTTCAGTCGGTTTTTTATTTTTTCCCGGATCCGTGGCCAAAAAAGCGTCATAATAAAAAGCGCCTGTTCCAGAAACCGTTCCTAGATGCCTGTCACAAGGTCCTGAAGCCCGGCGGAACGCTCTTTGTGAAAACAGACCACGACGCTTATTTCGAATGGATGCTCAACGAACTCAAAGAAGAAAAAAGATTTGAAGTGCTCATGCAATCCCGTGACCTGCGCTCGGAATTCCCGGAACATTTCCTCTCGCAATTCACGACGAAGTTTGAAAAGATATTCCTGAGTCAGGGTACCCTCATCAAATCCATCGTCCTGAAAAACCTGAAGGGTTAAAATTGGCATACGGTGACCTCAAGGATCGAATTAAGGAATCGCCGATTTCTTTGGTGATCAGTAATTTCATGCCGCTGAAACGCAGTGGCTCTTCTCTCGTGGGCCTCTGCCCATTCCACGCCGATTCCAAACCCAGCATGACCGTCACCGATTCCAAGGGCATGTTTAAGTGCTTTGCCTGCGGTGCCGGTGGTGACCATATCCGTTTCGTCATGGATTATAAGAAAATCGAATTCGTCGAGGCCCTTAGGGAATGCGCCCAGATCCTGGGACTTCCCTTCGATGAACTCCAGAAAGAAACGAAAAAAAATCCCAAAGTCGAAATGGCGATCCGGGTTCTTAATGCCTCGCTAAAGCTCTATGAAAAAGTGGCATCGGCCGCACCAAAAGAGTTCACAGAATTCCTGGAGAAACGAAAACTCACGCAGGAATCCGTCGATAAATGGCATCTGGGATTCGCTCCCGGAAACAATGCTCTCTACCACTATCTGGACAGTATCCCCGGCGCTGACGGCGATTTCGCCCGGAAAACGGCGATGGAAATCGGCATCGTCCGTCACAACGAAGACAGAAACAGTTATTACGACTTCTTCCGCGACCGGGTAATGTTTCCGATTCACGATCACTCAGGCCAGATCCGCGGCTATACCGGCCGGGCCGTACACGCCGACCAGAAACAGAAATATTTCAACTCCAGCGAGTCTTTTGCTTTTGATAAAAAATCCATCCTTTTTGGTTTTTATTTCGCGAAGACCGCGATCAGAAATAATGACCGCGCCATTCTCGTTGAAGGGAATATGGATGTGATCATGATGCATCAGTATGGTTTCACCGAGACCATCGCAACCATGGGAACGACACTCTCCGATCAGTCCGTTCGACTTCTCACCAACATGACCAAGAATATTTTCTTCGGAATGGATAATGATCTCGCCGGAAAAAAGGCCATGCAAAAATACAACGCTGACTTCATGGCAATCGGAGTTCTGCCGAAACTCCTCTCATTTGCTCCCGCAAAAGATCCGGACGAATTCCTCCTCGCTCACGGGCGCCTGGCACTCATGGAGAGGATGGAGACGGCTCCCATCCTCCTCAACACGCTTATTGATGAAGTGATTCCGGAAAAAATTCCGGAGAACACAGAAGTGAAGTTAAATGCTCTGCAGCGCGTATTCGAATTGGTATCGCCTTTGAAAGAGCACCTCTCTGCCACAGAAAGAATCGTCGAAGCTGCCAAGAGACTGGGACTTCGCTCGGATTCTGAAACAATTCTTTCGGATTACAAGACACACTTAAGTCGCAGTAAAGAAAGAACTCTGGCTCTTCAACCGAAAGCCGTTCCTCTCGAGGAGAAAGAAATTCTGCTGGAAACGGAAGCCGAGGCCCGAAATTTGCATCTCCAGAACAAGAGTCAAGAACCAGTGCCCATGACGAAAAGTGAAAGACTCTTCCTTCGCGAAATCCTCTGTCATCCCGAGTTCTTGACGCATCTGAATGAGAATGAAATTCTTGCCTTAATCGGCCAGGATGAGGTAAAAAAGCTAGTTCAATGGCTCGTTAAAATTTATCGAGAAATCGATGATTCTGAATATGTCGCTTTCGTAAGGGATCAGATTCTTTACGGAGACTACTCAAAAGAAATCGTTGATCTGGGAACCGATGCACTTTCGAGTCACGGGAATCGACTAAATGAAAAAGTCGTTGAGCGCCTTCTGAAAGATTACAAGAAGGCTTTGCAGATGGACCTGTTAAAAACGAGACGAAAGATTTTAGTGGAGCGCCAGAAATCCGAACCGTCTCAAACTGAAATTGATTTAATCCTGAGCGAGATTTCAAAGCTAGATAAAGAAATCCTCAGCCTCAAGGATTCGCCCTAAGGGAGATACTATGTCAGTCGTTGTTGCCTTTTTAAATTCGCGGGAGTTTTCCCGTTTGGTCATGAAAGGGAAAGATCAACAGTATCTCTCCCCGGAAGAGATCAACGACGCCATTCCTGCGAACATTGTAGATCCACACTCCATCGACATGATCATGGAGAAGATCGAAGAAGCCCGCATTCAGGTTAAGACGGCTGAAGTCGACGAAGAGGAAGGCGAAAAAGCCTCCACGGAAGTCGCAGAAGATCCTATGTCTCACGACGAGGAAGCTGAACTTCGCGCATCGTCTTCCGATCCAGTTAAACTTTATCTTAAGAAAATGGGTTCTGTTGCCCTCCTCACACGTGAAGGCGAAGTAAAAATCGCCAAGGAAATTGAGGAAGGGGAAAAAGAGATCGTCACTTCATGCCTGAAGTCCAAGCACGCACTCGAAGAAATCCTCAAGCTGAAAAACAAAATCGTTCAAGCCGAAGAGCAGAACGAGTACGTGAAAGATCTCGTCCGTGGTCTCGATGACGAGTCTCCGGAAAAAGACATTCACGATACCCGCGACAGAATCTTCGCGGTTGTTGAGCACGTCCGCGACCTTCTTTCCAAAATCGTGAATGAAGACGGAACACTCAAAAAGATGGAAGAGTTTGAACAGACGCTCATGAATAAAGTGAGTAATGAACTCGTTGACCTTACCTTCAACCGTAAGATCATCAACTCTTTCACTGAACCAGTGAAATCTTATTACCTCCAGTTCCGCGAACTCTATGAGCAGCAGGAACGGATTTATAAATTCCTCGAAGTCACTGACGATGCTTCATACAAAGTCATGTATGACCGTCTGATGGAAGACGATGCGTACAAGCGCGAGCTTGCCCGTAACCTCTTCACTACAGACGCAAAAATCGAGCAGATGATCCGTACGCAGGAAGACATCCTTCGTAAGCTTCGCCGTCTTGCCATCGACGCCGGTATGGCCTTCGAAGATATCTATTCGGTTTATAACATCATCGTAACAGGTGAAGAGAAAGCCGATAAAGCGAAGTCTCAGCTCGTGGAAGCGAACTTACGTCTCGTTGTATCGATCTCTAAGAAATACACCAACCGCGGTCTCCAGTTCCTCGATCTCATTCAGGAAGGGAACATCGGTCTCATGAAGGCCGTTGATAAATTCGAGTATCGTCGTGGTTATAAATTCTCCACATACGCTACCTGGTGGATTCGTCAGGCGATCACACGTGCCATCGCGGATCAGGGTCGTACGATCCGAATTCCGGTTCACATGATCGAAACTATCAACAAGCTCGCTCGTACATCTCGTCAGCTCATCCAGGAACTTGGTCGCGAACCAACTCCGGAAGAGATTGCTGAGAAGATGGAACTCTCTGTCGATAAAGTGAAGAAAGTTTTCAAGATCTCTAAAGAGCCAATCTCTCTTGAAACTCCGATCGGAGAAGAAGAAGATTCGTCACTCGGTGACTTCATTGAAGACAAGAAAATCATCTCTCCAGCTGATGCTGTGATGAGTGTGACTCTCTCTGAACAGACTCGCTCTGTCCTTTCAACACTCACTCCAAGAGAAGAGAAAGTTCTCCGTATGCGTTTCGGTATCGGCGAGAAATCCGACCACACTCTCGAAGAGGTTGGTCAGGACTTCTTCGTTACCCGTGAACGAATCCGTCAGATCGAGGCGAAAGCTCTTCGGAAGCTCCGCCATCCTTCGCGCGCGAAACTTCTCAAATCGTACCTTGATAACTAATTTCTTGAGGGCCACTTCGGTGGCCCTTTTTTTTGCTACTTCACTTTTTGCCGCTGAAGTTGCGATCACGATTGATGATTTTGATCTCCACACCGAGCCATTGCTTAACCGCACGCAAAGAGATGAAGGAGTTCTCCGGGCACTTGAAAAGCATAAAGTGCAGGCCGCTCTCTTTCTCTGCTGCAAATATCTCAGTATTCCCGAAAGCAAGGCCCGCATTCCGTACTGGGAAAAGGCCGGACATCTCATCGGCAACCACACCCTCTCTCACTATTTCTATGACGGGAAAGGCTTTGAAATCTTCTCTAAGGACTTGAAGTTCTGCCACGACATGATCAAGGACTCTCCGGCCTTTGCTCCCCTCTTCCGCTTCCCATTTCTTAAAGGCGGAAAAACAAAAGAACAGAGGGATTCCATCCAGGCCTACCTGAAAAATCTCGGTTACAAAAATGGCTACGTCACGATCGATGCTTCTGACTGGTACGTTTCTTCACGACTTGAAGATGCTTTGAAGAAAAATCCGAAGACGGATCTTAAGCCTTATCGGGATTATTATCTGAATCACATGTGGAAGAAGTCCGTTTTCTACGATGAGATGGGAAAGAAATACTGGAAAGCCCCGGTGAAGCATACCGTTCTCATTCATCACAATCTTCTGAACGCTCTTTTTCTGGATGATCTGATTCAGATGTATAAAGACAAAAAGTGGAATGTGATCAGAGCTTCTGAGGCGTTTGCGGATCCTCTCTATTCACAGATCCCTGATGTTCTTCCTCATGGAGAAAGTGTCCTCTGGATGCTCGCACACGCAGCTAAAGATAAGACTCTCCGTTATCCCGGTGAGGATGCTGATTACGAGAAAAAAGAAATGGATAAGCTAGGCCTCTGATTTTCTGGAGAGATAAAGCGTATAAATCGCCCCAGCCGAAAGAAGATGCCAGACGGCGTGGCCATTGATGAAATGATTATCCGGATCGCACCAGGTTTTCGTCAGATCCAGCACCAAGAAGACCGCTGCCAAAAATTCTATTCCAATCGCAAGGCATAACGTTTTCTTCTCAAGAAAGCCTCGATTCTTTTTAATCATCAGGAATTCCAGAATAGCCGAGATGAGAATCTCAATCCCGAAAGGAATGTTTCCGAATCCCATGACGAAGAGAAAAAGAAGGGAAACTCCGAGCCCAAGAGCATAAGTGATATAAGTCTTCCGTTTATCCCAGGCAAACCAGCGCTGAAGAGAAAGAGCACAGATTCCCATTGAGAGAATCAGCATCGCTCCCACATCCAGAAGTTTTCCGAGATGAGTGCCCGACATATGGAAAAATGTCGATCCCAGAAAAAGGATGAAAGACGCCCAGAAGAAAAATATCTTTTCGGTCTTTGGTTTGAGTGAGCGGAGAACAAGAATCGCCGCCATCAGGTAACCGATGTTGGACCAGGTATTGGCGGGCTGCTCGACCCACCCGCAGAGAATGCGTTCACAGTAGAGATAGTTCTGATTCGGGAGAAAATCCCATGGGCACATGTTCATAAAAAGAGGGCCGCTCAAAGCGGCCCTCTGGGATTAGAACTGGTAATTTGCGCCGGCAGAGAACGTAAAGAGATCGTTCTGATCGATGTGATTGGCTTTGATCACGGAATACGTAAGGCCTCCGCGGACTAGGATGTCGTTACTCACGAGATACTGGTATTCCCAGCCCACTAAGTAGCGGTTAGAACTTGGTGTCGAGCCACTCTGGTTATCTTCATAGCGCTCAGTAAGAATTGCGCCGGTCATAATTTTGAGGTTAGCCGCGGTGTCGACTCTAAAGAGCGCATCTGCCAGGAGAGACAAGCCATTGTGAGCATCGTCTTTCGTTTTACCAGAACCACTCACGTCTGTAGTTGCTTCAAAATAATGGGTCAGCAATGCGGTTGTTGACCACTGCCAGTCAGCAAATTTATGTCCTAGCTGAACTCCGGCAGAGACATCGTGCCCACCGTTTTTCGCATCGGTGTCCCCATTTCCTTTCTCTTTAGAATCTCCAAGTGAAACTGTGGCAGAAGCAAGAATATCCAGACGGAACTCAGTATCAATCATCCGGAAGCGTCCCTGGAAATTTGGATCCGTTATTCCGTTTGTATCCGAACCGCCGTTATCAAGATGAATGGTGTTGTAGCCGATTTTAGCTGTGAGAGAAAACGCGTCAGTTAGGGAGTAACCAGCACTTTGTTCAAAAGTATAACCATCGAGATCAATTTTGAATGCGTTGGCGCCACTTCTGTCCATGATCCGGCCCTTAAGAAGGTTTGCCGTGGAGATTCCGTAAACCGTTCCCGCCTTGGGAAGGTACATAAGATCGTAAAGCGAACGGGACGTATCAGCATACGCCGATGAGGCTCCTGCAACTAAGGCCAGAACGAGTAATCTCTTCATAGAACTCCCAATAAATAAGTTTAGAATTCCATTTTAGAGTTTAAGTCCGATTAATCAACGAAATGCTTTCGAGAGCGGCGAGTCAATCACTTCGCAAAAAAGGCGAATCAAGTTTCAAAGAGTGCTTTTTCGCCTATACTACTCTTTTCCTCACGAATGAAAGGCACCGTGGAATATACGAATAGAGCTGAGGACATTCTCAATAAGGCCTTCACACAAGAAGTGACTTTTCTCGCTCGCCGGATGGTGGAGCAAGGACGCGTTTCACTTTCTTTCATGAAAGGTTCTCTCGATACATATTTTATTATTTCCGGGATCATCGCGGAAAATAATACAAACTATGAATCCAAGGTGAGCTACAAAAACGCCACAGACATTCTCACGACTCAGTGTTCGTGTAATCTCTGGAGTGCTGAGAAGCCTTGTCACCATACTGCAAGTCTCCTGATCAAGTTCAGTGATATGCAGGACAAGCAGAGTCTAAAACCTGGCGGCATGTCTGTTCCTCTTTCTCTGCTCAATCAGGAAGGAGTCCATGTCGAAAGATATGGATCTCTCGTCAAAACTGCTCCCCTTCTCACCGGTGCCAGGACTAATTCAACATTCAGTTCTCTTCAGTACACACTTGTGAGCAGAAAAGTCGCGACATTCCCTGCTCCGACGAAGTGGCACGGGAAACTGATCGTCAATCTCGTTCCAGCGACCATTCTCGAAGAATACAAAGACGCGATCTATATTGAAGGCAAATACACCTACATTTTCAGCTGGCGCGACGGGGAAGAAGTAAAAGAGGTTTCTCTTTTCGATATCCTCTATCTCTTTAACTGGAAAACGGGAGAGGCCCTTGATCTTCCAAGTGAGATGCGTGAATTAGTTTCGAAGCTCAAGCTCACGGATGTCGTAGGTGATATCCAGGATTTCATCCGTCTTTTTCTCCCGATGAAAGAGAAAGGTTTCGCTGAGCTTCTGGTTGAAGGTGATAGCTGGGAAACTTTCCCGGTGGAAGACATGGAGTACAGATTCTCCATTAATCCATCTCCGCGGAAAAGTTTTCTGAATCTTGAACTCGAGCTTTTCACAGTTGATCAGAAACTTGTTCCGATGCCTTCGCCGTTTCTGCTTTTTGTGAGTGACCATGGTTACTCTTCAAGCTTCCGCACCAGAAACGATGCCATGCTGTTTTTTAAGACACTCATTGAAGACTTTGACCGGGATACCGTCCTCCATAAAAAGTATCTTCACAGCAATTCGAAAAAACAAATCATGAATGAGTGGATTACTCTCATCATGAAAGAAGAAGAGCTTCCGTTCTTTGACCCGGCCTTTAAGAAGATTTTCATTCTGAAGACTAAGGTCTTTAAGAAAGTCTTCCTGTCATTCCTCGATAGCTTCGGGGAAATTGGTTTCAAGACTTCTTTTTATATAAAAGATGACCGCAAAATTATCTTCCAGATACCGAAGAACAATCTCCTCGAGGGGATCGCTCCTTTCTACATGTCTCTGACTCCGCTTAATATTCCGATCTTCTATGACCAGCAACAGGTGAGAACCTGGAAGAGTACGATCCGGTTTGAAAGAAACCGCGAAAAGCTCGATTGGTTTCAGCTGGATCTGATCGTGAGCGATGACGATCTCGAGGTAATCAAGAACGCTGAGATGACGGATAATTTCCTCCTCTCAAACAAGGGTCTGGTCCTGCTTTCTGACGAGCAGAAAGATCTCCTTCGCTTCATGAAAAGATACACGAAGTTTGAAGGTGAAAAGAAAGAAGGCGGCAAAGGTACATCCCGCTTCGGACTCTTCCTTCAGCGCTCGAGAATTTTTGAACTCTTCGAACTTAAGCGCCTGGGAATTGAAGGAGCTCTGACTTCAGAAGAAGAAGAGTTCTGCGATAAGATCATGACGATGAAAGACATGCCCCAGTATGACGTTCACGAACGTTATGCTGAAATCGCTCGCCCGTACCAGGTGGCCGGTTACAACTGGCTGCGTTTCCTCTATGAGCACCGCTTCGGGGCCTGTCTCGCTGATGATATGGGTCTCGGTAAGACACTCCAGACGATCATGCTCCTCCAGACGCTGAAGGATAAGGTCAAAAAAGTTCTCATTATCTGTCCGGTCTCCATCCTTTATAACTGGCGCAATGAACTTGAAAAATTCTCTGACCTCACCTACTCCATTTATTATGGAGATGAGCGGGAGTACAAAACCGACGCACAGGTTGTACTTACGTCGTACGGTCTTATGAAAAAAGAATCCTTCTCCACATTGGGAGAAGACGAATTTGATATCCTGATCTTTGATGAAGTCCAGCACCTGAAAAATATCAGGTCTCTGGGAGCAAATGCCGCCAGACAACTCAAGGCCAAGTTCCGCATCTGCTTAACTGGTACGCCGGTTGAAAATGATCTCTCCGAGTTTTACAACATCATGGACCTTTGTGTTCCAGGTGTGTGGGGAGACCTCGGACTCGTAAGATCATCGTCCAAGAATAAGAACAGGCTTCTTGCCCGCCGGACAGTGAAGCCTTTCATCCTGAGAAGAACGAAAGACCAGGTACTGAAAGAGCTTCCTGAGAAAATCGAAAACCATGTGTTCCTTGATTTTGCACCGGAAGAAAAAGAATTTTATAAGCAGAAACTCAACGCCGTTCGTTCCAATATCATTGCTCCTGGAGCCAAACGTTACGGCGAAGTTCTGAAATCTCTTCTGGAACTCCGTCAGCTTTGTCTTTGGCAGAAACAACCAGCACTCCACTCGACGAAAATCGATTTCCTCATGGAGAACCTTGAGCAGCTGGTGGAAGAAGGTCACAAGACCCTCATCTTCTCGCAGTTCACGACCTATCTCGATCTCATTCAGAATAAGATTCAGGTTGCTGGATGGAAGTACGCACGGATTGACGGTTCCCAGACGATCAAGAAAAGAGGCGAGCAGGTTGAGCTATTCCAGAACGGCGATGCTCAAATCTTCCTCATCTCGCTTAAGGCCGGGGGATTCGGTTTGAACCTTACGGCAGCCAGCTACATTTTCCTCATGGATCCATGGTGGAATCCTGCGGTAGAAAGACAGGCGATCGACCGTGCCCACCGTATCGGTCAGGAAAATAAGCTCACTGTATACCGTCCGATTATTAAAGAATCAGTTGAAGAAAAAGTTCTCGTCCTCCAGCAAAGTAAGCGCGAACTCTTCCGTGACCTCATGGCCGAAGATGATGACGATTACTTCAGCGGAAAACTCACAATGGACGATTTCCAGCACCTCTTAAGCTAAAGGATAAGACATGGCCGATTTCAAGAACCTGATTGAAGACATGGCCACTTACCAGCACGAGGAAAAAATCCAGCCGGTCTCCCCGGTTGAACTTGATAAGATTATCCTGAACCGCCGCTCCGTTCGTTATTACACTGACGAAAAAATCCCTCAGGAAGTTGTAGAAAAAGTTCTCCACTGGGGACTACTTGCTCCCAATTCTTCGAACCTTCAGCCATGGGAATTTTATTGGGTGAAAAGCGCGGATAAAAAAACTTTGATGGTAGAGGCGCTTATGTCTCAGCCTGCCGCGAGTACCGCCCAGGAACTGATTGTGGCCGTGGCGAAAAGAAAGACCTGGAAAAAAGTCAGCCAGGATATGTTAAAACAACTGAATGACACTCCTAATGTCCCGCAAGCCGCGAAAGATTATTACAACAAGATCGTGCCTCTGGCCTATTCAGTCGGCCCTTTCGGAATTCTTGGTCCTTTCAAAAAACTTGCCCTCAATATCACAGGACTATTTAAACCGATGCCACGAGGACCAGCAAGCGTTGCTGACATGAGAGTCTGGGCCGTGAAAAGTACAGCTCTTGCGTGCGAAAATATCATGCTGGGGTTTTCTGCCTTTGGTTACGATTCATGTCCGATGGAAGGATTCGATTCTGCACGGGTAGGAAAGATTCTTGAACTCTCCTGCGGAGATGAAGTGGTGATGGTCATCAGCGCGGGCAAAAGATCTCCTAAGGGAGTGTATGGGCCGCGCATTCGCATGCCGGACAAAAATTTTATCAAGATTATCTGAGGTATATATGAAGATTCTTTTTTTCCTTCTCATCGCACTTTCGGCTGAAGCCAAGTTCTATCAATCAGAGAATGTAAAATTCGATGTGGAAACTGTTGTCTCCCGGGATGACGTGATCTGGGGATTTGATTTCTTCTCAGATGGAAGAATGATCTTCACTGAGCGCGGGGGAAAGATGGGAATCTTTGATCCCAAAACAAAAGCAGTGACCCTTCTCAAGAATGTGCCAGCTGTCCATTCAGCGGGACAAGGCGGCCTTCTGGATGTCCGGGTTCATAAAGATGGATCCATTTATTTCACTTATTCTGAACCTGTGGAAAAAGAAAGATCGACCACAGCTCTCGCGAAAGCGGATGTCGTGGGTGATTCACTTCAGAATGTGAAAAAACTTTTCACCGCCTGGAAGCCAAATTCCCATGATCATCACTATGGATCCCGCATCGTCTTTGACGGAAAGGGACACATCTTCGTTTCGATTGGTGAGAGAGGGCAGCAGGAAAAAGCTCAGGACATTACTTATCACCAGGGGAAAGTTCTTCGAATTAATGAAGACGGAACAGTTCCGAAAGATAATCCATTCGAAGGAGCACCTGGTGCTAAACCTGAAATCTGGAGTTACGGTCACAGAAATCCTCAGGGACTAGTGATGAAACCAGGGACAGATGAACTCTGGGAAGCTGAGTTCGGTCCGCGCGGTGGTGATGAAATCAACGTCGTGGAAAGAAAGAAAAACTACGGCTGGCCGATTGCAACTTACGGAAGAGAATATCACGGGCCAAAAATTGCTGACGGGACTAAGGCCGGAACGGAACAGCCGATCGTTTATTGGGTTCCTTCCATCTCTCCATCGGCCATTACCTTCTATGAAGGAACAACATTCCCGGAATGGAAGAATAATATCTTTCTCGCTTGTCTGGGGGAGCAGCACCTGAGACGTCTGGTAATGGACGGAAAGAAAGTGGTGAAGCAGGAAGAACTGATTAAGGATCTCGACTGGCGCTTCAGGAATGTCCGCACTGGTCCAGATGGAAATATGTGGTTTTCTACCGATGAAGGAAAAATCGGCAAGCTTGTGAGAAAATAAATGAAACTCACCCAGACAGTTAAGAAAGGCGGCTGTGCTGCCAAAGTTCCGGCGGTCATGCTTCGGGAAATCCTGGCAGGAGTGACTTTCCCTCCTCTTATTGAAGGCGTCACTGTTGATGGGGCCAGTTTCGATGATGCGGCCATCTTTAAAATCAGTGAAACCCATTCTCTGGTTCAAACATTAGATTTTTTTACTCCGATTGTTGATGATCCCTATGACTTTGGTGCCGTAGCTGCGGCGAATTCTTTAAGTGATGTCTACGCCATGGGTGGAACGCCGAAAACCTGCATGGCCATTCTCGCAGCCCCGCTTGCGACAATGGAGCCAGCAACGATTCAGCAGGTTCTTCAGGGTGCTTCTTCGGTTATTGCCGAAGCCAAAGCTTCACTCGTTGGTGGCCATAGTATTGATGACGACACATTGAAATTCGGACTCTCCGTCACAGGTCTCGTGGAAAATGAATCGGTCTGGACAAATGCCGGAGCGAAAGTCGGAGATGTGCTGATTCTCACAAAACCATTGGGAACAGGGACGATCTGTGCCGGAATTAAAAAACAGGAAATAGCGGAAGACTTCGCCCGCGAAGCTATTGAGTCGATGAAACGCCTTAATAATGCCATAGACCTCTTAACTCTCGATGAAATCTCATCGATCCATGCGGCAACAGACATTACGGGGTTTGGCCTTGCAGGACACGGCTACCAGTTAGCGAAGGCCTCAGATAAAACAATTATTTTGAATTATTCTTCCCTTCCTCTTTTCAAGGGAACGATGAGCTCTCTGGAAAAAGGATGGCTGACGAAGGCCCATAAGAGTAACGAGGAATACACCCGCGCTTCCATGAAATGGAATGAGGGAATCACAGAACTTGAGAAACAGGTTCTGTTTGATCCGCAAACAAGCGGAGGACTACTTCTTTCTGTCTCTCCGGCTTTTGCCAATGATATTATTAAGCGACTTTCAGAGAAATTTCCGGGCACCTCCATTATTGGAACAGTTGCGATGAAACAGGATGTTCATGTCTCTGTGGAATGATCCCGAGCTCAGAAACATCTTCCTGAAAAGAACTCCGCTCATTGATGTGCGCTCTCCGGGAGAATTTCTGGAAGGCTCTATTCCCTTTTCGCAGAATCTTCCGATCATGAATGACGAAGAACGGGTCCTGATCGGGACTTGCTACAAGGAACATGGACAGGCAGCCGCGATCAAGCTTGGACATGAACTCGTCAGTGGTGCGATCAAAGAAGAAAGAATTGAGTTGTGGAGAAAATACATACGCGAAAATCCTGAGACTGAAGTCTTTTGCTTCCGCGGGGGGCTTCGTTCTCAGATTACCTGTGAATGGATCGGGATGAATAAAAAACCCATTCAGGGTGGGTACAAGAGACTCCGCCGTTTTTTTCTGTCGTGGCTCGATGAAGCTCCTTTACCTGATCTGATAAGAATCGGAGGCCCCACTGGTTCCAGAAAAACCGACTTCATCCAACGCTTTGAGAACATTGATATAGAGAAACTTGCGAATCACCGCGGTTCCGCTTTCGGAAATCTTGGACCTCAACCGTCCCAGATAACTTTTGAAAATAATTTCGCACTCGAACTCATGAAGTTTGAAAACCAGAAATTCGTCGTCGAGGATGAGAGTGCGACTCTGGGGAAAATTGCAGTGCCCCGCAGGTTTTTTCACCACATGAGAAACTCTCCTATGGTCGTTCTGGAAGTCCCTCTTGAAAAAAGAGTGGAGAATATTTTTGAACTATACGTAAAAGGATCGCGCGAAGTTTTCTTTCTTTCTTCCCTGGAGAAGATTAAAAAGAGTCTTGGTGGTGTGAACTACGAAAGGATCAAGGCCGAAATGAAAGAAGCTTTTTCCAGTGTGGAAGAGCTATCAAATCACTCAGGATGGATCACTTCTCTTCTCAAAGATTACTACGACCCCATTTACCTGAGAGATATCAACCGCCAGGGTGAGAAAATCCTCCTCAGAGGTCCGGAGGAAGTTCTCGCTGAATTTCTTCGATCTAGAAAAGTTTAATCAGGCGGATCGTGAAATCATTTTCCTGATCCAGAACTCTGATGAGGCAGTCATTGTATGACGGAGCCCCGGTCAGGATACGAGGATTATTTGAAAAGCCGAATCGTTCTGTAGGAATTCCGATAAAATTCTGGTCCAGTTTCCCGTTATTATTCTCATCCAGGAAAATAGATACAGCGTAATCCCCCGCAGGAAGATCTACTAAAAAAGAAGCTTCACGTTCACCGGCGACAGAAACGGATCCGGAAGTGACAGGCTTCCCTTTCGGAAACTGCGATGAAGAATTGAAAACAGCGAAATAGACTTTGCCCGTTTTTCCCATCGTCTGGGTAAAATTAAGCTTCACCGGAGCTGCGAACACGGGAAGTGAGAGAAAGGCGAGAAGAAGAGCGTATTTCATAAAAAAACCTCAGATTGTTTGTAGGACCCGGGTCACATCGATATCGAGCGAGCACTTAAAATGTCCTAGCGGACATGCTTTATACCCGTGAAGTCCACATGGCCTGCAGGAGAGGGAATCTCCCACATCTACCACCACAGAATCAAGGGCCAGGGGAATATATCCATAGGCGGGAACTGTGGAACAGAAAATCGCGGTAGTACGGGCATTCACGCAACTTGCAAGGTGAAGAGGAGCCGAATCATTGACAAAGACCCGGTGGGCATCCTTCATGAGGGCAGCGGAATCAAGAAGATTAAGCTCTCCGCAAAGATTCTCCGTATTGGGAAAACCACTCCGAATCCGGTCGCAAAGTTCCTTGTCTCCGGCAGCACCAATGAAAAGAACCTTCCCTTTTTTCACCAGTTCCTGGGTGAGTTCGCGATACTTACTTTCACTCCACGCCTTGGTGAACCAGACAGAAGCGGGGGCCACAACAAAATATTCTTCCGTTTTGTATTTCGCCGTTTTTTCAAAATGTTTCGGAAGAAGCGCAAGCTCGGGACGATAGTCTTTCATGTTCTCAGAAATTTTATAACCGGGATCAACGAGCTGAAGGAGCTGGAGATTTCTCTGCACTTCATGCCAGGTATTCTTTTCGTTCACTGAAGATTTGTGCGGAATCAGATGATCAACTTTGTGCGTGTAAAATCCACTCATCGGATTCTGCCGGAAACCTGCCTTCACTTTGGATTTCATGAGACTTGTTACAAGACCCGAATTGAAATGCCGGTGAAGGTTGAAGACGTAATCAAATTTTATCTGACGAAGCTCAGAGATGAGCCTCATGAGGTTCCTGGTCTTTCCGCCGGCCTTGTCCCAGACCCAGACTTTCTCAATTGTAGGAAGGCCCTGTATCACCGATTCATTGCCTTTTCTGAGGAAGAAATGGATCTTAGAGTCAGGAAAACGGGCCTTGACCGCGGCAGCAAATTGGCTCGCAAGGATGGTGTCGCCAATGAAAGCGGTCTGGATTATGAGAATATTTTTAGACGAGGCGTCATTCATACGATAAGGTTATTTTACCCTATGGATAAGATAACTGCCATCATTCCGACCTTCAATGAGGAATCAAATATCAGGGCGGCAATTGAGTCCGTTCTCTGGTGCGACGAAATCATTGTCGTTGATTCCTTCTCCACTGATAAGACGGTTGAGATTGTCCGGAGTTTCCCACAGGCGAAGCTTCTCCAGCATGAATACGAGCATTCAGCGGCCCAGAAAAACTGGACGATCCCTCAGGCCACTCATCCCTGGATTTTTCTCCTCGACGCTGACGAAAGACCGACTCCAGAATTGGTGGAAGAAATCAAGGCCACTGTGAAAAACGGCACGACTCATTCAGCCTTCTGGATCTATCGCCGTAATCACTTCATGGGAAAAAGAATAAATTACTCAGGATGGCAATCGGACAAAGTCATTCGCCTTTTCAAAAAAGACGAATGCCGTTATCAGAACAAACACGTTCACGCAGAAATTGAAACTAAGGGCAGCATCTCTATTCTCAAAGAGAAGCTCATCCATTACACCTACAAAGATGTGACTTCGTATTTGAAGAAAGCCGATCGCTACACCACCTGGGGTGCCCAGGACCGGTTTGAGAAATTTCAGAAAACAGGTCGTGTGATAGGACTTCCCTATCTCGTTTTCAGGCCCTTCGGACGATTTATCAGGCACTATTTATGGCGGCTGGGAATTTTAGACGGGACTCATGGTTTCGTGGTTTCGGCGTTGGCGGCCTACAATGTCTTCATCCGGGCCGTGAAGATCTGGAGACTCCAGAATGGCGAGAAGCTCGAAGATCCGTTTAAAAAATAAAGCTGATAACATCCCGGAAAAAATAGCAGAACAAACCGATTTTGGTTCCCCAGAAAACGATATTCAGGATGCTGGCAGTATTTTTCATGCGCCCCAGTATGCATTCACTACTAATCTTGATGTAAAAAAACTGCGGATAAGGGTAATATTTACTCAATAATTCCCGCTCAACAGGTAGAAAATCATGGCCCTCTCCACACTTCTCGCGACTACAGACGCCTCTATTACAGAAGGCCAGATCCGTGCGTTCTATCTCGGAACTTTTGTGGCAGACAAGCCGGTTCCTTTTAAAACAGCGATGGAAGAAGTGCTCATGGAAGCAGAAATCGAAGATTATAAAATCTGGGAAAAAGACATGAAGGCCCTTCATGACCATGTGAAGGCGAACGTTCACAAAGAAATGGATGCGCTTCTTGAAGAGAGTTCTGATCTCAAGAAATTTCTCCAGGATGCTCTCGGACGCCTTGATTATTTCCTGACCGGTTACGCTGTTTCTGGTGCTTCAGATGATAACGATACGGCTGAACTCGTGGAAGAACTCGAAGACTCTGTCCTTGATCTTGAGGACTATCTTGCTGATGAAAGTTCCACGAAAGAGAATGGCCTGGAGCTAAAGAAGCTCACTCTTGCGACGTGGAAAGACGTCGTCACCCTCAAGAAGGCTTAGTTTTTTTCCAGCCTTTAAACGGAACGACCAAGAGTCCGAAGTATCCCTTGGGATAGTTCGCGTAGTCACCTATCCCAAGCTCGTGACTTCCAATGGCCTTCTCATTTTCAAAGGTCCCGAATATGACATCCCAAATGGAAAGCGTAACTCCGTAATTGACAGCTTTCGTCCGAACAGGCCGATGGTGCAGCCGGTGCACCGGTGCGAAGGCAAAAACACGAGAGAATATCCCCAGTTTCATATCAACATTCAAGTGGCTCAGAAGAAAGTGGATTGTAGAAAAATAACCAGAGAAGAGGATCATCCAATTAGGCATTCCTAGAAAGAGAAGCGGTAGTAGCCCCCACGAAGCCTGAAAAACCATATGGAAAGGATGTCTCATGAGCCCATTGAAGGCATACAGTCGTTTAACTGAATGATGAACGGAATGAAACCGCCAAAGGAAATCACTCTTATGGCTTAGGTAATGAGCAAATGTCATCAGAGCATCGCCTACTACAAAGACGATGATCAGTTGTGTCCAAACAGGTATTTTGTGTGGCCAAAGATCCAGAGTGGGAACTCTCAGTTTTTTAAACAAAAAATAAAACACCGCAACCATCGCCACTGTCACGAAATGATTCGTCAGCGTTAAAAGAAAATCCCGAAAGAAATCGTTTTGACTCCGATTCCAGTCTCGGTGAAAGGGAAAGAAAAACTCTGCTAAGAACGAGACGCCAATCGCGATCAGGCAAAGCACCCCCATGGGAATAATTTTGGGAAGAGTAGGATCTTGAAAGAGCGGAGGCAGGATAAAAAAAGCCCAAAAAAGCGGAAGATAAAATAGAGACATGAGTTTTCTCATTCGCTCTTACTCCTCCATCCGCGAAAGGGAATAATCATTTGCGAGAGATAGTCATCCGGATAATCAGGATAATCGCGGATTCCCAATTCTTCTGTCACCAGGACAGCCTTCGGATCATCATGAAAAGTTCCCAGCATCATATCCCAGAAATTAAACATGATTCCATAGTTCACGGCGGATCTCCGCTTCTGAAGATGATGGAAACGATGAACAGACGCCAATGCAAGCGACTTGGAAAGAAAGCGATTTTTCATGTTCACATTAGCGTGTGATAGGAAGAAATGAATCGCTGCTACGTACCCGGTGAAAAAACCTAACCAGACCGGCATGCCGAGAAGAAACAAAGGAATGAATCCGCAGGACGCTTCGAAGAATTTATGCACCGGATGTTTCATCAACCCATTAAAAGCGTAAACACGTTTCACTGAGTGATGAACAGAGTGAAGCCTCCACAAAAATTCATTCCGATGGCTGATGTAATGAGCAAACGTCATGAGAGCATCCGCGATTAACAATGCCAACATAACCTGGACAAAGAAAGGCCAGGTTCGGGGCCAGACTTGCAGAGTGGGAATTTTGATGACGTCGAAAAGATAGTAAACAGCTGTCATGAAGCCGATCATCGTCAGATGATTTACAACGGCGTGAAAAAAATCACGAACGCCATCATTCTTGTTTCGATTCCAATC
Organism: Bacteriovoracaceae bacterium; assembly: GCA_947451425.1. Classification (GTDB taxonomy): domain Bacteria; phylum Bdellovibrionota; class Bacteriovoracia; order Bacteriovoracales; family Bacteriovoracaceae; genus Peredibacter. Next base: position 27,777 of record CANGAC010000001.1, on the reverse strand, counting down.
GGCATTAAAGGGAGAGATCCGCTCAGCAAGGAAGGAAACAAGAATGGCCCCCAGGAGGAAAAAGATCATCGGCGACTCACGCGGATCCCGAGGCCCAGCAAGAATCACGGGTAATACGAATCCGGCCCAGAACAATGGCGCATACAAATGTGCGAAGAAAAACTGCTTGAGACTTGCCATTAGATGATCATAGCACTGACGCCACTCAGGCGATCAGATTGAGGATTTTATTTTTGTAGGAGTACTCTATTTCAGGATGTTCGAGAGTGTAGATTAAAAGACCTTCATTCCTGAGTTTACAGGACGGACATTTGAGACAACCTTCTTTAGGAATTCCCTCGTAACAAGTGATGGTTGTCTCAAGGAGAAACTCGAGAACTCCCAGATTGAATCCCAGTTCCATGGAATCTCTCTTCGTCATATTTACGAGTGGAGTGCGAATCTCAAAAGTCGGGTCGGAAAAATCCATCCGGAGGGCCGATTGAATCAGATCCATATAGGCGCGTGAGCAATCACGATATCCTGAATTCGCCGCCTCTAGTTCCATCACACCCATATAAATGAAATGTGCCCCCAAGGAGTTCGCATGAATTCCTGAGAGTCTCGCCATAAGACCGTTTCTCCCCGGCACCAGAGTATTCGGGGCTTCACCTTTTTTGTGCTCAATAGGTTTATCTTTTCCAATGAGAGCTGATTCGGTGATTTGAGAAAGACAGCTGAGATTCAATTCAGCATGATCAACACCGAAATGTTTTGAGATCTCACGTGCTCTTTTCAGTTCCACCGAATGGCGTTGGTCGTAGTCAAAAGAAATTGAAAGAACGTTTTGCGCTCCGAATTCCTTTACCGCGAGAGCCAGGCACAAGCTTGAATCCATGCCACCGGAATGTACGACGACTGCTTTTTTTTTCATTAGTAGGGCCGGTTCTTTTCCCACTCGTAGGCAGATTTGATGATGAGATTAAGATCATCAAACTTCGGTTTCCAGCCCGTGAGCTGGATGAGTCTTGAAGACTCAGCAGTGAGGCTCGCCGGATCTCCGGGACGTCTCGGGAGTTCGTTCACTTTAAAATTCACACCTGTAATTTCTTTAACCCGTGAGATGACTTCTTTCACACTGAAGCCGTGTCCATAACCGCAGTTCAACGCCTGAGATTCTCCACCCTTTTCAAGATACTCAAGGGCCTTCACATGAGCTTCAGCCAGATCGGAGACGTGAATGTAATCGCGGACACAAGTCCCATCTTTTGTCGGATAGTCCGTTCCAAAAAGATCCATGTGCGTTCTCTTTCCCGTGGCCGCTTCACAAGCTGCCTTGATGAGATGCGTGGCCTTGGGAAAAGACTGTCCAATTTGTCCTTCAGGATCAGCACCTGAAACGTTGAAGTACCTGAGGGCAACGTAATGAAAATTTTTATTCGAGAATGCGAGGTCTCTCAACATGTGTTCCGTCATGAGCTTGGATTGGCCATAGGGATTGATAGGTTTTTTTTCACTGTCCTCACGGCAGACCCCATCACCCGGCATGCCGTAAACAGCTGCCGTGGAAGAAAAAATGAAATTCTTCACTCGGTATTTCTCACAAAGAGTCATCACAGAGTGAGAATTGATCGTGTTATTTTGGTAGTAGCGAAGTGGCTCGGCGACACTCTCAGGAACCACGATACTGCCGGCAAAATGAACGACGGCTTCGAAGTTACCGGTCGAGAAAATGTCTTCCATTTTCGAGCGATCAGAAAGATCGGCCACGATCAGCTTCCCGAATGTCACAGCTTTCTGGAATCCGGTCGAAAGATTATCGACAATGGTAATCTCGTGACCGAGTTTTCCCAGGGCCTTAACGACGTGAGAGCCAATGTAGCCAGCTCCCCCTGTAATCAGAATGCGCATACTCTATCCTTCAGGTTGGAACCATCTTATAATCGGGGCAAATGAATGTAAAACTCATAGCTATTGCTGCACTCGGGAAAAACCGGGAAATTGGCCTTAAGAACGATCTTCCCTGGAGTATTCCAAAGGAGTACGAGCATTTTCAGGAAACTGTCCTCGGTCAGCATGTGCTCATTGGACGGAAAAACTTTGAAAGCCATGATGGGGATATAGATCACACCATTCCCTATATCCTGACTCGAAATAAGGACTACAAAACTTCCACGGCGCAGACGGTGACATCAATAAAAGAAGCCCTGGCACTTGCCGCCAGTGATGGTGCGGATAAAGTCTATGTCATTGGCGGAGCCGAGATTTACCAACTCGCACTTCCGTATCTTTCAGAATTCTTATGGAGTGAGATCGATTATCAAGGCCCGGCGGATGCCTTCTTTCCTGAATTTCTCCAGTATTCATGGGAAACCCTGGAAGAAGAACGTCATGATGGCTGGACCTTCAGAAGATTGGTGAAAACTCCCCAAAACCTATAGAATAATTTATGGCCACAACTAGTAAAACGATCTGTTTTTTTAATACCAATCGCGCCTGGGGCGGTGGGGAAAAGTGGCATCTGACGACTGCAAGGGAAATGAATCGCAGAGGATTTCATTCTATTCTTGTGACGAATCAGGGCTCGCAACTCTATCAAAAAGCCAGACTGGAAAAACTTCTCGTCTACGCATTCTCGGTCAATAACATCAGTTTTCTGAACCCGATTAAGATTGCCACCATGGCCGCTTTCTTCAAGGCAAAAAAAGTTGATGCCATTATCCTGAATCTTCCGGCCGACCTGAAACTTGCAGGGCTCGCCGCCAAACTCGCCGGGATTAAGACGATCATTTATAGAAGAGGAATGCCTCACCCTCTGCGGAATACGGCATTGAACCGCTTTCTTTTCCGGAAGGTTCTCACTCATGTTGTCGTGAACTCTGAAGAGATCGGAAGAAGTCTCGTTGAGAGAAATGAAGAATGGTTCCCGAAAGACAAATTGAAGCTCATTTATAACGGCATCGAAGCTAAATCCTCTCCTCATCATGAAAAAACTTTTCCCCATGAGAGCAATGAACTCATCATCGGGAATGCCGGAAGACTCACAGATCAGAAAGGCCAGAAATACCTGATTGATCTGGCAGCCGAACTAAAAAAAGAAAATGTTTCCTTTCGCATGCTGATCGCAGGTGAAGGAGAACTTCGAAATGAACTCACCAATCTTATTTCATCCCGAAACCTGGAAAAAGAAGTGAAACTTCTTGGGCACGTGGATGACATGACTGGTTTTTTTAATTCTCTGGATATCTTTGTCTTTCCCTCAAAATTCGAAGGCGCTGCGAACACTCTCATCGAAACTATCCAGCATGGAGTTCCCTGTATTGCTTTTGATATCAGCTCCAATCCGGAGATCATCCAGCACGGGGTGAATGGCTATCTGGCAAAACCTTTTGAAGTTCATGAACTCAAGAAGTACGTTCTTGAACTCCTGGCCCACCCAGAGAAAAGAAATGTTTTTCAAACGGCCAATGAACGGATTCTTGCGGCGAAGTTTGATAATCATAAAAACCTCACGATTCTTGAGGGCATCCTCTGATGTGTTACTCTGCCGAAGTCCAGGCGAATCTCCAGAAGCTCATGGAAAGATTTCAGGCAGAAATATCTGTTGCAGATGACATTTATTTTCAGGAACTCACAAAAAAATCTTCTGACCTGAATTTTCTGAAAGAAGCCCTTCATCTCCCCAGAAAGCCACGCTCAAACTTTTTCAAAACACCTGGCACAGACAATAGAATCTTTCCCGGATACTTCACCTGGGTCATGGTTCATGAAAATGGAAAACGTGTCTTCAAGAGAATGCGCTACCGAGTCCGCCCAGCAAACTCGAAAGAAGAAATTCCGGCAAAGTATAATGTCTTCAATGCCCGTATCGACTCACTTGAAACAAGACAGACCTGGCAGAAACTTTTCACCAGGCAACATGGCCTCTTTCCTTTCGTGAGATTTTTTGAATGGGTCGAACATGACGAGAAAAAAAAGCTCGTAAGTTTTCTACCGGAAAATCGGGAGATCATGTGGGCACCTTGCCTTTGGGACTATTGGGAAAATCCCGAGAAGACTCTTGGCTTTTACTCATTTGCGCTGATCACAGACGATCCACCCCCTGAAGTGGCCGAACGCGGACATGATCGGTGCCCTATCTTTCTCAGGGAAAAATACATCGATGAATGGCTCTCAGCCTCCAAAAGGAGCCGGGAAGAGTGGTATCTCCTCCTCAAGAACAAAGAAAACGTCTTTTATCGTTTTGAATGGGCCGCCTAGGCATCTAATTCCATAGCCTTACACCGCCTTCCTCTACAGGAAAACTTTAGGATCTTAAGTCATCAGGTGCCCTTATCCTGTCGAGTAGAACCCTATGAAGAATAACCGGAAAATCTCCAGGACCCCAGTCGGGGCCCAATCGGGAAGCGCAATCGTGATGGCGCTCATCCTGCTTGTGGTGGGATTTTTTGGATACACTACCTATGAACGGATTCACGAAGTTCATCGCGAGCTCTTCAATGCCGAAGCCCCGCTGGATCTGAGTTTTGACTTAGAGAATTTTAAACTGATCGCAAAAACAAAAATTACCTCACAACCCCGTCCGAACTCATTTAAGTTTGGTGACCTTCCCCATCTCAATAAACCTCTCGTCTATCGCATCACTCATGAGTTGGGGATTGGAGAGCATTCTGGCGCCATTGAATTAAAAGTTGGTGATAACGGCCTGGGCATGGAGTTTCTCTCTTCAGACATTCTCGTAAAATTCACTGTCGGAAGCGATGACGTATCCATTTCGATTCCCCCGTTTAATTACGAAGTCCCGAGCATGAGTCTTCGCTTCGGCGAGTTGAATGGAACTTATGGGCGCGACGGCTTCTTAAAGCTCAACATTTCCAATGTAGAAGCGAAGATGGTGAACTATCTTTTCAAGAGTTCAGGAATGGTTGTAGAAATCCCCGGGGAACAGCACCACTTCCGGATCAGTGCCAAAACCCTCACTCTCGATGAAGTGACAATAAATAATCCATCTGTTTCCTTCAAGGGCGTTGACCCGATGGAAATCAATTTAAATTCCAAATTCAACAATAAACCGGTCGAAGTAAGATGGAGCATACAGAAATCGAATCTTAATAAGCAGGATTTGAGAATTGGCTCAGGACTAATTAAATTCCCCACCGAACTTCTGGATGCCTATATTGAGCCCAGGGTAAACATGCTTCTTCTCTCACAGGAAAAGGAAGCGAGTATTTCGAACAGTGAAAAGATCCGCTTCCTGTTTTCAGCAGCAAAAGAAGTGCGACGTTCAGAAGCTCGTACTCTGGCCCTCAGGCAGATGTCTTTTGCAAAGAACATCAAGCGCGAAGGGGATTTCTATCTCATGCGCATCGACAAACAAGATGCCTTCAAATCAGCCGAAGAATTATCGGCGCAGTCTTTGATCCGGAAGGAATACGTTGAGGCATGGTTAGCACTCCCGAAAGATAAAATGTTCGAAGAAGCTTTCTATGCCGTTGTCTTTGGAAATGAGGATCGTGTTCAGGCCGTGAAAGACCTTATGACTTTGAAAGAAAATGAGCTTCGTGATGATCCACTCTTCGCTCTCCTAAAGGCGAGAGTTTCGCTAAGTGATGCGGTCATTTCCCCTGATGAATACGATCCGACGATCCTGGGAAACGCCATTCAGTATGCTGAAGAAGCCGCCAAAAAAAATCCGGATCACAAGCTCTCCTTACTTTTGAAACTGGAAATTGCGAAGGCCCGGGACGATAAGACAAGTGTTCTTAAGATCTCTGAAGACCTCAAAACAAAAGAACAGAACCCCCAGGTACTTGCCCTCCTGGAGTATGTAAAAGACCTCCATGTGGATTACAAAAAGTCCCTCGAGTACCTGGAAGCAGCAAACACCCTGGATCCAAAATCTCCCGCCATGCAGAACTATCTTCGCTATCGCATTCACATTCTCCATCACACTGGTGACAAGGAAAATGCGAAGAAAGATTTTGAGACACTTTTCTCTTCATCCAGGATCTATCCCACCGATCTCCTGAACTATTCAAAACTTCTGGAAGAAGATAAGAAATTAGATGAATCATTGAAGACAGTGGAAAAATGTCTTCAGATGAATCCCGCACAGAAAGACTGTAATGATCAGCGGGAAAACATTATGACTCTGATTGCGTATGAAAAACAAAAGCAGAATCAGGATGAAGCAATTTCGTACCTGGAGAATATCCTGGTGGACCGTCCAGCCAGTATTCCTGTGAATGCGGGCCTTGGGTTTCTTTACCGGATGAAAGGAACTTCAGACAAAAGTATTAATCACTATTCAATTGCCTGTGCCCTTGGTGGAAAAACAGCTTGTTTAGAAGCGGGAGACTTCCTCAATCGATCAGGAGACCAGGACAAAGCAATTCTTCTGTATGATGTTTCCTGCGATCTCCAATCGGGTCAGGGATGCACGAAGGCTGGTCTCTTTTCAGAAAAATCAGGACAAATCGAAAAATCCGGGATCTTCTTCGATCGTGCGTGCAATCAATTGAAAGATAACGTTGGCTGCTATCACCTCGCGCGAAACATGCAACATAAACGCATGGCCAATAAAGAGATAGTTCCTTACCTGACTAAGGCCTGTATGAACTATCCATCCGCCTGTAAACTCGCTACAGTTTATCGGACAACCAATAAACAACCGGCGATTCCTCTCGAACCTAAGTAACATTCTCGGTCTTCCTTAACCCTCCCTTCATTTACCTCAGCCACTTTCTTTGAAAAAATTCCTTCAGGTTTTTACCAAGGAGTCAGTATGGCAAATCGAGGAAGAAATTATATGGACAGAATTTTTGGCAGGAACGAAGGAAGTGAATCCCGCGACTTCACCAGCGGCAGAGGATACGGAGAAGAGCAACAGTTCTATGACGATGATTTTAGTGACACGGGATCGGAATGGAATAGCAAAAGCGATTTCAGAAACCGTCGCCCAGGACCTCCTATGCAAGCTCAGAGGAACCGTCCTACTTCTCAACGTGCGTCTGACAATGACCGTGACTTCAGCTCAAGACAGAATGCGCGACAGGATTATTTCAATGACAATCGCAAGTCAGAAGGTTCAATGTGGAATGAGAGTTTCACGTCAGAAAGAGACCGCAATCAGTATGGGCGCTATAACCGTAACACGAGCGGAGGATTTTTTGGTAAGGGACCTAAGGGATGGAAGAGATCCGATGACCGGATCAAGGACGATGTTTCAGAAGCACTCTATCGCGATTACCACGTCGACGCTTCAGAGATTGAAGTCGATGTAAAAGAAGGCGTAGTGACGCTTTCCGGAACCGTCGAGAGTCGTGACGCGAAAAGGTCAGCAGAAGAATGTATTGAAAACCTGAGCGGCGTCATAGACGTCCATAACCGCATCCGGATACAAGCTAAGGATAACGTAGCAAACCTTCGGACTGGCAATGACAGTCAGGAGAAAAGAGCACTATCTTAATGAATCCGTACGAAACGCTGGGGGTCGCGACCACCGCGACCCTCGATGAAATCAAGAAGGCCTATCGAAAACTCGCGAAGAAGTATCATCCGGATATCAATCCGGGGAATAAAGACTCAGAAAAAAAATTCAAAGAAATATCTCACGCCTTTGATCTCATCGGAACTGCAGAGGAACGCGGGAAATACGATCGCGGTGAAACGGAAGATCAGCAGCGGGCCAAGTACGAAGAACAAATGAAGAACGCTGGTAATCAGCGCTTTTATCGGGACACGCAGGGTCCTCATAGTCGGTACTCACAAAGCTTCGAGAACGATCCGGATATGGAGGATATTTTCTCCCAATTCTTCGGAGGGGCCGGAAAGCGCGATCGGGGTCCACAGGTAGAGCAATATCAGATGGAAGTGGATTTCAAGGAAGCGGCCATCGGTGGTGACAAAGTCATCACCATCCCTTCCGGAAAAAACCTCCAGGTGAAAATCCCCGCGGGTATCGAAGAAGGAAAGAAACTCAAGTTCAAGGGCATGGGAAAAAACGGAAACGATGTCCTGATCGAAATCAAAATCAAACCAGACTCTCACTACAAGAGATCAGGCACTGACATCCTCTCAGAAGTAGAAATCAGCTTCTTTGAAGCAGCTGTCGGCGGAGAAATCTCCGTCCCCACCCTCGACGGAAACGTTCTCTTGAAGGTTCCCGCAGGAGTGAGTACTGGTTCCAAGCTTCGGATCAAAGGGAAAGGTGTGGGCTCTGGAGACAGTCGCGGGAATCAGATCGTAACCCTCAAAGTTGTCATGCCGAAAACGATCAACCCTGACCTTCAGGCATCGCTTAAGGATCTCTCCCAGAAATATGGTTATGATCCACGGAGGGTCGTATGAAAACACTGATGCGCGTATCGCTCAATGAAGCGTGCGAAATTTGTGGGCTTAGTATTGAGAAAGTGAACCACTTCATCGAGGAAGAATGGATTGTTCCCATGGATCAGGAGCAAATGCTTCTCGATGATGAAGACATTCACCGGTTAAAGCTCATTTCAGACCTGATCGATGTCCTCGGTGTGAATGAAGAGGCCGTCCCGGTTATCCTTCATCTCATCGACCAGATTCACGTCATTAAAACTTATAGACAGGATAACGGTTAAACTTCACATCCCATGAAGGATGTTTTCTATAAAAGAAGTTATACCGTTCTTCTGAATTGTCAGCGAATGCCTTATCTTTCATCTTTTCTTCAAATTCTTTTTTAATTTTTGGGTCTTTCAACATTTCAAGCCCTACTTGATGAGCGACATAGTTTTCCATGTACTCTTTCTGCTCGAAATATCGGTTGAAGAATCCCCATGACAAAAATGAGTCCTGTGCCTTCGGCTCAAACAGATGAAGGATGAATTTCGGCGAACGCTGGCTGATGGAAACGAAAATCATGCCCGCCGGAAAATCCACTTTCTCCTCATTCCACTCCCCTTCCACTTTTAGTGTGTGGTGGCCTTCAAGAGATTTTGGATTGAACTCTGTCTTAGTCGCCCGGAAAACCTGAGGATTCGGTGGAAGGATCTTTGCTTTCGAGTATTTGATTCCATGAACATCCAGGATCGGCAAAATGATCGCCGCTTCCGAAGGCTGGATGAGGTAACCCGTTTTCGGTGCCGTCACTACAAGTGAGGGAGAGAGCTCCTCATAGAACGGAACTTTCCAAACCTGTTTTTTCGAAGGATCGTATTCGATAACCTCAACTCCTGAGATAGGAGACTTGATCTTCTTGTACTCGTAGCCTGGAAAATCGATCATGGTGTGCTTATCAGTGTGCTTGAACTCAAGAGCCACCTTGCTGCCGTTGACACTATATTTGCCGAACATTCGCCAGTCTTTCGATTGCTCCTGCGCAACCTCCAGGGACGACAGAACGGTGTCGTAATGAGTTTTCACACGATTGGCGTAGTCTTTCCATGAGTGAGACTCCACCAGCATTCCTAAGCGGTCCTGGTGATACCAGTAACTTTGCGAGAAGCGCGGATTGGAAACGTATCGTGAAAATCCTGTTTTCGGATCATCCTCTTCTTCAAAGCTTGGGTAAAATGGCAGGGCCATCTGGCCGCGAGCCTTCATTTTCTCAACGAGTGCAGTTTCGAAGGCAGATCCCGCCTTATGAAAGTTTGAATTCCCAAAAGCAGTCGTGGGAAGCACGACAAGTCCAACCTGCGGCTGAAACTGAGCTCCATCTGTCACATGAAGATCCAGACTCAGAACCGGATTCACTTTCCGCCACCAGGTCGTGATCATCCTCATCTCAGGTGCATCCACCTTCACGTAATCGCGATTGAGATTATAGTTCTGCGATGTCACCCGCCATCCCATCTCTTCCGGCCCAACTTGATTTGGGCGATTATACTTCGCAAACCGTTCGTGCCCATCAAGGTTCATGATGGGAATGAAGACGAGGCAAAGCCCGGCCAGTGGATCAGGTTGAATTTTCTTTGTCAGAATATCTTTCAGAAGCCAGAACGTTGCGTCCTTCCCGTCGATCTCTCCGGCGTGAATTCCTGCCTGAACCCAGACGACCGGATCAGTGAGCTTCCCCACGATCATTGAATAAAGAGTTCGTCCTTCGGGAGTCTTTCCAAGGGCCTTGCATTTCACTCGTGATGGATAGGATTTCTGGAAGTCGTGACAGAGGCGTTCAGTTTCGTCTGCGCGACCGGTTTGTTTCCAGCCGGATTTTTCTGCGATGGTGGTGAGGTCTGTAGCAGCGAAAGCGCTAAATGTGAAAACGGCCATTACGACTGACAAACTAACTGAAAAATACATCTTATGGGCTCCCAATTGATTCGAATAAGCCATTCTAGCCGGGTAAGGACGTTTATTCCAAGACTTGTCACACCATTTGGGGAGCTTGAAAAAATGAGCGGTATACCGTACAATGAGCAGGTTTTCAGACTTCAGTGGACTGTTGAATTTGATGAATGGCTTTCTAGCCATCCTGTAAGTACTCAAAAAATAATCTTCGCTCGAGTCCAGCGAATGGCCATTGCTCACTTTGGAGACCATAAGCGTTTTGATGGCTTGATTGAATTACGATGGCTTAATGGAAATAGAGTTTATGCATTCCATTGGAAAGATTTAATTATAGTTGTTTTGTTCGGAGGAAATAAGAATGGCCAAGACAAAGACATCAAAAAAGCTCAAAAAATCAAAACCAGTATTATTGAAGGAAATTATTCCTTTCTCCGATCCTGATTTTAAAGACATTAAAATTGTTAGTCAGGCGCTGGTTGAGTGCTTAATGATGAACGATCTAGAATCATTTAGAGACGTTTTAATTGTTCATCTTATGACGGTAAATAAGATGAATCTCGCAAAAAAATCGGGCTTAGGTCGTAGAACTCTATACGATATAATCGATCCCAAGAAAACTTTTAACCCTGAACTTTCAACTGTCGCTGCCTTATTGCATGCTTTGGCAGCTTAAAGCGTCTTCAGATACTCGATAAGCTCGAGTTTATTCTCATGAGTAAATGTTTTAAACGACTCGAAGTAATGCCCCTGATTCGAACTCCCTTTGCGAGTCGTATCGTAAAGACGTCTCTTCCAGGAATCCTTCTTGATGATTGTGAGACCAAGTCTTACTTCATCAAAGCGATCTCTTTCTCCCGCGTTCTTCATTGAGAACTGCTTAGGACGAGTCGCAGGATCGCTCAGGAGATCGTAAACGGTCGGCACTGACATGTTATGCAGGTACGGGAATCGGGCCCAAATTCCCCACAATTTCGGTGCTACATATCCAGGCTCAGCATGTTTCCAGACTTGAATGTATTCGTTGAGAGGATTGGTATCGATGTGCTGAATGAGATCATCATTCATGGCGTCCAGGCGATCTGAATCAGTCTTCACAACTCTTAATGGAACGAGTTTCGGAGAATCGTATATCGGAAGCCCTTCGAAATCGCGATTGTATGTTCCGTGACAGCCCTGACAGGATTTCACGAAAATCTTTTCACCATTTGCCGCTTTCGTTGCATCAACTGCAAAAGGATATTTCGGAGGAAGAAAGGATTCAAAAATTTCTTCTGTGTGTTTAACTTTTTCGCCGAAGTATTCGCGAACGTTCTCAACTGATTGACCCGCAGAGAGTTCAATCGCAGGAATCCAGCCCCCGAGGTCTCCATTTCCTTCCCCACCCCAGGTTAACCCAGATTTCTTTTTCTCGCCGTATCCCCAGAGATGTGGAACTTTCACGAGCCCTTTCAGGAAATCCTGCGGAATCGGTTCACCCTTAACTTTATAAAACCAAGAGCGAATGAAGCTTGTAGGAACTAAGCCTTGAGTGTGGTTCGTAATCTTTGGATCCGAAAGGCCTTTCGTAAAGCTCAGAGCGCGCTCATGGAGTTCTTTAAACTTCGGATTCCGGTGAGGGAGCGCTCCCCACATTTTCATGGCCAGAACTGCATCAGATCCAATCTGACCAACGTCGATATTTTTATTTCCGAGACCCACGATGTACTGACCAGCGGCCTTACCACCGTGACAAGCAACACATCCAAGCACTCCCACCTGCATGCCTTCATACGGCTCACTGAAAAGCCCACGAACATTACCGCTCTTCTGAACAACCATTCCCCAGCGCTGATAGAGCGGACCTAGTTCACCCGTGCTGAGACCCATTTTATTAAGCGAATCGTAGAGCTTGATGAGATCCGGAGAAACCGACATCCCTCTACCCTTGTAGTAGAAGTTGAGATTTAAGAAAGCGTCAGCGGCGGTGGTGGCGCGCTCTTGGCGACTTTGGGCAAATGCAATTGAAGTAATCAGAAGTAAGACTAAGATTTTCATAAAAAAAGGCTACTAATCTTTCATTATAAGATCAAAAAAATAAGCTCCTTAAAAATTTAGTGTTAACACCAAAGTTGCAAGGGTCTGTTTTCATTTACACCAATAAATGTCTGTAAAGAAACACGAGTACCATCTGTAAACTTTGTGACTGCGTGCGGCCTACGTGTATTGATAAGTATTAGGTCACCATTATTTGGTTTTATTCTGATTCCTTCCGGCAATTTTGATGACCAAAGTTTTTGATTTGCTTCAAAGTCATCTACTTCCTGCGCTGATAAAGGTTTCATTGGGTAAACGATAAGATCACCTCCAACAGGTGGAGTAGATAAATAAATATTTGCCGAAAATTGCCTTTGAAGAAAAAATTCAGGGGGAAGAGAGTCCACATGAGGATTTCTTTCTTGAAGATCTAAATCACAATGTGTAACTCGTGCAATTCCACAAAACATTTTCTTGTTTTCAAACTGAGCTATATTCGCACCATGAACATAAAGTTCATCTAAGTCTAATCTCAACTTATCAATGGGAGACAGGTAAGGATCAAATAATTCACGAATACGAGTTATATTTGGAAGAGCGGAAATATAATATTTTTGTTTTTCAGGACTGTTTTCTGGTCTTCCAAAAGTTGTACTAAAGGAAACTCCGTACCGACTTACTCCTAAGAAAAGACTCTTCCTTTCGCCGGAATCTGATACTTCATAATAATATTTCTCTAGTTCGTCAGAGGAAAAAATAATTTCTCCATATTTTCGACTCAACTCACCTCGAACGTAATTTCTAACTACCAACACGTAGATCTCATCATTGAATAAAGCTTCGAGAGCTTTAGATTCTAAGCTAGATGTCTCAAAAACTAAATTATTCATGCTACCCACTTTTAGATCTGCTCAAGAATGACTTAAGTCCTTCCCATTCAAAAATAACATGACCAACAAGTATTCCTGCTGTTCCAAGTAAAACCCATCGATTCGACCATTTAGAAAATTCATTATCAAACAACAGAGAGTTAAAAAGAAAAGTAAATGAAGGAATTAGGATATTAAAAATCGAAAACCTTGCCATAGAGGATCTGACAAATCCTTGAAGCAAGAGCAAAAGAGGCAAAGAAAAAAAGAAAATACTGATTATTACGATCTTCAGTACATTTACAAATCCAGGAATCTCAACACCTTTTAGTAAAAGGAAAACAAATACCATAGCAGAGGGTAAAGTAAAGCGAGCTAGCAAAACCTGGTAGGGCTCATGATTCTTTAAAAGCAACTTCTTTTGAAATATTGAAGATATAGAAGTTAATAAAGAGCAGAGTACAGCAATTAAAATCCCTGCAATCCAATCCTTTTTAAAAACAATAAATTCGTAATCATTAATGGCGAATAGGAAAAGTAAAACACTAACAACTGAAATGATAATTCCAACGTACATTGATTTACTTGCATTATCTTTTAACAAATGAACGGCTAGGAAAAATGTAGAGATAGGTATCAAGCAATGCTCAACCAAACTAAAAATCGAAGCACCAATTAATTTTATTCCAAAAAGTGTTAATAGAAATGCACTACAAGTTATTACCCCTAGGAGAGCCTTCTCTTTGAAATTCTCCGCCAATGGAATAGTTTTTAGTTTGAAAATTTTGCCGTAAGCAAACGCCAGTACGGATGTTATTGAAAAGAAGCAGAAAACCATGAAAAAGGGATCTATATTTTGATCAAGAAGAAGCTGTGAGAAAGAATCCCTTGCCGCTATCAGAATTGCAAAAATCATGAAGCATGCAAAAGGTCTAGACGAAATCCATTTTTTCATAAAATTTAAACCAAAAATTTAACCCGTTGGGATATTATAATAGTATGTCAAACACGGAAGATTACCTAGAATTTGAAAACTATTATATTGCTTCAGCAAAATTTGCCTCAATTTCATGTGCGGTAGATCTAGGGATATTTGAATTTCTAAAGGACGAACCTTCATCGTCAGAGTTACTCGCCTTATCTTTGAATTTAAATAGGCATGTCTCAAGTGCATTATTGAAAGCGCTCGAAAGCCTTAATCTTTTGAAATGTGAATCAGATATATATTACTTAAACGAAAAATCGAAAAACTTCCTGTTAAAACAAAGCCGTTATTATCAAGGAAATGAATTTTTAAGGAAGGCGCATCCAGAAATCCTCCAAAGGTTTAAGCAAGCATTGCAGAAAGGCACAGCAGCTTTGGAGTACAGAGGTCAAGTAATTACCAACATGTGGCAGGCAGGCTCGATAGATAAAGAAACTGCAAAAGCTTTTACATATGTGATGGACTCCATGATGGCTTATCCAGCCAATTATCATGCTCAAAATAGTTCGATATCAAATCATAAGAAACTAATTGATATTGGAGGGGGATCGGGGGCGTGGGCTATTGAATTATGCAATATGAATTCTCATATTACTGTCGAGGTTTTTGATTTACCTGAGGTTCTCGAGACAACTAAGGAGATTATCAGAAGGACTCTTATAACTGAAAGGATTTCATTAATACCAGGCAACTTTTTTGATTCAATTCCTAAAGGAAATATTTATCTTTTAAGTAATATCCTTCATGATTGGCCCGAAGACGAATGTTTAAAAATCTTAATGAATATACATAGAGACTCTGAAGATAAATGTTCATTATATATTCATGAGTGCTTATTAGATGAAGGTGAAACTTCGCCGACCTTTACCTGCATTTTCAATTTACTAATGGCA
This sequence comes from Bacteriovoracaceae bacterium, assembly GCA_947451425.1. Taxonomy (GTDB): domain Bacteria; phylum Bdellovibrionota; class Bacteriovoracia; order Bacteriovoracales; family Bacteriovoracaceae; genus Peredibacter. The sequence continues at coordinate 12,775 of CANGAC010000001.1, read as the reverse complement.
GCAAATCACAACTCTTCACAATTCACTCTTAAGAGATTACAAAAACTTTTGGAGCAGGCTGGGTTCAAATTTGCGAATGTAGATTCGAACGTTGGATATTATCAATTAGTTAAATTTGATAAGGTAAACTAATTGAAATTTCAGTCCCATCGCCTCTAATTGAAGTTATATTCAACTCCCCTCCAATTGAATTAACTAACTCCTTGGCACTATAAATACCGATCCCGGAACCCTTTGCTTTACCAAAGGATGTTCCAAAGTTGCCTATATCGGCTAATATTTCTTTCGCCATACCTTTCCCAAAATCTATAATCCTTATATTAATTCTGCTTTCGATTTTGGATATTTTGATCTTCACCACTCCGCCTTTCCCCTCATAAGACTCATATGCATTATTAATAAGATTTGAAACCATCCTCTGGAACTCAAGACCAGAAAGTGGAATTGCTTCTTCCCCTGTAAGTCCGTCAATTTCACAAATAATATTAAAGTTGCACTTTGAGAACTCAGCGTTTTTTAAAACAATAAGTTCATCAATATTCTTTTTAATCCCTGAAAACCTTCCATTCACATTCCTATTTCTTTCCAATAAGTCAGCAGCTATATTTTTAATTCTTGAAACAGAAAGACTAAGCAGCTCCTTCTCATCATCCAAAATGGAGCTATTCTCAAGAAAAACTTCCAGCGAGGAAATCGGAGACATTAAGTCATGAGTAACTTGTGCAGTAATTACGCCCAACGCTGAAGTTCTTTCCATTGTTTTTATTCTTTCAAATAGAGAGCTAATTTCATCTACGAAAACTCTCATTTCGTCGGTTGCAATAATTCTTTTAGAGACGTCTCTTACTCCGCTCATGTTGCCTTTCATTGAATCAATTAGCTGAACTATCGGTTGGTGAACTTTCTTCCTTAAATAAACGAAAGAGAAGTAAGAAACAGACAAGAAAAAAAAAGTAAGTATCAACATTGAATAAACGACGTTTTTTTGTTTCCAGAATAGCTGAAGAAGATTTTGCTTCTCTAGTTCGACTTGGATCCAAAGATCTGGCAGAATCTGAATAACTAAATCTTGCTCATTAGGCTTTTTCGACACAGGATCTTGCGAAGAAACAAATCTGATCGACTTTAATCTATTTTGATTCTGAAACTCATTCATCTCTTCAGATAATAAGTTCGTCATTCCTACTTGGTGCCATGCAGTCCACTCATCTGCCCTTAATAATAGATATGAGGCAATCTGTTTTTTTTCATTTTCAAGATCGCTTCTCGCAATCATAAATGAAGACAGAAGAAATGTTGATGAGATCGCAATTGCTCCGAGAAGAACAACAGTAACTTGCATCAACAAGAGCTTTTTTAAAAGGGTGTATTTAACCTTAGTCATTACTCTCATTGAATCCGAAGGCTTTTATCACTTTTGAATTGGTAAAATACGGGTTTTATACTGGAATGACCACCTGTCTCCATGAAGCATAAACGCCCAACAGACAAGCGCTCAAAACAAAGATTTTTTTTGAACGCCTTTAAAACAGAAGCTCTAGTCATACTACCTTCCACTCTACTGATTGTTTCACCAACTATTTTCCCAAGGTCATACCCAAGAGCATTTTCTGGTGACGGTTCTTTTCCAAATTTAAGCTTGAAAATATTCGTAAAATGCTTAGATTCTTTACTGTGAATAATCCAATCCGTGGAGAAATACAGTGGAGATTTTTTATTTACAATGAATCTTCTTAAAAGATCGGAATCTCCTAGTCCCCAACTCGACGCTGCCACAACGGGAATATCGATATTCGATTTCTCCAATTGATTAGCAAAGTTTACCATTGCCTCAGGGTAAGCCGTAAAATACAAGAAATTAAATTTGCCATCTCTCAGAAACTTGAGATCTACTTCGTCTAAATTTAAATCTTTGTTGAGATACATTAATTTCAAACTTATTCTTGGGTTATTTAAATGCTTTTCGATTAATATTTTCTCAGCACTGGAAGAGGCAACTGCATAACGATTAATTATTACCGCGCCTCTTGCCTTAGGGAATGTTCTATCAATGAACTCAATTGTATTCTGAACTTCTAAATCCATTGAATGGCCAGTTGTATAGAAAGCATCCCCAAAACTTGCTAAGTCGTTATGCATTGACCCTGGTACGATTGTTAAAATATTTTTCCCAGAAACTAACTTCCCAACCAATACTGAATCATGACTTCCAGAGAACCCAAAAAGTGCAGCGACATTTTGATTTAATAATTCATTCGCAACTTTAATAGCACCAATTTTAGAGCCCGAATTATCCTGATTTCTAACTAATATCTTTGTAGTTCTTTCTTCGCCTAAACTTTCAATAAGTCCAAATTCAAATGCCATGAAAATGTTTTCTTGGTTCTTTGACGTAAGAGAGGAGGTTGATGATCCATACCCAATTTGCCCAGTAGCACAGAAGGCTTTCAAGATGAGGATATTAGATATCAAAATAAAAAATGCTATAAGTTTCAGAATGGAGGCCTTTTGGAAATTTTTTTTGAAATCCAAGGATATTGAGAAATGTCCAATTCAATAAATCCGGTACATAGAGTGATGTTAATAAAACCAAGTTTGAAAATTAATTCAGCCTCAACTTCTCCCTTTTCACCACCCAAGTCAGAATCAATATAAATTTGAGTGTCGAAAGAGAATGAATCTTTTTGAAGAAGAAACTCTTTTATTGATTGAAAGCAAGCGATGGGCAAGTTTTTGGACTTGGCTTGTATTGTCCACGAAAGTCGAATTAACTTATCATCATCAATCAGTACAATCATTACCTTAGGATAACAGTTAAGTTATTGAGGATGATGTATTTTTAATAAAGAATTGAAAAATTTAGTTTAACCAAAAGTGTCAACTAAGCTTTTATCGCCTTCCCAATCGCATAGTAATCAAACCCCTGCTCCAGAACCTTCTTCGTATTATAAAGATTCCGGCCATCGAAGATCACAGGTGTCTTCAGGCGTGATTTGATTTCGTCGAAATCAGGTGCGCGGTACTGCTTCCACTCAGTCATAACGAGAAGGCCATCGGCACCGTTAAGGGCGTCGTACTTATTCTCGAACTGATCAACAGGGATGCCTTTCTTCACCATGAATTGCTCAAAGTGATCGGCAGCAGCTGGATCGTGGAAACGGACTTTAGCTCCGGCTTCGTGGAGAGCGAGGACTGTATCGATAGCTGGAGTTTCGCGGATATCATCAGTATTTGCTTTGAAAGCAACTCCCCAGAGTACAAATGTTTTGCCTTTGAGGTCGTTCTTGAAATGCTTAAGAACTTTCGTGAAAAGATACTTCTTCTGCTCTTTGTTCACAGACTCAACGGCTTCAACGATCTCGAAGCGAAGGCCGTGCTCACGAGCAGTGTAGACGAGCGCCTTCACATCTTTCGGGAAGCAAGATCCGCCGTAACCTGGACCTGGATAAAGGAACTGAGAACCGATACGTGAATCGGTAGAAATTCCGTGACGAACTTCTTCAACGTCCGCGCCCACTGTATCGCAGAGACGAGCAACTTCGTTCATGAACGAGATCTTAGTCGCGAGGAAACAGTTCGCCGCGTACTTCGTCATCTCCGCAGAGATGTTACTCATGCGGATCGTGCGCTTAACCTGACGATTGAATGGCTCATAAAGATCTTCAATTGTTTTGCCGGCAGCATCTTCAAGACAGCCGATGATGATCCGTTCAGGCTTCATGAAATCTTCAACTGCAGAACCTTCTTTGAGGAACTCAGGATTATTTACGACGTAGAATTTTTTTGTGGTTTTAGATTTGAGGTGTTCGCGAACTTTGTTTCCGGTTCCAACTGGGACGGTGGATTTCACAACAACGATGGCGCCTTCTTTGAGGTAAGGTGCGATCGAATCACAAGCTCCGAAGACATATTTGAGATCGGCCTGGCCGTCGTCTGATGAAGGAGTTCCGACTGCGAGGAAAATAGCGTCGGCAGTTTTGCAGGAGTCATAGCTCGTTGAGAAGCTCAGGCGCTTTTCTTCAAAATTGGATTGCATGAGGGGCTCAAGTCCAGGTTCGAAAATTGGGCACTCGCCCTTTTTCATTCTTTCAACTTTGGCCGCGTCTAAGTCGATACAAGTGACGTCGTATCCCATTTCTGCAAAACAAGTTCCCGTCACAAGTCCCACGTATCCTGTACCGATAATGCTAAGCTTCATAAACGCCCCTTCAAGAATGAAAAAAGTGGGTTCATTCTCAGCTTTTTAGTGCCGGTTGTCCATGGTTCTGCGTCTTTCCACCCCCTCTCGGGAGGCGGAAAATGCTCCCATGAAGGCCTTCCTCCTCTTCCTTCTTATTTTCTCCTCTCATTCTTTCGCCCAGAACTTCCGGATGACCGGCGAATTCACTCTTTTTGGGAATACGATGAACCCTCTTCGCCCGAATTTTACCCTGGCCTGGAATGAAAACGGACCGATGATTGAAGGGAGATACTCAGATAATGTTCTGGCGGCGAATGCGGCCGTGACGGGAAATGTGATCAATGGAAAACGAACTTTCAGTATTGTGTTTCCTTCACCAAATGATCGCGGAGTAAAATCGCTGCTGATTGAAACGAGTGACGTTCGAGGAATTAGTCCCAGTGTCCCCACATCCATTGTGTCCAGGAATCTGAACGGCATTCCTCTTGAATCAACTCAGACTTTTGCGAGTTTGAACGAAGACACCACAAACTCCGGAATGCAGGCACAAGAGTCCACCCATTGTTCAACAGGTTTCGGTGCGCTCACGGGATTCTGTGGGCTGTATGCGGGGAATGTTGCAGAAGCAATGGATACGGGTAACAACTGCAATCTGATTGGTTCCGGCGGCACTAGACTCGAGCTCGCAACAAACGGTGAACTCACTTTGTATTTTGAGTATCGCGGAACACTCAGGGTAATTCCCCGTCATAATTTTGGATCGCTTTTAGGTACTCTCATGTCTCAGAATCTCAATACGACCGTCCGTCACTGCGGGTCTTTGCCGGATACGACGATGAATAGTGTTGGTTGCCAGACTCTTCACCTCGTCGGGAGTTTTCAGGAATTTGGCGGAATTAAGAACTTCACAGGTACCTATGATATCAGGGACGAAGTGACCGGAAATAGATGCAGCTACTCCCTGAATCTCGGCCGGGAATCCATCTACTAACGTGTAATCTTTTCAACATTTCATAAGGCGATGGCCAATCCGTGATATTTCATTCTCCTACTCCAAGGGGACCTAATGAAATTTCTGCTCGCGATTACCCTTTCCATAATGTCTTTATCCGTATTCTCTCAATCCGTTACGTGGCCAGAGGGCTTACCTTGCGTGAGAGTCGGTGGTCTTACGGACACGAATAGATATGAAGAAGGGGTTTCTCAGTACGCGTGGTTCGGACGCACATTTAAAGAAACAGAAGGCTACATTGCCGACATCACCGGAAGACCGGCCTCAGAAATCAAACTCAGCTTCAATTATCTTCAATACAGATTCGGTTACAAGATTATGAGTCAGGCCGAATACGCGGCTGACTGTAATAGCCTTCCGCCTGCGGATGAAGAGATGAAGATGATTAAGGCGAAGTCCGATGCTGGAACGCTGAAACCGGAAGATTTCAAAGGACCGCGCTGGTTGCACGTGGTTCAGGCGATCGATAAAGAAGAAGTTAACTGCCTTGCGATCAGCAAGATCAATGGAAAACTCCAGGGCTGTAACGACATCTGGCTCGATGGGCTCACTGAAGACAAACTCGTTTGCTACAAAGGCAAGACGATGCCGAAGTGTCATGTTGATTGCATTCAGAAAATCTACAATCGCCAGCTTGATCTCACACCAGGCTCTTGCCCAGCTGAGGGGAACTAATTATGAAAAACCTTATCATCGTTACTCTCGCTCTCAGTTCAACATTTGCATTCGCAGTACCTACAGTTAAGTCATGGGTAAACCCTGAATGTGCGGCAGGAAATTGCGAAGTAAAAGGGATGAAGCTTTTCACCCAGAAATTCAATGAGAATCGGATGGCAGGAAATTCGATGACTGCTGAAATCGAAGGTGCCACCAAGGCCGATCTCAAGAAGTATGCCATCATTCAATACATCAAAGGCTGCGTTTTCGAGACTGACAGTAAGGGTACTGTGAAAATGGGTACCCGCGAGTTCTGGGGTTACAGATCGAGACCTTTCAAGCACGTTGGCTTCGAACTCGATTCTGCAAGTGATCGCGATCCTATTTACTGGTCAAACGCAAACGCAGGTTATGATGATCTTCGCGGGATCTTTATCCCAAGAAACTCATATTATGTTTACGCCAATCCGATGGTCACTGAATCATATGGTTCATGGGCCGGTAAGATTTCTAACCTCAAGGATAATAAGATCTATATCCAGGATGCTCCAACTCCATCAGGTTGGGATATCGACGATACAACGATGAAGGTTTCGGCCAGAAATGCGAGTTTGAATTTCAAAGTTTGCCTGCATAAGATCGATGACGTTCCAGCGACCGTTGACTCTCCGGCAACAGAAATTCCGGGAGCCATCGTTTGTATGAGCTGGGATTCGAACTTTACCTATAACTTTGCGACAAGAAAGTTTGACGATAAAAAAGACGAAATTCACCAGGCGTGTAAGTAGTTAGCCAAGAAATATTTTAATATAGATACCTGCAAACAGGGCAAGGAGAATCCCTCCTTGCCACTTCATGAAGTCATAAAGTTTTTCAAAACGATTATCAATCTTTTTAAATTCTTCCCGAAATTCCAGATCCATGTGATGAAAGTGGTTAGTCTGAGCTTTCAGGATTAACACTAACATTTCTTCAGTCGTGATTCTTTCACGATCAACCTTAGATAAAATCTCCTGAGACTTAGCCGTAAGCCAGCTGTCAAAAACCTGATTATCGAACACGAGGGCCCCCATGATTACCTCCGGGATTAGAGGTATTCTATCACAGCTCTTAGCAAGAATGGGAGCAGGCCTGAATGACGTAAAACACGGTTTTTTTGAGGAATTCGGCTCAACGCAAAGGATTTATTGCGTGTCCACTGAGACTAAATCTGATACTTTTATTCCATGATCAGAGTCACAAACGCCGCCCTCTTCTTTCTCGCAGCAGGGATTTTAACTTCAGTTACTATCCTTTCCGCGTACCAGGTCTTGTTTGTCATTCCCCTTTGCTATTATTCCTATCTCGCCATTAAGAATAAGAACGTCGCACTTCCCAAAAGTGCATGGTGGCTTCTTGCATTCACCGCTATTGCTCTTCTCAGCCTTCTCCTGAATCTGGATATCATCCCTAAGCCATCTAAGAATTTCGGTCGCCTGAAATATTATCTCTATGGTCTTGGCGGTATTTTCGTTTTCAGAGTTTGGTTGTTTGAGGAATCGGAGAAAGCGAAAAAAATAATCGTAAACGTTTTCCTCGCGAGCATTATCATCGCGGGACTATATGCTCTTTACCAATTTATGACCGGAGTTCCGAGAGTCAAAGGCTTTACCGATACCATGAGATATGGGTACGGCTCAGCGATGATTCTCATGATGGTTCTCTCTGCGCTTTTACATCGAGAGAAAATATCCACCTGGTTTGATTGGCGCGTGGGTCTGCCAGCATTCGTGATCGGCTTTCTTGGAATGTATGTGACCTACACTCGCGGTGGACTTCTGGGCTTTCTCTGCGGTTTGCCGTTTGTGATGTATTACTTCCGGCCAAAACTTGGTTTGTTAATGGGTGGAGCAGCCGCGATCGTTGTGATGACTCTGACAGGATTTTATCTTTTCGGTAGCAGTACCGCTGGTGGAAGTTCCCGCTTCATCATCAATAAGAGTAATAACTCCGATCAGATCAGAAGAAGTCAGTGGCAAGCAGCAGTGATTGCCATTAAAGAAAGACCCGTTCTTGGTTGGGGACTTTCGAATTTTCACTCGCAGTTAAAACGCATCAAGCACGATTACGATCTTGATAAAAAAGATTATGACGATGCCCATTCACATAATCTCTTTCTGGAAGTGGCCTCAGGTACAGGGCTCATCGGCTTATTTCTTTTCCTGGGATGGCTTTTTCTCTGGGCCTATGAATGCTTCATGGCGGGGGGACTCATTAGGGCGATGATTATCCCATTCGGAGTGGCGTTTGTAGTTGGAAGTCAATTTGAGGTAACGTTCGATGCGAATAATGCGTCGATGATTTTCTTTCTTTATTCCATCTCAGTGGCAAATCTGAAAACTACGAAGACTTCTTAAGCCGCTCTAATCCTTCCATGACAAGACTTCTCATCAAAACCTGGTAAGGAATTCCTTTCTTCTCTGCGATTGCTTTTAACTCATCTACAACTTCAGGTGGAAGTGTGAGACTGGTAGGCATCTTTCTTCTCATCAGACGCTTCTGAGCATCCTTAGACCATTTTTCATCAAATTCAAGCTCATCATACTCTGGTCCAGATTCTTTTACGTATCTACCTGCCATACATAAACCTCTCTTTTTGATTCGCTACTCGACAACTGATTGGACGGATCTTTTCATTCCTCACAGTAAAACTAATGAATAAAATTTTTCCTGATCTATCTTTGGCCAATACTCCGTATCGCTTCTCATTACTCAAGGGTTCCGTTTGAAGTCCCAGTGGAACTATCGTGATGTCTGCAAAACAAGACTCAACCTGATCTTCGGTGATCCCATGCTTTTGAAAGATTTTATTAGTGTTCCAAAAATCCAATTCCAGATGATGTGATCTCTTCAAAAACTCCAGTAACCAAAAATCCGGTATGAACTTCGCCAATCCAAACTCCATGGTAGTGTACCACACTACCAAAATGGGTCAATCTGGTGGCTAACCTATATGAATTACTAATTAGCTGTAGATGAAATAGGGAAAAGAAGATAAGTTTTTGCAATGTCGAACCGTGCGAAGTCCATCCTTCTCCTTTTGGTAGATGCTCTGATTCTCTTCATGGCGATGGGGATCGTGGTTCTCATCAGAAAGAGCGGAAATCCTTCCATCGCTTATCTTGAGCGACATATTAATCTGTTCTCGCTTCTCTTCCCATTCTGGATCCTGATGTATTTCATCGAGGGTCTCTATACTTTGAAGACTTACAATCCTGCGAATCTTCCGATTTCCGTTATTCGCGGAACCCTTCTCTCCGTAGTTGTATCTTTTCTCGTTATCTATCTGATGCCAGGAAAAGTCGGTGTGTCTCCTAAGACCAATCTCGTACTTATCGCGATAGCGTCTCTTCCCTTAATGTTTTTTTGGCGCAGATTTTTCTTCAAATATTTTGGTGCTGCCAGCAGACTGAGAAACACCATCGTCATTGGCTCCCCCGATACAATTTCTCTGGTTGAAGAAGAAATTAACCGAAAGCCTCATCTTGGATACAAAATCGTAAGCTCCTATACATCAGACCTCAGTTCAGTTCCTGAAATGTCTGGTATCGAGCTTGTGGCGATCGAAAGAAACGTCACTAAAAACTCCGAACTTTATAAAGAAGTTTTTGCGATGCTGGGATCGGGAGTCGAAATCATCGATCTGGCGAAGTTTGCGGAAAGTATCTCGGGGAAAATTCCGATTCGTGCCATTGATGAGTCCTGGTTCATTGAATACTGCGGTCATCAGGAATCCCGGAGCTATGATGTTTTAAAAAGTATCATTGATCGGGTCGTTGCGGTCCTCATGCTGGTAGCTCTCATCCCAGTAGCGCTCGTTCTTTTCCCTATTCTCCTTCTGGTTCACGGGCGTCCAATCTTTTTCACTCAGACAAGAACAGGTCTCAACAACAAGCCTTTTACTCTCTATAAACTTCGTTCCATGGTAATTGATGCTGAAAAAGGTGGCGCACAGTGGGCGAAACCAGGTGACGCCCGCATTACTCCATTAGGGATGATTCTGAGAAAGACCCGCTTAGATGAACTTCCTCAGCTGATCAACATTATCAGAGGCGAAATGAGCCTTGTGGGGCCACGTCCTGAAAGACCCGAGATTATCTCCGGGCAACTCGCTCCCCACATCCCCTACTACAGTCTGAGACATCTGGTGAAGCCTGGTGTGACAGGATGGGCGCAGGTAACTTTCCGTTATGGGTTTTCGAAAGAAGATTCTATGGAAAAGCTCCAGTACGATCTCTTCTACGTGAAGAACCGGAACATCTGGTTAGATGTTCTCGTCATCATCAAGACAATCAAGACTGTTTTGACTGGTGCTGGTCAGTAATTACTTCTTCGCAACCTTCATCAACTCAGCGCAAACCTTCTCTACTTCAGCTTTCGAAAGTTCTGCATACATAGGAAGAGAAAGAATTCTCTCTGAGGCCTTCTCAGTCACAGGGAAATCACCTTTTTTGTGCTCAAGGTGTTTCAGCGCTGGCTGAAGATGAAGGGGAATTGGATAGTGAACGCCACAATGAATATCGAGAGTTTTAAAGTGGTTCATGACTTCATCACGATTCGAAACTTCCAGAAGATAGATGTGATAAACGCATTTGGCTTCTTTCCGAACGCCAATTGTTTTGAACCCGGCAGGTTTTAAAATTGATTCGTAGACAGCGGCAAGTTCACGTCTCTTTTCAGTCCACTGACTTAGATATTTAAGTTTCACATCAAGAACTGCGGCCTGGATTCCATCCATGCGGAAGTTACCTGCACAAAAATCGTGTTCATACTTTTTCGTACGGCCATGGTTCACATGCATGGCAACTGATTGATGGAGCTTATCATCCTGGACAGTGATGGCACCGGCATCACCGTAAGCTCCAAGGTTTTTCCCGGGATAAAAGCTGAAAGTCCCAGCAGCGCCGAAAGTTCCGGCACCTTTACCGTTCCAGGTCGCGAGATGTGCCTGAGCACAGTCTTCAATGACCGGAATGTTATGTTTGTTAGCGACTTTCATTAGAGCGTCCATATCAACAGGGTTTCCGTAGAGATGAACCGGAATAATTGCTTTCGTGCGATTGGTGATCTTCTTTTCAATCTGAGAGATGTCGATGGAATATGTATCGGCATCGCAATCTACAAATACTGGTTTGGCATAAACTTCTGCGATGGCTTCTGGTGTAGCGAAGAATGAGTTCGCGACGGTAATCACTTCATCACCCGGCTGAACATTCAAAGCACGAAGAGCAACTGTAATGGCCGATGTTCCGTTTGCAGCTCCCACACAGTGTTTAGACCCCTGGGCAGCAGCAAAGTTTTTCGCGAACTTCTCTACGGACTTCCCGTGAATAAAATCTTTACTCTCAAGGATCCCGTTGATCGCAGCTTGAACTTCACCTTTGATCGTCTGGTATTGAGCATCGAGGTCTACAAAATGAATCGTCATAGTTTTTCCTTAATAAGGCAGTTCTGATTTCTTTTTCATGAAACGGGCAGGATTTCCGGCCACCACGTCTCCCTCTGGAACATTTTTTGTGACTACTGAACCAGCTCCTACAATTGCATCCTTCCCGATATGAACACCGGGCAGAAGAGTTGAGTTTGCGCCTACGATTGCGTTCTCATGCAAAGTCGGACCGATGAGAGAGTCTTTTACGTTTTTGGATTGCGGATACGGAGCATTGGTGAAAACCACATTAGGTCCGACCCACGCATTCTTTTTGAGTGTCGAAAACTCAGGGATAAAAACCTGAGTGTGAATCCGTACGCCTTCTTCAATCGTCACATGATGTTCAACAACTGAAAGCGTACCTACGGAAACATTATCCGCAATATCATTCAGCTCACGGATGTTGGCCTTATTGCCGGTTTGGAAGTTTTTCCCGATTTTATTTCCGGCATAGATGACAGTGTGAGAACGGATAACAGAATTATCACCAATGATCGTTTCAAGCTCCCCGTCTTTAGTCCCGCGTGGAGGAACACCGATCAGGCAGAAATCTTCGATGATGACATTTTTCCCAAGCTTCACGTTTGAATAAACTTTCGCAGTTTCGGCGATCATGACTTACTCCGCATCCCGGAAACTTTCCAAACACCCAGAGATTTATCTACCAGCAAAGGATCGACACAACCTTCATTGATGACCATGTCCGGAGCCGGAAGATTGAAAGGGGCCTTGCAGAGATTTATGTCTCTGAACTGACCGGTTTCAATATTCATATTCGTCATGGTATTTGGGGCATGGGTAATGACTGCATATGAAATATTACTGTTGGCAATATTTTCAAGAGCTTTCAGAACAAGACTGTTTTCCAGGTGAATGAAGCAGTCTCTGATAAAGATTACGTCTACTTCGGGAAGCTTGTCAGAGACGACATCCAACAACATGAAGCTACGTTTTGAATCGGCATACTTTTTATTAAGTTCATCGACCAGACCCGGAACAATATCCCCACCGATATATTTTATGTCGCCGAAGTTAACTGCTTTCATCCAATTAAAATCGCCACACGGTACATCCAGGAAGCTCTTCACTTTTAGATCACTTAGAAGCTTTTCCAGCTTTGGTCTCAGCGGCTCAGTGATGCCCATGGTTGATCCCCAACCAGAAACGCTCTCGCTGGATTGCCAGTACTTCTTCTCGTAAATGAAATTGAAAACGTTCTTGTGATTACCGGATTTGCTGATTTCAGAAAGTGCGAGCGCATCTTTGTCGAAAAGCTTTCTCTTCGTGTTCTGAAATTTTACAAAGAGAGATCGCAACACACTGGATGATCCGATGACTCTTTTAATGAGGATTTTCATTCTATATCAAGCGCCTCTCGCAACGCATTACCCGGGAATGAATATTAGTTCGGACATCGTATATAAGATTAGAACAACTGACAATGAAACATGCTTTT